>NZ_CP128361.1:5823690-6130200 GCF_030345075.1 Solwaraspora sp. WMMA2065
AAGTAGACCACCGTGAACAGTGCAATCAGCACCCCGAAGCCGACCCCGCACCAGCCGATGATCACGCCGGCCTGGGCGAGCCCGTCGCCCTGCTGGCCGGTCCGGTGAATCTCGTCGCGGCCCCGGCGCCCGAGGTAGACCGCGATCCCACCGAGCAGCGGGCAGCTGAACAGGCTGACCAGCGACACGATGAACGACGCGAGTGCCATGCTGTTCGTCGGTTGCGGCGCGACGTAGCCGTACGGGTACCCGCCGTACGGGTACCCGCCGGCCGGATTGCCCGGTGGCGGGTACTGGCCCGGCGGCGGTAGCTCGCCGCGTGGCGGTTGTCCGTCGGCCGGTGCCGGCCCGGCGCCGGCCGACGGGGACTGCGGTGCTGGCGGGCGGATCTGGCCGCCGACGTCTGGCTCCTTCACCCGGATCTCCTTCTGTGGGCCCGGCTGCTGCTAGCTCTGGCTGATGCTGGCTGCGATCGCGATCGTGACGAGAACCGCCCCGGCCAGCCCGAGACCGAAGGCGATCCAGCCGGTGATCACCCCGGCCAGTGCCATCCCGTCGCCCTGCTCCGGACGACCCTGCTCGGCCGCGGTGCGGATCTGACGCCGGGCGGAGTGCCCGAGCAGCGCGCCGACGATGCCGATCAACCCGGGCACCAGGTAGCCGCACAGCCCGACGATGCCGAGGACGCCGAGGACCAGCGCGGCGATCGCCCGGCCGTTCATCGGCATCGGGGCGGGCGGCGGATACGGGTAGCCCGGCGCGGCGTACCCGGCAGGCGGGTAGCCGGTCGCCGGGTAGCCGGCCGGCGAGTGGTGGCTCGGCCAGGACGGATCGCTCCAGTTGCCCGGCTGCTGGGGTTGGCTCATCGGCGGTGGTCTCTCTGCGGGAGGGTTCGCCCGATCACAGTAGTCGGTACCGGCGAACCGCTCATGGGCGGCGTCGTTGCCCGCGACGGCGCAAGCGGGCAGGATCAGTCCATGGTTTCTGACGTACGAGCCGTGATCGGCAGCGCTGGACAGGACGCCGGCCCACCCCCGTCCCCGGTCGCCACCCTGCGCCCCGGGTCGGACCAGCGCTCGGCCGCCGTCGCGTCCGGTCCGGAACGGGCCGGGACGGATCCGGACGGTGCGGCCGGGCCGGCACCTGAGCTCGGCACGTTGCGTCTTGACGGCCGGGTCGCACTGGTGACCGGTGCTGGCAGCTCGGACGGGATCGGTTTCGCCACGGCCCGACGGCTCGGCGAGCTCGGCGCCCGGGTGGCGATCGTCTCCACCACCCGGCGGATCCACGAGCGGGCGGCGGAGCTCGGCGCGACCGGGTTCGTCGCGGATCTGACCGACGAGGCCGAGGTCGGCGCGTTGGCGGACGCGGTGTCCGAACAGTTGGGCGACGTGGAGGTACTGGTCAACAACGCAGGGCTGGCCAGTCGGGCAAGCCCGGAGGTGTTGCGGCCGGTGGCCCAGCTCACCTTCGAGGAGTGGCGGGCGGAGATCGACCGTAACCTCACCACCGCGTTCCTGTGCAGCCGGGCCTTCATCGGTGGGATGTCGGAGCGTGGCTGGGGTCGGATCGTCAACCTGGCAGCCACCGCCGGGCCGGTCAACGCGCTGCCCACCGAGGCGGGGTACGCGGCTGCGAAGGCCGGCGTGGTCGGGCTCACCCGGGCGCTGGCGATGGAGATGGTCGCCGACGGCGTGACCGTCAACGCGGTCGCACCGGGCACGATCTACACGGCCGCGTCGACGGTCACCGAGCTCAAGCAGGGCATGGGTACGCCGATCGGCCGTCCCGGCACCCCGGACGAGGTGGCCGCGGCCATCGCCTTCTTCTGCTCGCCGGCCGCCTCCTACATCACCGGCCAGATGCTCGTCGTCGACGGTGGCAACAGCGTCCGGGAGGCCGAGTACCGCTGATCGGGTCAGCCGGTCCGGGTGAGGCCACCGAGGGCTCGTTCGACGGCCGTGCACCGGTCCTCGACGTAGTCGATACCGGCCGCGGCGGCGATGTCGCGGGCGACCGGCGAGGCGATCCCGCTCTGCAGCCACACGGCGGGGGCGCCGATCCGCACCGCGGCACGTACCACCTCGACGGCCTCCGGTACCGGCCGGAAGACGTTGACCAGATCGACCGGTACGTCGAGCTCGGCGAGGCTCGGGTAGGTCGGCTGACCGAAGATCTCGGCGACGTGCGGGTTGACCGGAATGACCCGCCAGCCGTAGCGGATGAGCTGCGCCGGCACGCTGTGCGCCGACTTCGCCGGGTCACGTGACGCGCCGACGACGGCGATGGTCCGCGCGTCGGCCAGGATCTGTTGCGGAGTCCTCACCCGTCGAGCCTAGTTCCCGGTGACGCCGTCCGCCTCGTCGATCCGGCGGGCGGCACCCGGCCCGGTCGGGGACAGGCCGTGCCGGCGGGCGGCCATCCGCACCCGGCCCACGACCTCTCGCTGGTACGCCTGCGGCAGGTAGGATCCGGAGCGGAACAGCGCCCGATAACGCGGGACGAGATCGGGGCGGGTCCGGCCAAGCCAGGCGGCGTACCACTCGCGGGCGCCGGGGCGCAGATGCAGCGGCAGCGGGGTGACGCTGACCGCGCCGGCCCGGGCGATCGCGCCGACGGTGGCCTCGATCGACTCCGCGTCGTCGGTCAGCCCGGGCAGGATCGGCGCCATCAGCACCCCGACGTCGAAGCCGGCGTCGGTCAACGCGCGGACCGTGTCGAGTCGTCGGGACGGGCTCGGCGCGCCGGGCTCGACCGCCCGCCACAGGGGCTCGTCGACGAACCCGACCGACATGGCCAGGCTGACCCGGGTGACCTGGGCGGCCCGGCGCAGCAGCGGCAGATCCCGCAGGATCAACGTGCCCTTGGTGAGGATCGAGAACGGATTGGCGGCGGCACTCAGCGCGTCGATGATTCCGGGCATCAGCCGGTAGCGTCCCTCGGCGCGCTGGTAGCAGTCGACGTTGGTGCCCATCGCGATCGGCCCGCCCGACCAGCCGGGGGCGGCCAGCTCCCGGCGGAGCAGCGCCGCGGCGTTGACCTTCACGACGATCTTCGTGTCGAAGTCGAGGCCGGCGTCGAGGTCCAGGTAGGTGTGGGTGTTTCGGGCGAAGCAGTATGTGCAGGCGTGGCCGCAGCCGCGGTACGGGTTGACGGTCCACTCGAACGGGACGCGGCCGGAGCCGCGTACCCGGTTGATGATCGACCGGGCGTGGATCTCGTAGAAGGTCATCCCGGCGAAGCCGGGCGTGTCGAAGGTGCGCTGCACGGCCTCGGGCAGCGCCAGCGGCAGGGGTGGAGCCGCCGGCGCTGCCCCCGGAGGGACCTGCTGGTCGGGGGGAGCCGACAAGGTGTCCCAACGCATGGCCATCATTCGAACATATGTGCGACGCCGGAGCAAGTCGGCGGGCCGGTCGGATCACCCAGGTCCGTGCCGGTCGGATCACCCAGGTCCGTGCCGGTCGGATCGCACTGGTCCGCGGTGGTCAGCTCCCACCGGTCCGGGGCGGCCCGGCGCTGTCCCGGCGGACGAGCTCGGCGCCGATCTCCTCGATGAGCGGTGGGCGTGCCCCGCCGGACGACTGCAGCGCCAGCGTCATCGCCCGGGCGCCCATTTCGGCCAGCGGCAGCCGTACGGTGGTCAGCGCCGGGGTGACATCCCGGGCGACCGGCATGTCGTCGAAGCCGACCACGCTGAACTGGCCGGGCACGACGATGCCGCGGGAGCGCAGCAGCGCCAGTACGCCGATCGCCATCGAGTCGTTCAGTGCCGCGATCGCGGTCAGTCCGGGCTCGGCATCCAGCAGGCTGGCCGCCGCGGCGGCGCCACTGGCCCGGTCGAAGTCGGCGTACGCCACCCGCCGGGCCGGCAGCTTCTGACCGTGTTCGCGGGCGGCCCGACGCAGCCCGGCGAGCCGGTCGGTGGTGGTGGTCAGCGCCTTCGGCCCGGCGACGACCCCGAAGTTGGTGTGCCCGAGGGAGTGGAGCTCGGCGCCGAGCAGGTAGCCGCCCATCTCGTTGTCCGGCACCACTGCGTCGCCGGCATGCTCGTGCCGGCCGATCACCGCCACCCGCCCGCCGGTGCGCTCGTACACCCGCAGCTTGCCGGCGAGCGTCGCGGTGAACGCTTCGTCGTGGTAGCCGGATCCGGCGAGGACGATCGCCGCCACCTGGTGGGCGCGGAGCAGCTCGACGTACTGCAGTTCCTTGTCCGGGTCCCGGTAGCTGTTGCAGATGATCACCAGCCGGCCGTGTTCGGTCGCCACCCGTTGCAGGCCGCGGGTGATCTCCGCGAAGTACGGGTCGGACACGTCGTGCACGATGACGCCGATTGCGCTGCGGTGCGACCGGGCCAGTGACTGCGCGTGGGCGTTCGGGACGTACTGCAGCTCCTCGACCGCAGCCAGTACCCGCTCGCGCAGGGCTTCGGTGACCGGTTTGCTGCTGCCGTTGATGATCCGCGAGGCGGTGGCCGGGGACACGCCGGCGCGCTTCGCGACATCGGCCAGTGTGGCCACGACCCGCTCCTTTCCCGGGCTCCCGCAGCGGAGCGGGAGCCGGCCAGGCCGGAGGCTCGCGGCATTGTGCGCGGCCCGGAATGCTTGCGGTGAGGATAGCGTGACTGGCCGGCGGTGAGCCGGGAAAGCCCTTGCCGAACGCCGTGGAGAGGCAGTAGCGTACGCCGGAAAGCGCTTACCTCAGGGGTTCCCACTGCCTCGCTGACCTGCGCCGGACACCTGACACTTCCCGCCAGCCCAACTTTCTCGCTAGCACAGCTCGCTAGCACGAACTCCCACCACCACCAAGTCGAAGGAGGCGAGGCATGGCCCGCACCACCATCGGGATCATCCTCAACGGTGTCACCGGTCGGATGGGATACCGGCAGCACCTGGTCCGGTCCTTGCTCGCCATCCGGGACCAAGGTGGACTGTTGCTGGCCGACGGCACCCGGCTGTGGCCGGAACCAGTGCTGGTCGGGCGGAACGAGAACAAGCTGCGTGAAGTCGCCGACCGGCACGGCCTCACCGAGTGGACCACCGATCTCGCCGCCGCGATGGCCCGCCCCGACCTGCAGATCTACTTCGACGCGCAGGTCACCGCGCAGCGGGAGAAGTCGCTGCGGCTGGCGATCGAGGCGGGCAAACACATCTACACCGAGAAGCCCACCGCCGAGGATCTGGCCGGTGCGGTCGACCTGGCCCGGCTCGCCGACGCGGCCGGGATCAAGCACGGTGTCGTGCAGGACAAGCTGTTCCTGCCCGGCCTGCGTAAGCTCGATCGGCTGGTCAAGGGCGGCTTCTTCGGCCGGATCCTGTCGGTACGCGGCGAATTCGGCTACTGGGTGTTCGAGGGGGACTGGCAGTCCGCGCAGCGGCCGTCGTGGAACTACCGGGCGGCGGACGGCGGCGGGATCACCGTGGACATGTTCCCGCACTGGCACTACGTGCTGGAGCAGATCTTCGGCCGGGTGACGTCGGTGACCGCGCAGGTGGCCACTCACGTCGACCGCCGCTGGGACGAGTCGGGCGAACCGTACGACGCCACGGCGGACGACGCCGCGTACGGCATCTTCGAGATCGACCGGCCGGGGCCCGACGGTGGCCGGATCATCGCCCAGATCAACTCGTCCTGGGCGGTCCGGGTGTACCGCGACGAACTGGTGGAGTTCCAGGTGGACGGCACCGAGGGCAGTGCGGTCGCCGGGTTGCGCGACTGCCGGGTCCAGCACCGCTCGACCACGCCGAAACCAGTGTGGAACCCGGACCTGCCGGTCACCGAGGAGTTCCGCGCGCAGTGGCAGACGGTGCCCGACAACGAGGAGTTCGACAACGGGTTCAAGGCGCAGTGGGAGCTTTTCCTGCGGCACGTCGTCGAGGACGCCCCGTACGGCTGGGACCTGTGGGCCGGCGCGCGGGGGGTGCAGCTCGCCGAACTGGGCCTGCGGTCGGCACGGGAGGGCCGGCGGATCGAGGTGCCGGAGCTGACCGGTGAGTGACCCGTTCGCCGGGATCGAGGTACCGGCGGCCGGTGTCGGGCCGGTGCCGCCCCGGTTCGCGCTCAACGCGGCGACCACCCGACGCTGGCCGCTGCCGGAGCTGGTCGCCGGCTGCGTCGCCGTCGGGGTCCGCGGGGTCGGCCTGTGGCGCGAGGAGACCGCCGCGTACGGACTGCGCCGCACCGCCGAACTGTGCCGGGGTGCCGGTCTGCCGGTCACCTCGCTGTGCCGGGGCGGCTTTTTCGGCTCGGACGACTGGTACGACGACAACCGGCGCGCCATCGACGAGGCCGCCGAACTCGGCGCCCCGGTCCTCGTGCTGGTCTCGGGCGGCCAGGACGGCCGAGATCTGGATGGTGCCCGGGCCCGGGTCGGTGACGCGGTCGGCCGACTGGTTCCGTACGCGTTGCAGGCCGGGGTGACCCTGGCGATCGAGCCGTTGCATCCGATGTTCTGCGCCGACCGGTGCGTGGTGTCGACGCTCGGCCAGGCGCTGGATCTCGCTGAGCCGTACCCGGCGGAGGCGGTCGGCGTGGTGGTCGACACCTACCACGTGTGGTGGGACGACCAGGTGTGGGCGCAGATCGAGCGGGCCGGTCGGGCCGGTCGGATCGCCTGCTTCCAACTCGCCGACTGGATCACCCCGCTGCCGGCGGGGGTCCTGCTGGGACGCGGTCTGCCGGGCTCCGGCTGCATCGACCTCGGCAGGTTCGCCACGGCGGTGGACGCGGCCGGCTACACCGGGCCGGTGGAGGTCGAGGTGTTCCACGAGCTGGTGTGGCAGCGACCGGGAGCCCAGGTGCTGGCGGCCACGGTCGCGGGCTACCGGTCAGCGGTCGGCGACCGGTAGCCCGCCCTGACCGTGCACGGTCAGTGGTTGTGCGATGCCAGCTGCTTGCGAACGTCGTCCATGTCGAGCGCCCTGACCTGCTCGATCAGCGACTCCAATGCGGACTCCGGGAGCGCGCCGGGCTGCGCGAAGACGACGACGCCGTCGCGGATGGCCATGATCGTCGGGATTGACCGGATGTCGAACTTGGCGGCGAGCGCCTGCTGCGCCTCGGTGTCCACCTTGCCGAAGGTGATGTCGGTGTGCTTCTCGGACGAGCGCTCGTAGACGGGCGCGAACCGCACGCAGGGTTTGCACCAACTCGCCCAGAAATCAACCAGGACGATGCCGTCGCCGGAGGTTACCTCGTCGAAGTTCTCGGCGGTTAGCTCAGCGGTTGCCATCGATGTCTCCGATCGCCAGATGTGGGGCCGTGATTCCCCGGTCTACCGTGGGAAACCGCTCTGCGTGCTACGGCATTCCCGATCGATACCTCGCGAAACGCGCCAACTCGCGGTCACTCATCGTGATGGGAGCGTTTCCAGCAGTTCTTGCAGGTGGTGCCCGGTTTCATCGAAAAGTGGCGGGGTGACTAGGACAAACACCGCCGCTGGTGGATCGGTTGGGTCTTCGATTTGACTACTCACTGTAACGTAACAAAACGATAACTGTGACTTCCGTCTCCGCTCCTGCCCTTCCCGAGCCGGGGTGGGTCCGGCAGAATCTCAAGACATCAGAGCGTGGACGGCGGGTGCCGGGGAGGGCCCCGCCGTTCATTGCGTCCAGGCCCGGAAACGAGGCCCGTCCAGGAGCGCGGGGACGCGCGGCCACCGGCCCACCGGTCGCCCCTGGGGCGCGACGTCCCGCATCCCGGTGCCGGTGTGACGGGTCCGTAGGCTCTGCAGAGCGTGGAACAGTGGCAGAGCGCAGCGCGGTCGGGTCCGCCGGTCGGCGACGGAGTCAGTGACGACGCCCGGGCCGACGTGGCGCAGATCGGCGTCGGCCCGTGGCCCGGTGACTGGCCCTCGGACCCACGTTACGACCCCGAACTGCTCGCCGCCGGGGACCGCCGCAACGTCGTCGACCGTTACCGGTACTGGCGCCGCGAGTCGATCGTCGCCGACCTCGACCAGCGCCGGCACTCGTTCCATGTGGCGATCGAGAACTGGCAGCACGACCTGAACATCGGCACGGTGGTCCGTAACGCGAACGCCTTTCTCGCCGCCGAGGTGCACATCGTCGGGCGGCGTCGGTGGAACCGCCGGGGTGCCATGGTCACCGACCGGTACCAGCACGTCCGCCACCACGCCGACATCGCCGGTCTGCTGGCCTGGGCAGGTCGGCTCCGACTGCCGGTCGTCGGGATCGACAATTTGGCCGGTTCCCGGCCGATCGAGACGGTACGGTTGCCGCGCCGCTGCGTCCTGCTGTTCGGACAGGAGGGCCCCGGTCTGTCCGACGACGCCCGGGCCGGCTGCGAGCTGCTGTTCTCGATCGCCCAGTACGGTTCCACCCGGTCGATCAACGCCGGCGTGGCGAGCGGCATCGCGATGCACGCGTGGATCCAGGCGCACGCCGGGCCACCGCCGGACCCCGCCGGGCCACCGGCACCGACCCGGCGGTAGCCGCGCACGGGCCGGACGGCAGCCGCGTCGACCGGGCTGAGGCCGGGTGGACTCGGGCGGTAGCGGCGAAGGTCCTGGCCAGGTGGGCGTACCGACCCGCGACAGAGGGAAAGAACGACTGAAAAAGCCGGTTCGCTTGACGGGGGAGCGGCGCGGCGAGCAACGTGGGTGGCGTGGGTGTGATGGTGAGCTGTCCTCGCTGCGGAGGCCCGGTGCGGCCGCCTGACCTGATGCACACCGAGTCCCGCTGTGACGGTTGCGGGCCGGTGCCCCCGCTGCACGTCGCCGAGCACATCGGGGCCGAGATCGTCGCGAGTGTGGCGCACCGGCTGCTGGCCACCGCCGGGCCGGGTGCGGCCGTGCCGGTGCCACTGTGGGCGATCTGGCCGCTGCTGGCAGGCTGGACGTTGACCGGTGTCGGCTGGGTCGGCGACGACCGGGAGGCGGTCCGGGCGACGGTCACCGCGTTCAGCGGCCCCGCTCCGGTCTCCGGCGGGCCGGCAGATCTGGTGCTGGTGGCCGAGGAGCCCGGGGTGGGTCTGGGCACCCGGTTCGCCGGGCTACCCGGCCCGGATCCCGGGCAGTTGCTGGCCGGAGTGCTCGGTGACCGGCCGGCGGTCGGTGACCGTCGATCCACCGGCGGTAGCGGTCCGGGCGGTGGCGGTCCGCACGCCAAGTTGCGGGCTGGTGGACATCCGACTCCCTTGTGGTCGATTCCGGCCGAGCCGGACCGCTGTGCCTACGTCGGCGAGGCGCGCGGCCTGTGGCTGTACGCAGTGGCCTGGCCGGCGAACGCCGGCTACCTGCTGGCCGAGGAGATCGTCCTGCACGACCTGTCCGAGGAGGTGCCGGCCGGGATCGTGTACGGCGCGCCGTCGCCGTACCTGCACGGGAAAGCGTGAACACCTTTTCCCACGATCAACTACACCACCGTGGGACGATGGGCTGATATTCTAGTAACGCCGGGACGAGCGTCGCGGCGCGCCACACGGAGGGGGATGGCCCGCAATGGTCAAGAAGGTCCTCACCTGGGGCGGAATCGCGTTCCTGATTTTCTTCGTCGCGTTCCGGCCTGACTCGGCGGCCGACGTGTTCAAGTCGGTGGGCGGCGGGATCGTCGACATAGCGCAAGGGTTCGGCGACTTCTTCACCAGCCTCGTGGCCTAGTCGCCCATGGGCAACCCCTCCGAGCCCCCCGACGCTGACGACGAGGCCGCACGCCGGCGCCGTCAACGCGACACCGAGCCGATTCCGCAGATCCATCCGGAGGACGGCCCCCACTTCGGTGCGGGGCCGTCCTACGGGGATGGTCCGGCGTACTCGGATGGTCCGGCGTACGCCAGCAGCGCCGGTTACGGCGGCCGGTCCGGTGGTGGCACCCGCCAGGTGCCCGACGAGCCGATCATCAGTTACTCGCCGCCGGACATCTCCGCCGACGAGCTTGCCGGCCTGCAGGTCGACGCCTCCGGCATGCCGGTGCAGCCGCGCCGGGTGCTGCCACTTGAGGACGAGCCGACCCCGCTGGTCGCGCGGTACCTCTTCCCCACCGAACGCTACCGGGGCGAGTGGAAACGGCACTGGATCCACCTGATCACCCCACTGCTGATCGGGGTGGTCGCGACCTTCGTCCTCGGCTACCTCTCCGGCTTTCTCGCCGGGCAGGACGTCGGTGGGCTGACCACGGTGGCGGTGCTGCTCTGGCTCGGTGTGCTCGGCTGGGTCGGCTGGAAGATCGCCGACTGGTGGTTCGACCGCTTCATTCTCACCAACAAGCGGGTGATGGTGGTGAACGGCATCGTCACCCGTAACGTGGCGATGATGCCGCTGCTGCGGGTGACCGACATGAAGTACGAGCAGTCACCGCTCGGCCGCTTCCTCAACTACGGCACGTTCATTCTCGAGTCGGCCGGCCAAGAGCAGGCGCTACGCGAGGTCAAGCACCTGCCGAACCCGAACGAGCTCTACCTCCGGGTGGTCGAGGAGATGTACGAGCCGCAGGCTGTGGAGGCACGGTTGAGCAAGGACGAAGCCGCCGCCAAGGCGGAAGACGGAGCGTGACGGCGTCGCGGTTGCGTCCCTCCGCCCGGCCCCGCCACCGGTCGGTCCGACCCCGACACCGTCCTGTCCGGCGTACCGTGTCCGGCGACGGGGGAGGTAGCCGATGACGCCCAGGGACTCCGTGGAGGAGGACTTCCGCGAGTTCGTCGCATCCCGTTCCGGGGCGCTGCTGCGTACCGCCTATCTGCTCGCCGGTGACTGGGCGACCGCCGAGGACCTGCTGCAGACCGCGCTGACCAAGACGTACCTGGCCTGGAAGCGGCTCGGCCAGATCGAGGCGGTCGAGCCGTACGCCCGCCGGGTGCTGGTCAACACCGCGACCAGTTGGTGGCGTCGACGCTGGCACGGTGAACGTCCCACGGAGACGCTGCCGGAACGGGCCGGCCCGGACCTCATCCAACAGCAGCTGGACCGGGACGTGCTCTGGCGCCATGTCAAGGCGTTGCCAGCCCGGCAACGTGCGGTACTGGTACTGCGCTACTACGAAGACCTCTCCGAGGCCCAGACCGCCGCGCTGTTGAACATCTCACCGGGCACGGTGAAGAGTCAGACTTCCCGGGCGCTCGGCACGCTGCGCAAACGGCTCGCCGCCGAGGAACCACACCTCGCTCCGGCCACAGTCACATCCCGCCCAACCCGGCCCGCCGTGGCGGTGCCGACCACCGCCCGCCCGCTGCCGGCACCGACCCAGGCGGCACCGGTCCGATCCACCCGAGTAGTGGTGTAGCGAACCGGTGACTCCCCTTTCCGGACCGCCCAGCGACAACCTTCCACCGACACGGCGGCGTCCATCTGTCGTGGCGACCGACGACCTTGAGCGAGCGCTGCGGCAGTGCCTTAGCGACCAGGCCGTCGACCCACCCGCGGTCGCCGATCTCGCCGACCGCGCGGTGCGTCGGGCCCGGCGGTCCCGCCGGGCCCGCAACGGAGCCGCTGCGGCGGTCGGTCTCTGCCTGTTCGCCACCGCCGGCGTCGCCAGTAGCCATCTGCTGGTCGTTGACGGCTTGGAACCGCCGACCCTGGCTGAACCGCTGGCGGTGACCGGCGGGGACGTCGCAGCCAGCACCCCGGCCGCTCCGGCTGCCCCGCTGCCGTTCAGTGAAGACCTGCGCAGTCAACCGCTGGCCGCCACCCAGGCACCTCCGGTCGACCTCGTGGTGGCCGGCGAACTGCACACCGTCGACGGCCAGCGGATGGACCTCGCCCAGATCGGTGGCGTCGCCCAGGCCAGCCGGTTGGCGGACGGTTGGCTCGTCGTTACCGAGACATCGGCAGACGGTGCGGCCGGAGTGTGGTTCGTGGCCCCCGACACCGCTCCGCAGGTGGTACTGGCCGGTGTCGACGCGGTTGCGGTCGATCCGGTCGGTACCCGGATCGCCTGGCGGCACGGCGCCGAGCTGACCGTGGCCTCGGTGGTGCACGGTGAGCTGGCCGGCGCCAGACGCGGTCGGGCACCGGAGCAGAGCCGGCCGGTCGGCTTCGCCGGCGACGCCGTACTGCTGGAACGCGAGGGAGGCGGCGAGCGGCGCCGCGGCTACGGCGTCTGGCGGCCCGGCCAGGGTGAGGGGACCAGCTGGAGCGAGACAGCCAGTGTCGTGTACGGCGCGTTGCCGGACGGACAGACCGTCGTCGCCCAGGTGCACGATGCGTCCGGCGGTCCCTGCCTGGCCCTGCTGGATGTCGAACAGGGCCTCACCGCGGTGAAGACCGCCTGTACGGTGCCGTTGACCGGAGACGGCCGGGGAGCGGTCTCCGCGGACGGCAGGTGGCTGGTAGCCAACGGAGTCGCGGACGCGCGGGCGGCCAGCGAGCCGGAGCTGGCCCTGCTCGTCGACCTGAACCAGGTCTTCGACGACCAGATCGGCGCGGTGCGGGAAGCCGGGCAGCGGCTTGCCGGCAGCACCGTCTGGGTGGATCAGGACAGCGTGGTGCACGCGGCCGGCGTCAACCAGTTGGTCCAGATCAACGTGGACCGGATCAGCACTGGCCAGGGTGGAGCGGTGGAGCACATCGCCGTACCAGCCTCGACCGCCGTCGACGCCGAACCGGTGCTGGTCGCCGGTGCCCCGGACCGCCGATGACTGTCGACAGCCGGATCGACCTGCACACCCATTCCACCGCCAGCGACGGCACCGTCGATCCGGCGGACCTGGTCCGGCAGGCCAGCGCCGCAGGTCTCACGGTGCTGGCACTCACCGACCATGACACCACCGCCGGCTGGGCACCGGCGGCCGCGGCCCGCCCGCCCGGGCTCACGCTGATCCGGGGCGCCGAGATCTCCTGCCGGTGGTACGGCACCGAGCCGTCCATCCCGCTGCACCTGCTCGGCTACCTGTTCGATCCGACCTACGCTCCGTTGACCGCCGAGCTGGACCGGATCCGGGCGGCCCGGGCGGTACGCGGCGAGCGTATCGTTGACCGGCTGCGCGCCGACGGCTTCGACATCAGCTGGGACGCGGTGCTCGGCTACGCCGCCGGCGGCTCCGTCGGCCGGCCGCACATCGCCCAGGCCCTGATCCGGGCCGGCCTGGTCGCCGACACCGACGAGGCGTTCCGGCCGGAATGGCTCGGCCAGCGTTACCGGCTGCCAAAGGACGACCTCGACGTCTTCGCCGCCGTCCGGCTGGTGCACGAGGCGGGCGGGGTCACGGTTTTCGCCCACCCGGCCGCGACCAAGCGAGGGCGGACCGTGCCGGACAGCATGGTCGCCGACCTGGCGGCGGCCGGGCTGACCGGCCTGGAGGCTGACCACGCCGATCACCGGCCGGACCAGCGGGCACACGTACGCCGGCTCGCCGACGGGCTCGGGCTGGTCGCCACCGGTTCCTCCGACTACCACGGCAGCCACAAGACGGTCCGGCTGGGCGAGCACACCACCACTGCGGCGGCGTACGAACGGCTGGTGGCGGCGGCTCACGGCGTACCACCGATCTGACCCCGACCAGGACCCGGGTGCTGAGCGCGACCAAGGATCCGGTCCTGCCCCGTCCGGACCGGCGATTCGTCGGTCACTAGGTTGACCTGGTGAGCTTCAAGCTGTTCGGCGAGGTCTTCGTGACCCTGCTGGTGATCACCGATCCGCCCGGCATGGTGCCGATCTTCCTCGCACTCACCGGAGCGTTGCCGGTCCGGGAACGCCGTCGGGCCGCCTGGCAAGCGGTGGCGCTGGCCCTCGGCGTGATCGTGGTCTTCGCGGTCGCCGGGCAGACGCTGCTCGCCTACCTGCACATCGAGTTGCCGGCGCTGCAGGCCGCGGGCGGACTGTTGCTCATCCTGGTGGCGCTGGAACTGCTCACCGGCAAGGCCGACGACCCGGGCCAGCAGGCGACGTCCAACATCGCGTTGGTCCCGCTGGGCACCCCGCTGCTGGCTGGTCCGGGTGCGATCGTGGCGACCATGCTGTTCGTGCAGCGTGCCGAGACCGTCGCCGACCATCTGGCGATCGCGCTCGGCATCGTCGCGGTGATGGTGGTGGTCTGGCTGACGTTGCGGTTCTCCGGCGGCATCGTCAAGGTGCTCCGGCCGGGCGGCATCGAGGTGCTGACCCGGATCGCCGGCCTGCTGCTCGCCGCGATCGCAGTCCAGCTGATCGCCGACGCCGTCGCCGCCTTTGTCCGCTCCTATGTGGCCGCCGGCTGACCGTCGGCGGTCCCGTGGCAGGATCGGGGACGTGTCCCGACCTTCCTCCCCGTCGGGCCGGCGGCCCTCCGGCGCCGCCCGTCCGGCCAAGGGTGCCCGTCCCGCCCAGGCCGAGCAGCTCGGTTTCGACGGTATGCCCGAGCGGCTCTTCGTCTGTACGCCGAGCAAGCTGGCCGCGTTCGTGGACTGTCCCCGTCGCTTCCGCTACAGCTACGTCGACCGGCCGGCGCCGCCCAAAGGCCCGCCGTGGGCGCACAACTCACTCGGCGCCAGCGTGCACACCGCGCTGCGGGCCTGGTTCGCCCGCCCGGTGCAGCAGCGCCGCCCGGAGGCGGCGGCAGCCCTGCTCAAGGGCACCTGGGTGCGCGACGGGTACCGCGACGAGGAGCAGGAACGCGCCGCGTACCGGCAGGCCCTGCAGTGGCTGGAGGCGTACCTGGAGCAGCTTGACCCGAACGTCGAGCCGCTCGGCGTCGAACGGGTGGTGGCGGCGAAGACGGCGGTGCTGGCCTTCAACGGTCGGGCCGACCGGATCGACGCCCGGACCGGCCCGGACGGCCCGGAGGCGGTGATCGTCGACTACAAGACCGGGCGGGCCGGGCTGACATCCGACGACGCGCGTGGCTCGCAGGCGCTCGCGCTGTACGCGTACGCCGCGCAGCGGGTCTTCCGCCGGCCCTGCCGGCGGGTGGAGCTGCACCATCTGCCGACCGGTACGGTGAGCTCCTTCGAACACAGCAGTGAGTCGCTCGACCGGCAGGTCACCCGGGCGGAGGCGACGGCCCGGGACATCACCGCTGCGGAGCGGGCCGTCGCCGACGGCGCAGACCCGGACGACGCGTTTCCGGCGTCGCCGGGCACGCTCTGCGGCTGGTGCGACTACCGACGGGTGTGCCCGGCCGGTGACGGCTACCCGGAGCAGCAGCAGTGGGCCGCCGTCGACCGGCTGCTCACGGCGCCCCCGCAGCCGCGTACGCCGCAGGAGTGACCGGGGCGGCGGCCCGTTCCGCCCGGTCGCGTGCGGCGGCGCGGATCGGCCCCTCCACCAGGTTGCGCGGCACCGCCCGCAACGCCAACCGCAGGCCACGGGCAGCGACCGCCGCGCAGCGGTCGGTGGTCGGCAGGCCAAGGCCGCCGTACATCCGCCGGGCCCAGGCCGGCAGCAGGCCGATCGCGGTGGCCGCCACCCCGAGGTACGCCAGCCGGGGCGGGCCGAAACCCAACCCGAGCCGCCACGGCAGACTGAGCTGACCGGGTACCGGCGGGGCGGTGAGGAACAGCGCGGTGTCGGCCGCCTCGCGGGTCATCCGCAGGTCCGGTCGGACCGCCCGGTAGTACGCGTCGACATCGGCCGCGCTGCCGGGGACGCTGTCCGGGTCGAGCCCGACCAGTGCCGCGCTGCGCCGCTGCTCGGCGTAGTAGCGGTCCACCTCGTCCGGGGTCAGCCGCAGGCCGGCGCGGGTGGCGGTGTCCAGGAACGACTCGACCTCGGCGACGTGTACCCAGCGCAGCAGGTCGGGTTCGTCGACGCGGAACTCGGTGCCGGTGGACGGGTCGGTGGCCCGCAGGCGGGCGTGCAGCCGGCGGATCCGGGCGGCGGCGGCGTCCGCCTCGGCGGTGGTGCCCCAGACCGTGGTCGCCACGTAGGTGGACG
Source organism: Solwaraspora sp. WMMA2065 (assembly GCF_030345075.1). NCBI lineage: Bacteria > Bacillati > Actinomycetota > Actinomycetes > Micromonosporales > Micromonosporaceae > Solwaraspora > Solwaraspora sp. WMMA2065. The sequence goes on from NZ_CP128361.1 coordinate 5,839,491, forward strand.
TGCGCATCAGCCGGCCGAATGGATCGGCGCGGTAGCTCGAGTTCTGTGCAACCCCGGCGATGGCCCTCGGGTGCAGCGCCTGCAGGTACAGGCTGCGTAGCCCGGCGACGACGAGAACAGGCTCGTCGTGCACCCGCCAGGTGACCGATCCGGGCCCGAACAGCCCGAGGCCGTCGTCGGTCACCGGGCCGCCCGCGCCTGACAACCGGGACACAACCCCCAGAAGGTGACTTCCGCCTCGTCAATCGCGAAGCCGTGGTCGGCGGTCGGCTCCAGGCACGGCGCGGCGCCGACCGCGCAGTCGACGTCGCCGACCACGCCGCATTCGCGGCAGACCACGTGATGGTGGTTGTCCCCGGTGCGCCGCTCGTACCGTGCCGCGCCACCGGCCGGCTCGATCCGTCGGGCCAGACCGGCCTCGGCGAAGACATTGAGCACGTCGTAGACCGCCTGGGTGGAGACGGATTCGATGCGGCTGCGCACCTGACGGGCGATCTCGTCTACGCCGAGATGCCCGCCTTGCGCGAGCACGTCGAGGACGGCGAGCCGTGGCCGGGTGACTCGCAGACCCCGGCTGCGCAACTCCTCCTCTGCCGGCATCTGTCCATCGAAACACGCAGGTGGGCGCGGTACAAGATAGAACCGTGGGCACCGTGGCGGTGGCCACAGCGGGTTCGGGTGGTTGCCGCGCGGTGCGCGTGCGCCAGGTCCGCCGGTCAGAACACCAGCCGGGAGCAGAGCAGACAAGTCAGGATGATCATGACAGCGGCAGCGATCATGCCGACGCCGTAGGTGACCGTACGGGCGTTGCGCTCCTCGCCGTCGAGCGCCGCCAGGTTCTGCAACGGCAGCGTACCGGGTGGCGCCGGATTGACCAGCACCGGTGGACGCCAGCCGGGCGGCGGCGGAGCGCCGACCGGCGGCCCGCTGTAGTTGACTGGCCCGACACCGGCCGACCTGCCCGGTCCACCGCCGGGACCGTCCGGGTCCGGGCGCCGCCAGTACGCGTCGTCGCCCGCGCCGTCATCTGTGGTCACGACAGACGACGTTACCAATTCACCTGCCTGCCCTGACGGCTCGGCCAGTGCGGTGTCGGGCTCCGAAGGATCACCGGCGGGGCGGTAGCCTGGTGGAGTGCGAACAACGGACGAGCGGTGACCGGCCTGACCGTGCCGGACGGCCGTGGTGGCGATGATCGTCTCGTCGACCTGAGCGACGACGACGCGCCGCTGCTGCCCGAGCAGACCAGCGACGACACCGACCTGGGCTGGGGCGAGCGGACCACCAGATCGGACGACGCATGGTTGTTGGCCGAGCGGCCGCCGCACTGGAGCTGACAGTGGGTCTGCCCGCCGTCGGTCCGGGTCAGCTGTTCGCTGACCCGGCTGCGGCAGGTGCCTTGGTCGAGCCGCCGGACGCCGACGTACCGCCGGAACTGCTCGACGAGCTGCCACCGCTGTCGGTCTTGCCACCGCTGTCGGTCTTGCCGCCGGAGGATGCCGCGCCGTCCTTTTTCTCCGCGGGCTTGTCCGACGACGGCGCCGAGGAGCCGTTGGCCGAGCCGCCGCCCTGGCCGCTGCGCGAGTCGGTCCGGTAGAAGCCGGAGCCCTTGAAGACGATGCCCACCGAGTTGAACACCTTGCGAAGTTTCCCGGCGCACGACGGGCAGTCGCGCAGTGGCTCGTCGGTGAACGACTGCACCGCCTCGAGCTGGTGTCCGCACGCGGTGCAGGCGTACTGGTACGTAGGCACGGTCTCCTCCGACACTGGCTAGGCCATCTGGCACTCAACCCATTCGAGTGCCAATGATCCGCCATCGGACCCCGCTACGTCCAGCGGGAAGCGGCAGAGCTCACCGCATGGGAGTGAACCAGCGCACCTCCGACGGTGTGATCACCGCTGCCACCGGTCGGTCGTGCGGCTCTGCCGGGACCCGGGGCAGGAGCTCGCCGTCGTGCAGCAGCGCGACCACCGGTACGCCACCGGGTACCCGGGCGAGCGCCCGGTCGTAGGAGCCGCCACCACGACCCAGCCGTACGCCGTGGTGGTCGACGGCGAGGGCCGGTACCACGATGAGCCCGACATCGGCCACCGCCGAGCGGCCCAGCCGGGGACCGGCCGGTTGGCGCAGACCAGCGGTGCCTGTCCGGCCGGATGTGCCTGTCCGGCCGGATGTGCCTGTCCGGCCGGATGTGCCTGCCCGGCCCGTCGTGCCGGTCGGATTCGGCCCGTCGAACCGGGCCCAGTCGAGGTCCCGGTCGGGCAGCAGGACCGGCAGCAGCACTCGGTCCGGTCCGCCGACCGCCTCGGCGAGCAGACCGGCGAGCCCCGGACCACCGGGTTCGCTGCCGATCGGCAGGTACCCGGCGACCTGCGCCGGCCTGACCCGATCGATCAGCTGACGTACGGTGGCCCCGACCCGGCGACCGGCCAGGGTGAGCTGATCGGACGTCAGCTTGCGCCGCTGCGCGAGAATGTCAGCACGGAGTCTGTCCTTGCTCGATGGACAGAGGTTCGCTCCATCGGGAAAATCCGACACTCAACACTCCTGGTGGCAACCGCGGCGGAATATCTGGCTTGTGTCAGCATCGCACCATCAGGTGCAGAATCCTCTGGGGGAAGCGTGACCCTGCGCGGACGGTTGACCACCGCTTTCCTCACGGTCGTGCTCGGACCTGTCCTGCTCGGGGCGTTCTTCGTCGGCGCGACCGTCGCGGCGGTCGGGCAGAGCCGCTCCACCGAACGCCTCGACCTGGCCACCGCCAGCGTCGGCACTTCAGTCAACGCGCTGTGTAGCCAGCTGGAGGCTGCTGCGGGCGCAGTGGCTCTGCTGCTGCCCGATCGGGCCCGACTGGCCGTTGCCGCTGACCAGGCGGTGGCCCGCAGCCTCGCCTCCGCAGTCCAGGTGACCGGCCCGGACGGTGCGTCGATCGTGGCCACCGCCGACCCGCCGTCGGCGCCCTGGGTCGACTGTGCGAGCGGGCGGGACGACAACGGTGGAGCTGACAGCACCGGTAGTGGACAGTCGTGGCAGGCGCCACCGGTGGACACTGGCCCTGGACCGCCGACCGGCACCGGGTCGCCGGACGCCGCCGACTCGGCGACGGCACCCGCGCCGGACGGCGCCGGTGGCAGCGGGGCGATGCCGACCCTCGCGGCGATCGTCGAGGTCCGGGACGAGAACGACGTCCTGGTCGGTCAGGTGTCAGCGGTCAAGCTGCTGGACCCCGACCTCGTCGCCCGGCTCGCCGCATCGACCGGCGTGGGCATCACCCTGCTCGCCGGCACCGACCGGGCCACGGTGGTACACAGCACCGAGCCGCCCGAGGTGCGGGGAAACGTGGTGGCCACCGCCGGCCAGCTCGCCGACGGCGGGACCAGCTGGACCGACGGCGGCCGGCAGGTGCGCCGGCTCGGCCCGGACGACGGTCAGCTGCTGCCGATGGTGCTGTCCACCCCACGCGACCAGCTGTCCGGCCTGTACGCGGTGCTGGTGGCGACGGTCGTCCTGGCAGGACTGCTCGCGGTGGTCGCCGCCTGGTGGCTGGCCCGGTCCACCACGCAGCCACTGGCCGAACTCGCCGACGCCGCGAGTCGGGTGGTCGACGGTGACCTGGCCGCCCGGGTTCCGGTACGCGGCTCGGACGAGGTGAGCGAGCTCGCCACCATCTTCAACCGGATGACCCGCGAGGCCCAGGCGTACGTGCAGGCCCTGACCGCGAGCCGGGACCAGCTGCGCGGCCAGCTGACGATTCTGGGCGACACCCTGTCGAGCACCCACGATCTGCAGCGCATCCTGCGGGTGATCCTGCAGACCGCGCTTGCCGCGACCGGGGCGCGGGACGGTGCCGTCCTGGTGCTCGACCCGGCGGCCGGGGTACTGGTCGGCCAGTCGTCCAACCGGTCGACCCCGGCCGACACCGGCCCGGCCACCACGTCGTCCGGCACCGGCCCGGCGGTCGATCAGCCGGCGGGACCGGACACAGCCGCCAGCCAGGCGGGGCCGGACGGGACGCTGCACGTGCCGCTCGGCAGTGGGCTGCTCGGCACGGTGGCCGTCAGTGGTCAGCCGAAACGGGGACGGATCGAACGCGACGGTCCGGCCCTGTCGGCGTACGAGCCGGCCTGCCGGACCTATGTCGCGGTGCCCTTCTCGGTGCCGAACTGGACCGATGAGCTCGGCGTGGGGGCGCCCGGGGCGGGGGGGCAGCGTACCCCCGGCCGGCACGGTCCGGGCGCGCCCGCCGCGTTCGGGGTGCTGGCCGTCTACGACCGGCTCGGCGGCGACGAGTTCGACGACGCCGATCTGATGACGCTGCGCACCTTCGCCGGGCATGCGGCGGTGGCGGTCAACAACGTACGGATGCACAAGGAGGCCGAGCGGCTGTCGGTGACCGACCCGCTGACCGGGCTGTGGAACTACCGGCACCTGCGGGAGTCGATCCACCGGGAGATCGAACGGGCCAACCGGTTCGGTCGGATGCTCGCCGTACTCGTGCTCGACCTGGACCGGTTCAAGGACATCAACGACACGTACGGGCACGCGGCCGGGGACAGCGTCCTGGTCGAGTTCGCCCGCCGGATCCGCGCCGAGATCCGTGAGGTGGACCTGGCCTTCCGACAGGGCGGCGAGGAGTTCGTGGTGCTGCTGCCGGAGACCGACGTCCGTGGCGCGGCCACCGTCGCGGAGCGGCTCTGCGCCGCGATCCGCGACCGCCCGATCCGGGTCGAGCCGTACGCCGGGGCCGGCCGGCGCGGGCACGCCACCGTGTCGGTAACGGTATCGATCGGCATCGCCGTCTACCCGGACCACGCCGGCGACGGCGAGGAGGTCCTCGACGCCGCCGACGACGCGCTGTACGCCGCGAAAGCAGCTGGCCGGGACACTTTTCATGTCGCTGACCGGGCGCCGGCCCGGTCGACCCGGGTACCGGCAGGCGGCGGCGCGGCCACCCCGGAGGGCGGACCGTCGCGCGGTGGCGGCGCGTCTTTCGGGCCACACCCGCCGAGACAGACCCGTGGCCGATAGTCTCGCGGCATGTCGGAGCATGCAGCCACCCCAGCAACGACCCCCACCGCAAACGCGGATCAGCGGGCGGTGAAGGCGGTCATCCCTGCCGCCGGGCTCGCCACCCGGTTCCTGCCGGCCACCAAGGCCGTGCCGAAGGAACTCCTCCCGCTGGTCGACCGGCCGGTCCTGCAGTACATCGTCGAGGAGGCCACCGCCGCCGGGATCAACGACGTACTGTTGATCACCGGCCGTGGCAAGACCTCCATGGTCGACCACTTCGACCGGCAGCCCTACCTGGAAGGCCGGCTCGCAGACAAGGGCGACCAGGAGCGGCTGGCCGCGATCCGGCGGCCGAGCGAGCTGGCCGAAATCTACACCTGCCGCCAGCACGAACCGCTCGGGCTGGGCCACGCGGTGGGCTGCGCGCAGAGCCACGTCGGCAACGAACCGTTCGCGGTGCTGCTCGGCGACGAGTTCGTCGACGAGAACGACCCGCTGCTGCCGGCCATGATCGACCTGCAGGCCCGAGCCGGCGGGATCGTGCTGGCCTTCATGGAGGTGCCGCCGGCCGAAACCAAGCGGTACGGCATCGCGTCGGTCGAACCGGCCGCCGAGTCGGTGCAGAACGGCGCCGACATCGTCCGGGTCACCGGGCTGGTGGAGAAGCCGTCGGCCGAGGACGCGCCGAGCAACCTCGCGGTGCTGGGCCGCTACGTGCTGCCGCCGAGCATCTTCGAGGCGATCAAGCGGACCAAACCGGGCAGCGGCGGCGAGATCCAGCTGACCGACGCGATGGCGATGCTGCTGGCCGAGGGGACACCGGTGCACGGCATCGTCTACCGGGGCACCCGCTACGACACTGGAGCGCCCCTGGGCTACCTGCAGGCCGTGGTGCAGATTGCCTGTCAGCGGGAAGGGCTCGGCGACGAGTTCCGGGCGTGGCTGAAGGAGTTCGTGGCCGACGCGCCAGGGGTGCCCTCTACATGACCGCGACGGCCGGTGCCGAGGCGGCCTTCAACGAGCTGACGCCGCTCGCCGAATACCTGGGCAGTGTGCTGCGCAGGATTCGGCCGCTGCCGCCGCTCGACCTCGACCTGACCCAGGCGCACGGCAACCTCCTCGCCGAGGATGTCGTGGCACCGCACGCCTTTCCCGCGTTCGACCAGGCCGTCATCGACGGCTACGCGGCACGCTGGGAGGACATCGCCTCGGCCGGCCGGGGGAGCAGGGTGATCCCGGCCAGCCGGTCGGCGACCCCGGCCGTACCCCGCTCGGTGCGCCTCAACGTGGTGGGCGACCTGGGCGCGGCGAGCTGGCGGCCGGTCCGGCTGACCCCGGGCACCTGCTTCTCGGTGGCGGCCGGGGCGCCGTTGCCGATCGCCGCCGACGTGGTGGTGCCGATCGACTGGACCGATCAGGGCATGGCCGCAGTGGAGATCTTCCAGGTGCCCCGGCGCGGCTCCGGGCTGCGGCGGGCCGGCGACGAACTGCCGGCCGGGGCGGTCCTGGCCCGCGCCGGCTCGTACGTGACGCCGGCGATGGTGGCGGTCTTCGCCGCTACCGGGATCGGGCACGTGGCGGTCCGGCCCAGTCCGCGGGTGGTGATCGTGGCGACCGGTGACGAACTGGTCGACGTGGGCCGCAGCAGCCAGCCGGGGCAGGTGGTGGACGCGAACTCGCACGCGCTCACCGCCGCTGTCGCCGAGGTGGGCGCGCTGGCGTACCGGGTGGGCATCTGCGACGACGATCCGGAGGGGCTGCGGGGGCTGCTCGAGGATCAGGCGATGCGGGCCGATCTGATCATCACCACCGGCGGCACCGGCACCGGGCCCGGCGACATGGTCCGGCGGATCTTTTCCCGACGGGAAGGGGGCCGTGCGGGGCCGGTCACCTTCACCGAGGTCGCGCTCTATCCCGGAACGGCCCTCGGATTCGGTACGGTCGGAGCCGAGGAGGTGCCCGTGGTCTGCCTGCCCGGGGAACCCGGCTCCGCGCTGGTCGGGTTCGAGGTGCTGGCCCGGCCGGTGATCCAGTTGCTGGCCGGTGCCGAGCCGGTGTTCCGGCCGAGTGTGCGTGCCCATCTGCTGGAGACCGTGTCATCGCCGGTCGGCCTGCGGGAGTTCCGTCCGGCCAACGTCGCGGAGCGGCGTGGCGGCGGCTACACCGTGCAGCCGCTGCCCGGCGGGCCGTTCACCCTGTCCGGGCTGGCCGAGGCGAACGGCCTGCTGGTGCTCGGTGAGCGGGTGACCACCGCCGCCGCCGGTTCCACCGTCGACGTGTTGCTGCTGGATCGGCAGCGGTGATCGGGGACGAGGCTCCGGGCTGGCCGGTGGTGCTCACCGACGGTCCGGTGCTGCTGCGGCCGTACCGTCGCAGTGACGCCGCCGACTGGTCGGCGGTCCGGCAGCGCAACCATCGCTGGCTGGCCCCGTGGGAGCCGGCCCCGCCGGGGCCGTGGCACGAGCTCAACTCCCCGGACGCGTTCCGCTATCTCTACCGTGACCAGCGTCGACAGTCGCGGCGCGGTGAGAGCATGCCGTTCGCGGTCTGTCTGGTCGAGACGGGCGGCGAGCGGCTGGTGGGTCACCTGAACATCGGCAACATCGTGCGGCGGGCGTTCTGCTCCGGCTACGCCGGCTACTGGGTGGACGCGGCTGTCGCCGGGCGGGGGGTGATCCCGACCGCGTTGGCCCTGGCGGTGGACCATGCCTTCGCCGCCGGTGGACTGCACCGGATCGAGGTCAACGTCCGACCGGAGAACATCCCGTCACGGCGTGTAGTCGAGAAGCTGGGTTTCCGTGAGGAGTCCTACCATCATCGTTACATGCACATCGACGGTGCCTGGCGTGACCACATCGGATACGCCCTGACCAGCGAGGATGTGCTGGTCGAAGGAGGACTGCTGGCTCGCTGGCGGCGGCTGCAGGCCAGTGCCCACTGAACACAACCGCCGGCCGTGGTCGGCGCGGCGTACAAAATTCCTGGTCGGACGCCCGTAACCTCAAGTAACGAGAAGGTACGGCAACCTATCAAGCCTTTCATGTCCGTGCATGGGCGGCGGGTTGCCTCGGGGTGACGGGAGGGGTGAGGGTGCCGACCTCGGTGCTCCTCGCCGTCCTCGCCGCCGCCGGGCTGCTCGCCCTCGCACCGGCGCTGGTCCGCCGGTACGACGCTACCGAGCGCCTGGTGGCGGAGCGGGCGCAGTCGACGGCGCGGGTGCTGCAACGCCGCCGCCGTCGGCGCACCGTGCCCGGAAAACGGCCGGTCAACCCGCCCCGACGGCTCAGTGTGCGCCGTGCGGTCGGTCCGGAAGGTGGTACGGCGTCCGACGCCGGGTCGTTCAACGATCCGTCCGCTCCAATGCCGGCCGCCGGTCGACCAGGTGCCGGTCGACGGGGTGGCCGGCTGCGCCTCGTCCCGACCGTCGGCGTCCGACCGCGCCGTGCACCGGCTCGTCGGCACACCCCGGCGGTGGTCCGTCGACGCCGGGTCTTCGCCGCGTTGCTGCTGCTCAACCTGGTCGAGCTGATCGGCGTGCTGGTGGTCGGCCCCGGCTTCTGGATCAGCTTCGCGGTCACCGCAGTGCTGCTCGCCGTCTACCTGGTGCACCTGCGCAACCGGGCGATCGCCGAGCGCCGACGCCGTCGGCACCGCGCCCGGGAAGCGGCCTGGCTGGCCGCCCGGCAGGCCGAAGTACGCCGCGAGCAGGCCCGCCGGGCCGCCGCCCGCCGGGAGCAGCAGCGCCGGCTCGCCGCCCAGCGGGAGGTGATGCGCCGCGCCGCGATGGGCCTGGACCGGCCGCGTGACCTGCCGGCCGCGGCCAGCGGCGGCGGGGTCGGCGGGTCAGTCTCCTACCGCCGTACGGGTGGCCTGCGGGGCCGGGCCTACGAGGCCGGCCGCAGCTACGACGGCCGGTCCTGACCGGGGCTCCCGGGCGGGATCGATTCGCGCACCGGGTGCCCGACCTGTTAGCCTTGTCGCCGGTCCACTGCTGGTCTGGCAGCGGGTCACCCGATTCTGGGGCTGTGGCGCAGTCCGGTAGCGCACCTCGTTCGCATCGAGGGGGTCAGGGGTTCGAATCCCCTCAGCTCCACCACCAAGAGGCAGCAGACCAAGGGCGGGTTCTCGGGGATCGAGAGACCGCCCTCGTTTGACCACGCTGACGGTTCATCATCCACCCAGGAGACAGTCGCCGGCGGCCTCAGGCCGAGGCGGTGGGCGAGGACGCGGCGGGGAACGACACCTGGACACGAAGGCCGTCGTGGCCGGTGGACGAGGCCGCGATGATGCCGTCGTGTGCCCGGGTGATCGAGCGGGCTATCGCCAGTCCGAGCCCGGCCCCGCCGCTGTGGTCGATACGGGTCCCGGACCGGCGCCGGAAAGGCTCGAACAGGGCCGACACCTCCTCGACCGGCACGTCGTCGCCGGTGTTCGACACGACCAGGGCAGGGTCGTCACCGACCTGCACCTCGATGACCCCGCCGGGCCGGTTGTACTTCAGGGCATTCTGCACAAGGTTGGCGACCAGCCGCTCCAGCAGCACCTGCTCGCCGAGCACCGCCCGGGGCTGGAGCCGGCTGGTGATCGTGACCCCGGCTTCGGTAGCCCGCGCCTGATGAGCGTCGAGCACCGCGGCCACGATCCGGTCGAGCCGCTGTGGTGTCCGGGCGACCAGACCGCGGTCGCTCTCGCTGAGCACCAGCAGCCCTTCGATCAGGCGCTCGTTGCGCTCATTGGTCGCCAGCAACTGGGTCGTGAGGAGTTCGAGCTGCTCGGCGGTCAGGGTCCGGGCCATGCCGACCTCGATCAGTGTCCGTTGCACGGCGAGCGGGGTACGCAGCTCGTGGGACGCGTCCGCGGCAAACCGGCGTTGTGCCTCGTAGCCGACGGCTATCCGATCCATCATCTCGTCGATCGCTCGGCCCAGCTCGGCCAGCTCGGAACGGCCCGGACCTGGGCGGAGCCGGTAACCCAGATTCGTCGGTCCGACGTTCGCGATCTCGGCCGCCAGCTTCCGGATCGGCCGCAGGCACCACCGCACCATCGGGTACGCGGCGGCCAACATCACCGCCAGCGCGGCGGCGAGGGCGATCGCAGGGGGGATGCTGGGTCGCCGGAACATCTGCACACAGATGAACGAGGCATCGCTGTCCGGCGCCTGTCCCGGTGGAACGCCGCACCAATCAATACTGAAGGCCTGCCACCACGCGAGTGCCTGCCCGGCGAGCACCGGCGCGAACTGGGCCGTGAACAGGAGCACGCCACACAGCAGCAAGATCCGTCGGGTCGGTGTCCAGAAACTCATGGACCTAGCTGGTATCCGGCACGTGGCACCGTGTGGATCACCTCAGGTTCACCCAGCTTGCGGCGCAGCGTCATTACGGTCATGCGGACTGAGTTGGTGAACGGGTCAGCGTGCTCGTCCCAGGCCTGTTCCAGCAGGTCCTCGGCGCTGACGACGCCACCACCGGCCCGCATCAGCACGTGCAGAACGGCGAACTCCTTCGGAGACAGCGACAGCAGCCGACCGTCGCGGGTGGCCGTGTGCCGCATGGCGTCCAGCACGATCCCGCTGCGCTCCAACACCGGCGGCAACGCCGGGCCCGAGCGCCGGGACAGAGCCTGGACCCGGGCGACGAGCTCGGCGAACGCGAACGGCTTGGTCAGGTAGTCGTCGGCACCGAGGCCGAGACCTTCGACACGGTCGCGGATGCCGGCCGCTGCGGTCAGCAGCAGCACCCGGGTGCCGTCACCGGAGTCGACGATCGATCGGCACACCTCGTCACCGGTGTGTCCCGGCATGTCCCGGTCGATGACGGCCACGTCGTACCGGTTGACCCCGAGTCGTTCCAAGGCTCCGTCTCCGTCGTACACCACGTCGACGGCCATCGACAGCCGGCGCAGTCCTTCGCCGACCGTGTCGGCCAGCAATCGCTCGTCGTCCGCCACCAGCACCCGCACGCCGTGTCCTTCCGCTGCCCGTCCCGGCTGCCGACAGATTCGCACAACTCGGATAAAGGATGGATAAGGGCGTCGCTGACGCTCTCCTGACCACCGGGCCGCAAGCATGATCCCATCCCATGACGCTTCTCATTGGTGCCGGTGATAATTTTGCGTAGATATGTGCTGAGTTCTCTTCTGATCCTCCTGGTGGCCACAGCTGTTGTTCCCATCGGGGCCCGTAGCGCGGCGGCGATCGCGTACGGCGCGGACGCACCCGACGGGGCCTACCGGTTCTCGGTCCTGCTCACCATGACCGAGCTGCCCACCGCCGACGGTGGCACCCGGGACAGCTCGTGCTCCGGGGCACTGATCGCACCGCGTTGGGTGATCACCGCCGGGCACTGCTTCCGAGGTGACGACGGTCGCTGGGTGAGTCGCACCGTGGCCGGTCGTACCACCGCGACGGTCGGGCGCACCGAACTGAACGGTGAGGGCGGACAGGAAGTCGAGGTCATCGCGGTACACCAGGCCGAGACGAGCGACGTGGCCCTCGCCGAGCTCGGCACCGCCGTCACCGGCATCACGCCACTGACGATCGCCACCACGCCGCCGGCGGTGGGCGAGACGCTCCGTCTTACCGGATACGGACTGGTCGGCGACGGCGATGCGATCGTCCCCGCTACGCGGCTGCAGACCGGCCAGTTCATCGTCGAGGCGGTCGGCGAGACCCTGATCGAGACTTCCGGTCGGGAACCCCGTCCGGACACCAGCCCGTGCGCGCACGACTCCGGCGGTCCATACTTCCGCGAACGAGCCGATGGAACGGCCGAACTGGTGGCTGTCGTCAGCTCGGGACCGGGCTGTCCGCACTCCGGAGCGGACTTCAGCGCCCGCGCCGACAATCTCGCCGCATGGGTCGCCGACACGATGGCCGGAACATCGGATCGGGACCGGATCGTCCTCGGCGCCGCAGCTCTCCTCGTGGCCTGTTTTGCATTGGCGGCCATCACTGCACTGAGATTGAGGCGCGTCGGCCGACCGTTCCTCAGCCCTGCTGAGCGGCCCACTCGGCGACCCGGCGGGCGCTCTCGGACTCGGACAGGTCCTCGACCCGGGTCATGATCGACCAGCGCACCCCGTACGGGTCGCGGATGCTGGCGAACCGGTCACCGGAGACGAAGGTCGCCGCCGGCTCGCGTACCGTCGCGCCGGCCGCGACCGCGCGGGCCAGCGTCGCGTCGACGTCCGGGCAGTACAGGCCGATCGAGTAGCAGTCCTCGTCGCCGGCGGGCGGGGCGACCAGGCCGTACGCCGGGGACGGCTCGCCGAGCTGCAGCTGGCCGTTGCCGAAGTCGAGCACCGCGTGCACCACGGCGCCGCCCATCTCGGTCACGTCCACCACCCGGGCGCCGAACACGTCCCGGTAGAAGGCGATCGCGCCGCGCGCGTCCGGAATGGCCAGGAACGGGGTGAGGCTGGTGACGCCGTGCGGCGTACCGTTGCTGGTGTGCCGGCCGTCGGCGGCCGCGAGAGTGTCGGACATGGTCCCGACCCTAGGCAGCGGCCGGGCGGGTGGCTTGCAGATTCGCGACAGCCGGCCGGCCGGTGTCGCAGGCTCGTAGCCTGGCTGCCGTGGACCCGGCGCAGCGCGGCATTCTGTACCCGGCCCGGCTGCCGACCTTCGCCCGGCTGCCACCGCCGGAGCCGGTCGCGTCACTGGTCCGCTGGTTCTGGATCCCCGAGTGGCGGATCGCGCCGGGCCGTACCTCCCGGCAGCAGATCCTCTCGTTTCCCGCCTGCAACCTGGTAGTCGGCCCGGACGGGGTGGAGCTGGCCGGTCCGACGACCCGGGTCTCGTCCCGGGACCTGACCGGCACCGGCTGGGCGGTCGGGGCACTGCTGCGCCCGGCGGCGGTGCCGCACTTCACCTCGGACCCTGCCGCGCTGCGGGACGCCTCCCGGCTGCTGGACCTGCCCGACCTGCAGTTGCCGGTGGTCGGGGCGATGACTGGTGCCGTTGACGCGCCGCAGCGGCACGCTGGTGCGGTGGCGGCGTTCGTCGACTGGTTGAGCGCCACGGTCGGGCCGCCTGGCCCGGAGGCGCTGCTGGCCAACACCCTGGCGGAGCTCGTCGACACCGACCACTCGGTGCTGCGGGTCGAGGACGTCGCCGCCCGGCTGCACGTGTCGACCCGCACGGTGCAGCGGTTGGCCCGCCGCCACGTCGGCCTGCCGCCGTTGACGATGATCCGCCGACGCCGGCTGCAGGAAGCGGCGCACCTGCTGCGGACCGAACCGGGCACCGACCTCGCCGGTCTGGCTGCCCAACTGGGCTACGCCGACCAGGCCCACCTGGCCAACGAGTTCCGTACGGTGCTCGACTTCACGCCGAGTGCGTACCGGGGCGAAGGCCGGCGATGAGCAGGTTGACCAGGCGGCGGGCGTCGTAGCGGGGGTCGGTGTCGGCGCCGACGCAGAGATTGCCGACCCCGCGCATCAGTTGGTAGGCGTCGATGTCGGGACGGATCTCGCCGGCCGTGACGGCGGCGTCGAGCAGCTCGGTGCACACCGGGACCAGCCGGCCGAGGAAGTACTCGTGCAGCGTCTGGAAGGCGGCGGCGTCGGACTGCAACGCCCCGGCGAGACCGTGCTTGGTGATCAGGAAGTCGACGAAGAGGTCGACCCAACGGGCCAGGGCGGCGTGCGCGGTGGCGCTCTCCGCCAGCAGGGTCGGGCCGGCGTCGGCGCAGGCTTCGACCTGGTGTCGGAAGACCGCGACGATCAGATCGGACCGGGTGGGGAAGTGGCGGTAGATCGTGCCGACACCGACGCCGGCCCGGGTGGCGATGTCGCGTACCGGGACGTCGACGCCGGATGCGATGAACGCCGCCGCCGCCGCGTCCAGCAGGGCCTGCTCGTTGCGCCGGGCGTCGGCCCGCTGCCGGCGCGGCCGGTCCGGCTCGGCTTTCGGTCGCTCCGGTCCGGCTGTTGACCCCTCCGGTCCCTCCGACCTGCTGCTGTCGCCGTCGGTGTCGACCATGCGCGGTCCCTCCATTGCCCACTTGTCAACCGGAACGTTGTTCCGTATCGTCTTAGCGGAACGCTGCTCCGCTTCGCTGTCAGCGTGCCAGATCAGGCGACCCCGATCAAGGAGAAACAACGCCATGCAGTACCGCACCCTCGGCCGCACCGGCGTGCAGGCCAGCACCCTCGCCCTCGGCGCGATGAACTTCGGCGCGATCGGCGACACCAGCCAGGACGAGGCCACCGCCATCGTCGACGCCGCGCTCGACGCCGGGATCAACCTCATCGACACGGCCGACTGGTACAGCCATGGCCAGTCGGAGGAGATTCTCGGCAAGGCCATCGCCGGCCGCCGCGACGACATCGTGCTCGCCACCAAGGCCAACATGCCGATGAGCGACGAACGCAACCACCAGGGCAGCTCCCGCCGCTGGCTGGTCACCGCCCTGGACGACAGCCTGCGCCGGCTCGGCGTCGACCACGTCGACCTCTATCAGATCCACCGCTGGGACCCGGCGACCAGCGATGAGGAGACCCTGTCCGCGCTGACCGATCTGCAACGGGCCGGCAAGATCCGCTACTTCGGCTCGTCGACCTTCCCCGCCTACCGGATCGTCCAGGCCCAGTGGGCCGCCCGGGAACACCGGACCAGCCGGTACGTGACCGAGCAGCCCGGGTACTCGATCCTGCAACGCGGCATCGAGGCCCACGTCCTGCCGGTGACCCAGGAGTACGGCATGGGGGTGCTCGCCTGGAGCCCGCTCGCCTCCGGCTGGCTGTCCGGCGCGATCCGCGCCGACCGGGAGATCAGCACCAGCCGGTCCGGCAAGATGCCGCAGCGGTACGACCTGGACATCCCCACCAATCGGGCCAAGCTCGACGCGGTCGAGAAACTGGCCGCCGTCGCTGACGCCGCCGGCCTGACGATGATCCAACTCGCGCTCGGCTTCGTCACCGCACACCCTGGGGTGACCAGCGCGATCATCGGCCCGCGCACGATCGACCACCTGCATTCGCAGTTGGCTGCCGCAGACACCGTGCTGACCGCCGACGTGCTCGACGCCGTCGACGCGATCGTCGCCCCCGGTGTCGACCTGGCTCCGCATGAGAAGCACGACGCCCCGCCCGCTCTGCTCGACCCGGCGCTCCGCCGCCGCTGACCGCGTACTGGATGGACTGATGCCACCGACACCCCGGCTCAGCTTCGGGATCATGACCGCCCCATCCCAGGTCGACTACCACGACGTGTCGCGCGTCTGGCGCGACGCGGACTCGATCCCGGCCATCGAACACGCCTGGCTCTACGACCACCTCATGCCGATCTTCGGCGACCCGAGCGGGCCGACGTACGAAGGCTGGACCCTGCTCGCCGCGCTTGCCGCGCAGACCCGGCGGCTGCGTCTAGGCCTGTTGGTGACCAGCAACCGCTTCCGGCCACCGGCGATGCTGGCCAAGATGGCCGCGACCGTCGACATCGTCTCCGGCGGCCGGCTCGACTTCGGCATCGGTGCCGGCTCGCGGCCCGGTCACCCGCCGGCTGTGGACCGAGGCCGAACCGTTCGACTTCCACGGCACCCACCACCGCCTGGCCGGGGCGTACGGCAGCCCGAAGCCGGTGCAGCGCCCGTACCCGCCGATCCTGATCGGCGGACGGTCGGCGGCCCTGCTGCGGGTGGTCGCCGCGCACGCCGACCTGTGGAACATCCCCGGCGGTGACATCGCCGACGCGGCCAGCCGTAGCGCGCTGCTGGACCGCTACTGCGCCGAGATCGGCCGCGACCCGGCGACCATCACCCGCTCCATCCACCTGCCGGTCTCCTACGACCAGCCCGGCGCCACCCGGGCCGCCGTCAGCGCGGCGGTCGACGCCGGCTTCGGGCACATAGTCCTCGGCCTCTCGACGCCCTACCCACCCGACGTGGCCCGCTGGGTCGCCGACGAGTTCATCATCAGTACGCCGTCCTGAGGCTCCAGCCGGTGGCTCGGGCGCGGCGATCACCGAGGCTGTCACCGCTCGGCGGAAGTCGTCAGGGTTCTCGACCAACGGCAGGTGGCCGGACCCGGCGAGGCTCACGCGCTGACTGTCGGGCAGCGCCTCATGCAGTGAGTCGACGGCCCAGCGGGGGCGAATGTCCTCGGAGCCGTCGATGATCAGCACTGGCAGGTCGAGCGCACGGCGGGTTCGGGTGGCGGTTCGGGGAGACCTACCGGTGGCGACACCGACAGGGTGCCCGGACCGACCTCACGACGGCCGCGATCTGGTGGTTGTGGACCGCTGGTTCCCGTCGACCCGACTGTGCTCCGGACTGCGGCGCCCTGGCCGTCCGGATGCCGTTGGCCGTCCGGTCGTGGACCTGCCGGTGCGGGCAGGCCCACGACCGGGACGTCGACGCGGCCCGCAACATCCTCGCGGAGGGGCTCTCCGTGACTGCCTGTGGAGGCGGTGTAAGACCTCACCGGGAGTCCTCCTCTCGGACGGGGCGGTCGTCGGCGAAGCAGGAACCCCTGGGGCGACCCAGGGAATCCCTGTTCCTTCAGGGCGGGGAGGAAGTCAAGCCGGACCTGGGTGGCCCAGTGGTCAATCCGGTAGGTTCTTGATGATGGCTTCGGTGACAGCCTTGGTGCTGGCGCTGCCGCCGATATCCCGCGTCAGCAGCCCTTGTGCCGTGGTTGCCTCGATCGCGGCGTTTATCTTCCTGGCCTCGTCGGGCAGGCCGAGATGGGTCAGCATCATCGCTGCGCTGCCAATGGCGCCGATGGGATTGCAGATTCCCATCCCGGCGATGTCGGGCGCGGACCCGTGAACCGGCTCGAACATGCTCGGGTACCGCCGTTCCGGATTCAGATTCGCACTCGGGGCGAGGCCGAGGCTACCCGCGAGAGCGCTGCCGAGGTCGGAAAGGATGTCCGCGTTGAGATTGGATGCGACGACGACCGAGAGATCCTCCGGGTGTAGGACGAACTTGGCCGCCATCGCGTCCACAAGGACGCTTTCCGTTTCGACGTCCGGATAGTCTGCGGCGACCCGCCGGAACGTGTCGTCCCAGAGGACCATACCGTACTGCTGGGCGTTACTCTTGGTGACGCTGGCCACCTTCTTGCGGGTCCTGGTCAGAGCGAGGTCGAACGCGAACCGCATGATTCGTTCGCAGCCGACCTCGGTGAACAGGGCGGACTGGACGGCAACCTCTCCGCCCGCACCGCGGGCGGAGAGGTTGCGTCCGCCGAGGCCGGCGTATTCGCCTTCGGTGTTCTCGCGGACGACGACCCAGTCGAGCTCTACGGTGTCAGCCTTCCGTAGTGGGCTGGTGACGCCTGGCAGGAAAGTCACCGGCCGGACGTTCGCCCAATGGTCGAATCCCTGACAGATGCGCAGGCGAAGACCCCACAGGCTGATGTGGTCAGGCACCGTGGGCCACCCAACGGCACCGAAATAGATGGCGTCGAAGTCGCGCAACGTGTCCAGACCGTCCTCAGGCATCATGATCCCGTGCTCGGCATAGTAGTCCGAACCCCACGGGAACTCCGCCCACTGGAATCCGAAACGACCACCGGAGCGCCCTTCCAGTGCGTCAAGTACGTCCCGTCCAGCGGCGACTACCTCCCGACCGACGCCGTCGGCGGGAATGACGGCGATACGGAAGTGGTGCTGATTGCTCATGGCAACTCCGGCCTCGTGGTAGATGGTAGGCACAAATCAGTGAACCCGGATGCTCGATAGGCGTCCAACACCGCTATCCGATCGGATGCATTGGTCCAGCCTATGATTCCTGCTGCACTACGCCTCGCAGCTGTGGGTGTGCTCGGCCGTCATGCGCTGCGTACCGGCGAAGGCCTTGACGGTGCGGGGCCGCCCCAACTTGATCCGGTCGAGGGCCTTGATCCTGTCCTTCTTGCTCCGATCGCGCCACGTGTCGTCGTCGGTGTCGAAGGAGAGCGGCTGCAGGTAGTCCACAGGGTCGATGACCCACCGCACGTGCGGCCGGTCGGCATCCGGCACACCCATGAGGTTCATCTGCTCGAGGTAGCCGGCGTACACCGCCAGGGAGCAGCCCTCCCGAGTCCGGGTGCCCGACGTCAGGTGGTTCGGCACGTAGATGCGGGGACGGACGATCGACTGGTAGTGGATGAGGTCGCGCAGACCGTTGTTGGTGTAGTTGGCGGTCGATGCCGTTGCCAGATGCAGGTCGGTCTGGGGCAGCAACGCGAGGCGGCCCCGGATGCGCTCGCCATCCTCGGGGGTGCCGGGCCAGCCGTTGCCGATGCCCTCCTTCAGCGCGCCTGCGGTGTTCTGCCACCCGAAGCTGAAGTTGCTGCCGTGCCGCAAGGTGATGTGGAAGTAGATACTCACGGTGCCGCCGGAGCCGCCGCCGGTGCGCAGGTTCATCTGCCCGGGCTGCGGGTTGGACCCCGGGGTCAGCGAAGTCCCCGACGGAAAGAGGGCCGAGTCGCGCGGGTCGACGAGAATCTCGGTACGCGGCGGCGGGTACTCCGGGTCCTGCGGCACCGCGACCGAGTGCAGGTGCCGGAAGGCCACCACCTGAGCGAAGGGTTCGAGTACGTCGAGCCGGACCATCTCGGTACCGGGAACGGAGTCGGCGCTGGTGACCGGCACGGTCCGCAGGACGGCGTCAGAGGGGATCCGGGTCTGCGGATCGGTGTTGACCAGCGGGTCAGCCTTCAGCCGAGCGAAGTCGGCGGCCAGCACGGCGCAGGTCTCCTCCGAGGCGTAGATGGTTGCACCGGTCATGGCCGCGATGTAGGCCGCGTTGTCGGCATGGTCGCCGTGCCCGTGGCCGAGCAGAACAGCGTCAGGCCGGGCATCGACGAGGTCGGCGATCACCAGCGGAGTACGGCCACGCTCCACCTCCAGCCGGCTGATGAACGTGTCGAGGTACAGCAGGCGGCCGCCGACCGCGACGGCGAACGACGAGTTGGACAGCCACGATGCGACCACGCGTTCCTCGGGCAGGGCGCCGGTCTGAGGGTTGACGTTCTCTGGGCCGAAGAGCCGCAGCCGGGCAGCGATGCCGGCGTCCGAGAGGCGCCTACCGCCGCCCTTGGACGGGCTCCAGCCGGTGCCGAGCTTGGTCGCCAGTGCCGGTTCAGTGACGATTGCCGAGCCGACGGCGGCGCCCGACAGCGCGGTGGCCGAGGCGAGGAACAACCTTCGTTTCATCGGATTCCTCTCATTGCCTGGTGCAGGCATGGAGTAGGGACGGGGTGCGGGGACGGGGTGCGGGTCGGAGCTGAGATCGACTCACTCAACCAATGTGATCGTCGCCACGTCCAAGACCGGTGTCCTCTCGACGCGATAGCGCGGCCCTATGGGTCGTCGCGACGTGCGTCGAGCCGGCACCGGCTTCAACGTCAACCGGTGAGATGGTCCAGGGCTATCCGTCGTCCGATATCGGTGAGCAGCTCAGCGGCATTCGACTGGCATCGGTCGAGGTCGGGGTCGATACTGGTGAGCGGGTAGGCACCGGCAAAGCCGGCGGCAGCGAGGTCGGCCGCATCGAGCGTCGACTGGCCGGCCACCGCGACGACCGGCACACCTGCGGCGTGCGCCGCTGCCGCAACCCCCACCGGAGTCTTTCCGGCCAGGCTCTGCTGATCGAGGCGCCCCTCTCCGGTGACCACCAGACGGGCGCTGGTCAGGGCCGTGGCGAAGTCGGTCAGGTCCAGGAAGACCTCGATACCCCGGCGAATGGTCGCACCGAGTGCCAGGGCGGCGAATCCGACGCCGCCGGCGGCCCCAGCCCCGGGCGCTGCGGCCAGCCCCGCACCGGCTGCCTGTCCGACTGCTGTGGCGAACCGGCTCAGAGCCTGCTCAAGCAGGTTGACCTGCGCGGGGTCGGCACCCTTCTGCGGTCCGTACGTGGCGGCCGCGCCTCGGCTACCAAGCAGGGGATTGTCAACGTCGGCGGCCACCGTCACCGAGACGCCACGCAACAGGTCGTGCACGGGATTCAGGTCGACGGAGGCTACCTCGGCGAGCCGGCGACCGCCGCGCGGAATGTTCTGCTGATCGCGGTCGAGCACCCGGGCGCCCAGCGCCTGCAGCAGGCCGGCTCCACCATCGGTGCTGGCGCTGCCACCCAGGCCGATGACGAGGTGACGGCAGCCGCTGCGGACCGCTGCGACGATGACCTGCCCGAGTCCGTACGACGAGGCGTCCAAGGGGGCGGGAACGCCGTCGGGTAGCTGGCTGAGCCCGCACGCGTCGGCGAGCTCGACGACCGCCACCTCGCCGCGGACCGCGTAACTCGTTCGTACGGTCTGGCCGGTCGGTCCGTCGACCTCCACCGGAACCAGGTCGAAGCCGACATCTGACAGGAGCGCGACGGTGCCGTCGCCGCCATCGGCCATCGGGCGGCAGTCGACCTGGACGCCGGGTCGGACGGCCCGTAGCCCGGCACGCAGCGCCAGAGCGACGTTCGTCGCGTCGAGTGACCCCTTGAACTTGTCCGGTGCCACGAGACACGTCGTCCTGGTGGTGGGCATGTCGGCCTCCCGCTGCTGGTGGACAGGGCTGCCGGGTGGACCGGAAGCCTCACCAACCTTGGGCGGGCCCGGGTGCGGCGTCCAACACGCACGATCTACCCCTCTCATAGGTGCGGCCTATGAGATCGGCTGGATGATCCGGCACCTGGCGTGCGGGCATGGCGGCCGGGTCGGGCACCGCGCTGTTCAGCGCGTCGGTGCGGGCGTCGACGGGCCGCACACGGCGGCCTGGTCGGTCAGGCCGCCGGCTGGTCGAGCCGCTCGTCGCGGTACCTCCGGGCGATGTCGATGAATGCCCGTGCGGCGGGCGTCAGCTGGGTGCGGCGACTGACCAGGACGATCCGCAGGTACGCCGTGGGGCGGATCGGCAGCACGTCCGCCCCGGCCCTGATCGCGAGATCCTTCCACGCGGCGGGCAGGATCGCATCGGCCACCCCGGCGAGGACGAGGGGAAGGATGGACGTCCGGTGGGCGACCTCGGCGACGAGCCGGGCCTGACTTCCCTGCGCCAGGATGTGATCGACGAGCTGTCGCATGAGGGAACCGGGCTGGGAGGCGATGAGCCGGTGTCCGTCGAAATCGTCGGCGGTGACGTGGTCGCGGCCATGGAAAGGGCCACCGGGAGCGGTGAACAGCATCAGTGGCTGGTTCTCCAGGGGCACGACGTCGAGCTCGGCGACCCGGACGATGTCGGGCGCGCCGAGCAGGCCGATCTCGACGGCACCGGTACGCACCGCGTCGATCACCTCGTCCGGTACGAAGGCGGCGTTGACGCTGACAGTGACGTCGGGATGAGCGGCGGCGAACCGCTGCATGATCGGTGCCAGGGGCTCGATGCCGGCGGACGGCATCGAGGTGACCTCAACCCGGCCTCGGGCCACCCCCTTGATGGCGTCGATGGTGGCCTGTGCGGTCGCCAGGTCGCGGATGACCTGCCGGGCCGGACCGATCAGCTGCTTGCCGGCGTCACTGAGCACCACGCCGCGTCCGACCCGGTGGAACAGCGCGACGCCCAGCTCGCGCTCCAGTCCGGCGATGGCCTGTGACAGTGACGGTTGCGCGATGTAGAGCTTCTCGGCTGCCTTGCCGAAGCCTTCAGCGTCGACGACTGCGAGGAAGTATCGGAGCTGGCGGGCGTCCATCGCGCGTCAGCACCGGCTGCCGGTACGGGTCTGGGGCAGCTGAGGGTGCCTCCCGGTCGGTGCCGCCCTTCTCCGGCTGCGATCTGTCATGCGCGCGCACCCTTCGCTGATTCTCATGATCAGATCGGCCTGACCTGGCGATATGCAACCAGGTGGCGGCCGATAGGTCCAGACCCCGTTCGGGATTCGTTAGATAGGCGCTGGCTACGAGTGGGAAGTGTCGACCGAGGGTAGCGGGCGACGGCCGATCGAACGCCGCAGCCACGTCCGCGCCGCCACGAGCCGTACGGTTTCGGCGGGAACCGGCAGGTGGCCGCGCCGAAACTGCCGTTCCGTCAATGGCTGCGGCCCACCTGCGCTTCTGTCTGCTATAGACGCTTTGGGCGTTTGATCCGCAGTTTCGCGCGCGCGATCGCTGAGGGCTCCTCGATAGGTCGTGCCTATGAATGAGATCGATGCAGCGTCTTGGACGTCACTATGTCGGCCGAGTTAACTGTTGTGCTGCAGGACACAGTCAGCTCTGGAGGAATCACGTGCCTAGATCCCCACCACCGGCCGACCAGGAGAAACAGGGCGGTGCGTCCGCGCCCGTCCGAGAACTGGATCGCCGCCGACCCCCGACTGGCGTGTCAGCGCGCCGACGAACGGTCCCGACCGTTCCCACCACCACGGCCACCAACCAGAGCCAGTCGCCTAGCCGACGAGTCCAAGGGAGTCCTGTATGGTCCATCCGTCCCCGCTGCGCGCCGACCCGGAACGAGCCGTCCCGCAGCCCGACGAACGGCCCGACACGCTGCTCAGCGTGTCCCACGCCTCGATCGGCTACTGGGTCAACGGCACGTTCGCCCGAGCTGTGGCAGACGTGAGCTTCGACGTCACCGCTGGCGAGACGATCATGTTGATCGGCCCGTCCGGATGCGGAAAGTCGACCCTTCTCAAGACCATCGCGGGGTTCCTCGAACTCGCTGACGGCACGATCACCGTGGCCGGTCGACGCACACTCGCCCCCGGGCCGGACCGGGCGGTCGTCTTCCAGGAGTTCGACCAGCTGTTCCCCTGGCGTGACGTACTCGACAACGTCGCATACCCGTTGCGTCGCAACGGTCGTAAGAGGTCCGACGCGGACCAGCAGGCGCGCCGCTACCTCGAGATGATGGGGCTGAGTCGAGCCCTCGACCGCCACCCCCACCAGCTCTCGGGCGGGATGAAGCAGCGGGTGGCGATCGCGCGCGCCTTCGCGCTGGAGCCGGTCATGCTGCTGATGGACGAGCCGTTCGGGGCTCTGGACGCGCTCACCCGGGCCCGCCTGCAGGCCGAGCTCAACGCCATCGCGAAACGAACCGGGGTCACCATCCTGTTCGTCACCCACAGCATCGAGGAGGCAATTGTCCTCGGTGACCGGGTCGTCGTTCTGACCGACCCGCCTTCGGTGGTCCGTGAGACCGTCCAGATCACCGACGAAGCCAAGGTGGTGGGTTCAGAGGAGTACCGCAGCGTACGGACACATCTGGGCAGCCTGCTGCACCGGGACGGGAAGGGGGCTGACGAGGATGTCGCTGAGTTCACCGACTGAACAATCGACCATCACCCGTACCGAGGGGGACGTCCCGGCCCCGCCGTCGGCCGACGCCGCCCCGCCGCGCAGTGTCAGGGACTGGCGGTGGGGGGCGATGCCGGTGTGGCTGCGCCGGGTTCTCGTCGTCGTCCTGCTGCTGACCGGGTGGCAGCTCTACGTCACGATATCGGGCGTCAACCCCCTGCTGTTCTCCTCACCCGCAGACGTGGGTCGGGCCCTGGTCGCGGGTTTCCAGAACGGTGAACTGCTGCGATCGACCGGCACCACCATGCGGGTCCTGTTGCTCGGCATGCTGTTCGGCAGCCTCATCGCCGTCGTGCTGACCACACTCGCGGTGTGGACGCGCTTCGGTGAGGACGTACTCGTCGTCTTCTCCTCGATGCTGAACCCACTGCCGTCGATCGCCGTGCTGCCGCTGGCGATCCTGTGGTTCGGGCTCAGTGAGACGGCTCTGGTGTTCGTGGTCGCCAACGCGGTGATCTGGCCGATTGCAATCAATGTCAACACCGGCTTCCGGACGGCGAACCGGACGATTATAGCGGTCGGCCGCAACATCGGGCTCAAGCGCTGGCGCATGATCTCCGAGGTGCTCTTCCCGGCCGCCCTGCCACACACGATCTCGGGAGTCAAGACTGCCTGGGCCTTCGGCTGGCGCACCATCGTCGCCTCCGAACTCGTGTTCGGCGTCGCAGGAGGTGGGGGTGGCCTCGGCTACTTCATCAACAACAGCCGCTACTACCTTGACATCCCCGACGTCTTCGCCGGCCTGGTGACGATCGCGGTCATCGGTCTACTGATCGACATGGTCTTCATCCTGATCGAGCGGCGCACTGTCGTTCGATGGGGAATGAAGACATAGCCGGACCGCCGACCTGTCGGAATCCGGTTCCCGCCACCACCGTAGGTGGAACGCACCGTCCGCCCGACCCTCCGTCCGATATCAGCAGACAAGGTGGGGATCACCCTATGATTTCAGCTAGTTCTCGAGCCGCTCGGCGATCCCGATATGTTGCCGCGACCGCTCTGGCCGCACTTTTGTCGACCTCGGCCGCATGCGGCTCCAACGAGGCCGACGTGCAGGCCAGCGACGGTATGCCGGCCAAGGTGACGATTGCGTACCAGCCGGGCCTGTCATACGCTCCGCTCATTCTACTCAAGCAGAACGGCACCCTGGAGAAGGAGTTTCCCAACACGACCTTCGAGTGGACGGAGCTATCGTCGAGCGCGGCAGTGCAGGACGGCATGATTTCAGGCGACATCCAGGTCGGCGCCGGAAGCGCGGCACAGATGATTCTGGCCCGGGACAAGGGGGTCGACTGGCGGTACCTGGCCTCGCTCAACGACGCGGAACTTTGGCTGATGGCCAAGGACGAACGGCTCACGTCGCTCAGTGATTTCACGTCCTCCGACAAGATCGCGATGCCCTCGCTGACGTCGATTCAGGCGTTGGTCCTTCGAAAGGGAGCCCAGGACCAGCTCGGCGACGCCGAAGCGCTCGACACGAACATCGTGCCCATGTCCCATCCGGATGGCTTGCAGAACCTGGTGAGCGGACAGATCGCCGCGCACCTGACCTCACCGCCGTTCCAGTTCGACGAGCAGGATCAGGGCATGCGTGTCGTGCTGAAGAGCAGCGACCTCTTCGGGCCGATCATGTTCAACGGTGTATTCATGATGAACGAGTACTACGAGCAGAACACCGAGTTCTCGACCCGGCTCTACTCGATCCTGGAAGAGCAGATCGCCGCGCTCGCGGACGACCCGGCGGCGGCGGCGGCTGAGCTCTCGGCGAACTCCGGTGGCAAGACCACACCTGAGAGCTTCGAGAAGTACCTCACCAACCCGGCGATCACCTACACCACCGAGCCGCACGGTCTTCAGGACATCGCCGGTTTCATGGAAGAGATCGGAATGATCTCGGAGACACCGGACAGCTGGAAGGACCTCACCTTCCCCACCGTCCACGAGAGCGCCGGCAGCTGACGCCACAACCCACCCGCCATACGGGTCAGACGAGCCGTCGGCGACCGCCGACGGCTCGTCTGACGCACTGGCCACCCAGAGGACCGATACGACTGACCCGGCCTGATCCGGCTGCGGAATCAGCTCGGCCTGTCCGGTGATCGGGCCGCGCGCCCGACCAACTCGACCGCGCACCCGATCAGACGGTGATCGGGCCGCGGTGCAGCCAGTCGACCAGCTCGGGTACGGCGAGTTTGGCGACCTGCTCCTCGTAGCGCCGCAGGTCGCCGTCGTCGAGCAGGTCACGCCACTGGCCGGTGGCGCCCCGGTTGAAGAACTGCTTCGGGTCCCGCCACATCGCCAGGACGGGGGCGAATTCCTTGGCGCGGTTGCGCATGGAATCGAAGGTGGCCGCCTGCACCAGCTCCGGCCAGCGCTGTTCGGGCACCTCGATGTCGAGCTGTTCGGCGATCGCCCGCATCTGGCCCTCAAGGTCGGACTTCAGCTCGTCGTAGTGCAGGAGCAGGACGTTTGACCGGTCACGCTCCGCCCAGAAACCTGACATGTGGTGCAGCATCGACGGCAGGCCGATCTGCACGTCGGGGTGTTCCATCCAGGCCCAGAACCGGTCGTACTCGGATTCCAGCTGCGGTGGCGCGTCGTCGGTGAGCTCGCCGGTCAGATCGTCGTTGCCGACCGCCGCGTCGCGTAGCTTCAGGACCACGTCGTAGTCGGTGTTCTGGAAGTGTGCGTCCCAGGACAAAGCGACGTCGCGCGGGTCTCGGCCGACCGCGATGTAGGTGACCCCGTCGTGGATCGGCAGGCCGTCGAACGGGGTGTGGGTCTTGATGATGCGTCGGTGCTGCTGCGCCTCGTAGAACGCGAACACGTCGGCCTGGCTGCGCGTCTTCATGTCGGGCCAGAGGGTGATGTCGTCCAGCGGGCGGGGTAGCTCCGGCGTCTGGAAGATCAGCAGAGCGCAGATCGTCTGGGTCCATGTCGTGCCGCATTTAGCGGGTGTCGAGATCACGATGTCGCCGTCGCGGAAGGGAAATCCCCCCCAACGGGCGCTGTCCATGATCGCATTGTGGTACCGAACCGTGGGTTGGCGCACCGGCCCTCCAGTCTGAATTGGTCGAGTCGTCCAAATCAGACCGTAGACTCCACAGTGTAGCTTTGTCCAGAGTTGATCTAAGAACCCGGCACCTGACCAGACAGCGACGGGGCCAGCCGACCTCGGCTGGCCCCGTCGCTGTCCGTGCCCTGGCCCCGTCGTGATCAGGGCTGTCTGGACCGTGGCCGGCGCGCGGCCACCGCCAAGGCGGCCAACGCCAGCGCGGCGAGGCCGATCGGCCATGCCCAACGCCACCAACCGGCTCCGGCCGTACCGCCAGATTCGTCCTCGGCCGCTGCGGCGGCCAGATCGGCGACCGGCGGCGCCTGACCCTCCACCGCCTGTACATCGACCGTCGCCGTGCTGTCGTACGGCGCCGGAGCGCTCACCGTCACCTGCCAGTCACCCGGGCTGAGCACCGGGCCACTGGCATAGAATCCCTGCCCTTCACCGGCCGGTTCGAGCTGCAACGGGCCGACCGACCGCCCCCCGTCAGCGGTGGCGGTCAGCACCAGCCGGACCGGAAGGTCGAGCCGGTGCCCATCGTCATGGAAGGCCTGCACGGTCACCCCGGTGGCACCGTCGCCGGCCACCTCCAGATCGAGTTTGCCGTTGTGCGCCTGCGCGGGACCGGCCGCCGGCAGCACCGCCAGCAACAGGCCGAACAGAACGGCGGCCGATCCACGCGTACGACGCATGGTGTCTTCCTTCCTGTCTCGTCGACGGGTCGGTGACCTGTCGATAGGACGGTGGCCCCGCCCGGCACCGAGGACCGGGCGGGGCCACCGCGGATCAGAGTTGCTGGTCGGGGTCGATCCGGGTGGGGTCCTCCGCCAGCCGACCGGCACCGGTGACCGGCTTTCCGCCGTTCGCCTTCACCCCGGCCGCGCTCGCCGTGCCACCGAGCCGTTCGATCATGGCGTCGGCGTCACGGATCAGGGTGTCCCGCACGTCGGCGTCGGTGACCAGATCCGGGTCGGCGGCGAGGGCCTTGAACGCGGTCAGCTGCTGGATCGCCCGCTTGTCCTTGCCGGCCGCCTCCGACAGCCGGACCGCGTCCAGCTTGTTGGACAGCTTGCGGTCCGCCTTCTTGGACAACCGTCCGGTCGACTTGAACCTGTCGATCAGGTTCTGCATGTCCCGGAACGAGGTGGTGACGAAGAACCGAACCGTCGAGGTGGTGTCGTTGCCCGCCTTGTCGGTCGCGGTCACGGTTAGCTCGTGCAGGCCGAGCGGCAGGTCGTACATCACCTGGAGGGTGTCGTTCGCGTACGGCTGCCCGTCCAGCGTGCCGACGACGGTGTCGATGCCGGAGGTCGGGTCGACCGCCTGCCACGACACCCGTACGTCCTGGCTGTCGCCGTACAGCTGGCCGTCGGCCAGCCCGGAGATCAGCAGGGTCGGCTTGCTGCCGTCGATCTTCACCACGGCCGACTTCAGCGCCTCGACGTTGCCGGCGAGGTCGGTGGCCCGGTAGAGCAGCTCGTGGTCACCGTCGCCGGTCACCTCGACCGGCTCGTCGTACGGCGTCCAGTCACCGCCGTCGAGCGACCACTCCAGCAGCTCGACCCCGGAACCGTCGTCGGTCGAGGAGAGCACCACCGGGATGGTGCCGTCGTGCCAGCCGTTGTCGTTCGCCGGGGCGAACTCCGCCGAGCTGACCGGCGCCGTGGCGTCGATCTGGAAGGTGACGGACCGGGTCTGCTCCACGTTGCCGGCGGCGTCGGTGGACCGGAACCGCAGCTCGTGGCTGCCGTCCCCACTCACCGCTACCGGCTCGGTGTACGCCGTCCACCCGGTCTCGTCGTCGAGCGAGTACTCGGTACCCGCCACCCCGCTGCCACCGTCTTCGTCGGTGGCGGTCAGGGTGACCGCGACCGGTCCGGGGTACCAGCCCTCGACCGGTCCAGCCGGCTCGCCGGTCCCGCTGACCTCGGCCTCGGTCACCGGCGCCGTGGTGTCCTCCTCCGAAACCTCCGTGGTCAACCGGAAGTAGTCGAACGACACGGTCTTCGACTCCGTCTGGTTGGCGCCGAGGCTGAACAGCCCGACCATCGGGTTAGCCCCGACAGCCGCGTTGGTGAGCGACTCGAACTGCGTCCAGTCGGTGCCGTCGGCCGAGTACGCGGCGGTGTAGGTGTCACCGACGCGGGCCAGCCGCAGGTGCCACACCGCCGAGGTCAGCTCGCTGACCTGCGGCTGCGGGTTCTGCACCGCCGCACCGATCTCGCTGCGGTACTCGATGCGCCGACTGACCGGGCTGCCGACGGTGTTGTCGGCGATGAAGTCCAACTTGAGATAGTTGTCGTCATCGGCGTACACCAGCAGCCCGGCCTGCTGGTACTGCTCGTCCAGCAGGCTGCCGTCGACCTTCGTCTGCACGGTCCAGTCGCCGTCCGGCGCGGTCTGCAGGATGAAGTTCGTCGGCCCGGAGTTGCCCGCACCGTAGATGTCACCGTTCGACACGTCGATGTGCAGCGACCCGTCGGCGACCCGGTAGGCCGCCGCGTCCTCCCGGACGATGGCGTCCCAGCGGCACGCGTCCAGCGCGCTCCCGTCGAACTCGTCGGACGGCTCGACCGGACCGGCCGGCTCATCCGGCGTCACCTGGAACCAGTCGAAGGCGGCGTCGACCACCGGAGCCTCGGTCCCACCGTTGAGCGCGAACACGCCGATCTGCGGGTTCCCGATGCCAGTCAGTGCCGCCGACCGGCCGACCGGGGCGAAGGTCTGTCCGTCGGCCGACATGGCCGCCGTCAGGTTCGTCCCGTCGCTGGTCACCCGCAGGTAGATGGTGTCACCTGCGGGCGCGTCGGTGGCGTCGGCACCCTCGTTGCGCGGGGTGCCGCCGGTCTCCCGGATGAACTCCACCCGGCGGCTGCCGCTGTACAGCAGGTCCAGCTTGGCGTAGTTGTCGTCGTCGCCGTAGACCAGCAGACCAGCCTGCTGGTAATTGGCGGTAACCGGCAACGTCACCTTGGTGGTGGCCTGCCAGGCGCCGTCCGGCGCGGGCTGCAGGACCAGGTTGGTGGCGTCGTTGCGGCCGCCGTAGAGGTCACCGACGCCGGTCGGCAGCAGGAGCGTGCCGTCGGCCACCGAGTACACCTGGCTCTCCCGGACCACCGTCCACCGGTCGCGGTCCAGCCCGTCGCCGAGGAAGTCGTCCGACCGTGCTCCGAAGCAGGACGTGTTCGGTGCCTCGACCCGCACCGACACGTACGCCGATGCCGTCGCGCCCCGGGCGTCGGTCACCACCAGGGTGGCGACGAAGGTTCCCGGTGCGGTGTACGTGTGGCTGGCGTCCAGGGTGTCGGCGGTGCCGCCGTCACCGAAGTCCCAGGCGTACGTCAACGGGGTGTCGCCCTCGGCATCGGTGGCCGTGCCGTCGAACGCCACGGTGAGCGGCGCGGTGCCGGACGTCGGCGTCGCGGTGACGCTGACCTGCGGCGGCGCGTTCTCGGTGACGCCTCGGCCGAGGAAGTCCATCCAGTTGACGTTGAACAGCGAGTTCGCGCCACCGCCCGGGTCCCGGGCGACGAAGTACAGCACCGCCGCGTCGGCGCCGCCGGTGACCGGCGCGGTCACGTCGGTCCAGGTCTGCCAGCCGCCGGTACCCGCGACGTCAGCGGAGGCGACCACCGGACCGTCGACGGCGTCGGCGCGGACCTCGATCCGGCCGCCGGCCGTCGCCGATGCGACCCGGAACCCGATCGAGTCGACGTTGGTCAGGTTGGCCGGGTCGACCGACCACCAGTCGCCGTCCTCGATGAAGCCGATGTTCTCGCCGCCACCGGCCGGGTCGCCGGTGGTTTCGGTCCGGACGCCCGGGTCGCCGCCGCCGGTGGCGCCGTCCACCCGTCCGGTCGAGCTGAAGTACTCGGCCTGCTTGCGCTTGGGCTGCAGCAGTTCGATCGCCCGGCCGGTCAGTGGCGCGGCACCGCCGACCCCGCCGTCGTCGGTGTAGGTGGCCTCGAACACGCCGAAGACGTTCGCCTCGGCGCCGTGGCCGGCGGCGAGCTGGGTCTGCACCGTGCCGGAGCAGCCAGTGTGCTGCTCCAACGGGTGGGCGTGCTCGTCGTGGCCGAGCAGCACCTGCAGCTCCACCCGGTCACAGTCGATTTCGCCGTCCTCCGGGTCGGTCACGGTGATCGTGTACTCAACCTGGTCGCCCCAGTCGAAGAAGCCGCCGGCCGGCGGGAAGTCGATGGTCACCGTCGGTGCGGTGTTACCGACCGTCACCGGTACGTTGGCAACCGCCGTACGCTCGTTGGGGTTGGTCACGGTCAGCTGCGCGGTGTAGTTGCCGGCCTCGGTGTAGGTGTGGGTCGGGTTGGCCTCGGTGGAGGTCCCGCCGTCGCCGAAGGCCCAGGCGTAGGCCAGCGTGCCGCCGTCCGGGTCGCGCGAGCCCGCGCTGGAGAACTCCACGGTCAACGGTGCCTGGCCGGAGGTCGGGGTGGCGCTGGCCTGCGCGATCGGTGCCCGGCTACCGGCGACGTAGTCGATCCGGTAGACCCCCGAGTCGTCGTTGTTGCCGCCGAAGCCGCTGCCCCACTCGATCAGGTACAGGGCGCCGTCGGGGCCGAACTCGAAGTCCATCGGGCGGACGAAGCTCATCCCGGTCAGCAACTGGTTGATGTCCACCAGCTCGGTGCCGTCAGCGGACACCTGCATGGTGTACATCTTCGACTGGTTCCACTCGCCCAGCAGCGCCTTGCCGTCGTAGTACGCCGGCCACTTGCGGTCCGAGGCCAGCTCGGTGTCGTAGCGGTAGACCGGCCCGCCCATCGGCGCACCGCCGCCACCGATTTCGGGGTAGCGCGGGTCACCGCTGTAGCCGTAGTCCACGGTGGCGGGGATCGCCGGTGGCAACTCGGTAAGTCCGGTGTTGTTGGGGGAGTCGTTCACCGGCGCCGAGCAGTCGAACTTCGCGCCGCTGGGGCCGGACGGGAACTGGTAGTCGTTGTACGCCTCGTTCGTCCCGGTGCAGTACGGCCAGCCGTAGTTGCCGGGGGTGTCGACGATGTTCCACTCGACCAGGCCCCGGGGGCCCCGGTTGGGGTTGTCCGAGTTGGCGTCCGGGCCGTAGTCCGCCACGTAGAGCGTGTCGGTGGCCAGGTCCACGCCGATCCGGAACGGGTTGCGGAAGCCCATCGCGTAGATCTCCGGGCGGGTCTGCGCGGTGCCCGGTGCGAACAGGTTGCCCTCCGGGATGGTGTACGTCCCGTCGTCCTCCGGGTGGATCCGGATCACCTTGCCGCGCAGGTCGTTGGTGTTACCGGAGGTACGCTGCGCGTCGTAGTCCTGCCGCCCGGCCCGCTCGTCGATCGGGGTGTAGGCGCTCGACTCGAACGGGTTGGTGTTGTCCCCGGTCGCCAGGTAGAGGTTGCCCTGGCTGTCGAAGGTCATGGTGCCGCCGGCGTGGCAGCAGGTGTTGCGCTGGGTGTCGACCTGCAGTACGGCCTCCTCGCTGGCCGGGTCGATGCTGTCGCCGACCACGGTGAACCGGGACAGCAGGTTGCGGGCCACGCCGTCGTTGGGGGCGTAGTAGAGGTACACCCAGCCGTTGTCGGCGAAGTCCGGGTCGAGCCGGATGCCGATCAGGCCGTCCTCGTTGCCGGTGAACACGTCGAGGTCGATCGCGGTGACCGTGTTGCCGGTGTCCGGCTTGACGATCTGTACCCGGCCGTCACGCTCGATGTAGAAGACCCGTCCGTCCGGGGCGATGTCCAGCTCCATCGGGTTGCTGGTGTTGTTGTCCAGGGTGATCTTCTCGAAGCTCTCGGTCAGCGAGGCGCCGCAGTCGGAGTCGACGACCCCGGCGGCGGACTGGATGCCGCCGAGCAGGTGGTCGAGGAACTCCGGCTCGGCGAACGACTCGTTGGTGTGGCCGCCGCCGGTGTACCAGGCCCGGCCGCCGTCGTAGTCGCTGCACCAGGCGATCGGGTGGTCGGCACCCATCGCGCCGGCACCTGGGGTGTAGCTGGTCTCGTCCAGGCTGGCCAGTACGTGCACGTCGCCGCGCGGGTTGGTCTGGAAGTTGTACCACTCGTCGTAGCGGGTCCATTCGGCGGGCAGTCCGTCGGTGGACGGGTGGGCCGGGTCCTCGACCTTGACTACGGCGTTCTGGTTGGCCGGGTGGCCGGAGAAGTAGGCGCCGACCAGTTCGCCGTACCAGGGCCAGCTGTACTCGGTGTCGGAGGCGGCGTGGATCCCGACGTACCCGCCACCGGCCTGGATGTAGCGCTCGAAGGCGGCCTGCTGGGCGGTGTCGAGGACGTCGCCGGTGGTGGACAGCCAGATGACCGCCCGGTAGTTGGCCAGGTTGGCGTCGGTGAATTCGGCGCCGTCCTCGGTGGTGTCGACGGTGAAGCCGTTGTCGGCACCGAGCTGCTCGATCGCGGCGATGCCAGCCGGGATGGAGCCGTGCCGGAAGCCGGCGGTCTTGGAGAAGACGAGCACGGAGTACGGCTCGTCGGCGGCCGCCTCGAAATCGCCCGGGCTGGCCTGCACGGCGGGGCCCGGATCGACCGGGTTGCCCGGGTTGCCCGGTGCGGCCTGCGCGGCAGGGGCGCCGAGCAGGGCAGTAGACAACATGGAGAGCGAAAGTATCGCAGCGGTTAGCGGGCCACGTCGAAGGTGGCGTCGGCGGGTTCGGGACACGTGGTCTCCTAGTCCTGGTGAACACACTGTCGGGTGGGCCGACCCGCCGAGGGTCGTCCCGTCTGGCCCGGTGAACGCGCTGCCACGACGCGGTCACCGAGCTTTTGTTAAGCCGTTGGACAAAATTAGGGACTGCCGGCTTTGTTTCCGGCAAGGGCTATGCGTGTAACGGTTTGATAAACGCTCAGCCGCTGAACCAGCTGGGAACCATCGCAAGCGCGACGAATCGGATTGATCTGCCGATGAAGCAGACCACTGCGAACACGCTGGCCGGCATCCGGGTGCCACCGGCCACCACCGTCGTGACCAGCAGCGGAGGCACGCCGATCACGCTGCTCGCGAACAGGGTCGGTATGACGAACGCCGGCTCGTACAGTCGGCGGTGCTCCCTGGCCACCCAGCCCGCCCAGCCGGACAACCTGCTGCGCAGCCCCTGCGGCAGCCGGTCGCCGATCGCCGGACCGATCCGGCGCAACCATCCGGCCCGTGGCCTGCCGTCCGTCGGCGGCGTGTCCGTCGCCGTGTCGTCCGTCGGCGTCGGGTTTGTCGCCGTCGTGTCCGTCGGCGTCGTGCCGTCGGCCGCTACCGCGCTGGCCGTGGCCGCCGCCTTCGGCGCGGTCCGCTTGGCCAGCCACCGGCGCAGCCACGGCGACTGGATCACCCCCCGCGACGCCAGGAACATGGCGAGCTTGGCGACGGTCTGGCCGAGCGCTGCGGCGACACCCAGCGCCACCGGCGGGGAGGACGTGGTGGCGGTCAATGCGATGAGGTACGGCTCGATCGGAGTCACCGGCGACACCGCCGACAGGGCACCAACCGCGACGGTGGCCAGCAGAACCGCGATCACGAGGAGGCGGCGCGCAGACCCGGAAGGTCGACAGCGAGCGGGATCCGGGCCACCACGACGAGCGAAGCGAGCTTCACCGCGGCGATCGCCAAGGTGAACGCCACCGGAAGCACCGGCGACGGTGCCAGCACCACCAGCAGCACCAGGCCGCCGGTGTTCAACGCCTTCGCCACCGGCGACCAGTTGAACCGGTACACCTGGGTGTGCACAAGATGGAAGTAGTTCGGGCTCAGCAGTGGCCACCGCAGGAAACTCAGGCTCAGCACCAGATCCACCACGACGAACTGCACGACGAAGATGACCAGCGGAACGCCCATCGACGGCAGCAGCGGGATCAGCGCGGCGGCGACCGCCAGGCAGCAGACCCGGTCGCAGACGATGTCGTAGACGGCACCGAACCGGGTCTCCTGCCGCAGCAGCCGGGCGGCCAGACCGTCCGCCATGTCACCGATCCAGTAGCAGCCGATCGCGACGCCGGTGAGTACCGTGCTGTCGCCGACGACGGCCAGCACGGCCAAGCCGACGGCGACCACGGTCCGGACCGTGGTGATGAGATTCGGTACGTTGCGGACCGGCCCGGCAGGCCCGTCCACCCAACCGTGCGGCGCGGCTGTGGCGGCACCGGCGGACAGGTGCGTGTCGCAGGCTCCCGGAGACGTGATGGCCGGCCCCCGCCTTCCTTGTCGACACCGAGTGTGGACTGACAGACGGTAGCACGGCCGGCGGACCCCGCCGCGTGGCCGAATCGCCCCGCCACCACGCGTGGCCGAACTGCTTCTTCGGGGTCACATCCGCAGCTGCGGCCAGTCCAGCAGGTTGGCGGCGAGCGTCGCGACCGTGGCGAGCAGACCCAGCCGGGCCTGACGCAGCTGAGGATCCTCGGCCATCACGAAGACGTCGTCGAAGAAGGCGTTCACCGGCGCGGTCAGCTGCCCGGCGATTCCAGTGAACCGGTCGAGGTCCGCGCTGTGGTCCAGGTCGGCCCGCACCTGCTTGACCACCTCGTGCAGCCGTACCTCGGCCGGCT
This sequence comes from Solwaraspora sp. WMMA2065, assembly GCF_030345075.1. Classification (NCBI taxonomy): domain Bacteria; kingdom Bacillati; phylum Actinomycetota; class Actinomycetes; order Micromonosporales; family Micromonosporaceae; genus Solwaraspora; species Solwaraspora sp. WMMA2065. The sequence goes on from NZ_CP128361.1 coordinate 5,874,301, forward strand.
CGGTGAGTAGCGCCGGGTCGTACTCGGCGGGCACGTCAGCCGGGACGATTCGCCGGGCCCGCTGCAACGCCTCGGCGAGCGCCCGGAACTGCTCGTCGGCCAGCAGCCGGTCCAGCTGGGCCAGCAGCCGGTCAACCAGTTGCGGCCGGTCGGCGTGCGCCAGTACCGCGCGGACCCGGTCCACCGGCTGGCCCTCCTCGGTCAGCAACTGCTCCACCCGGCGGGTCAGGAACTCGACGATCTCGGCCAGCACGGTGTCGTCGACCGGCACCGGCTGCCGCCGGGCGGCAGCCGCGAGCCCGGTGGCCAGCGAAATCCCGGCCAGCCCTGGCTGACTCCGGTGCACCGCCAACAGCCCCAGCACCGCCCGCCGGATCGCGAACGGGTCGCTGCTGCCGGTCGGCATGCCGACCGTGGCAGCCAGGCCGGTCACCAGATCCAGCCGGTCGGCCAGCGACAGCAGCGCCCCCGGCAGCGACTGCGGCAACTGGTCACCGGTGCTGCGCGGCAACTCGGCCTCGAACACCGCCTGCGCGACCGCCGCCGGCTCTCCGGCGTGCCCGGCGTAGTCACGGGCCATCACCCCGGCGAGACTGGTCATCTCGGTGACCATCTGCGAACCGAGGTCGAACTTGACCAGCTCGGCCGCGCGGTCCAAGGTCGCCCGGTCCGCATCGGACAGCGCGATCATCTCGGCCAGGTCACCGGCCAGCCCGGCGATCCGGTCAGCCCGGTCCGCCATCGACCCCAGCTTGTCGGTGAAGGTCAACCGGCTCAGTCGGGACCGCAGCTCGGCCAGCGGGGTGGCCCGGTCGGCGCGGTAGAAGAACGCCGCGTCCTCGTACCGGGCCCGCAGCACCGCCTCGTTGCCGGCCCGTACCAGATCGACGTCGATCGCGCCGTTGGCGACCGCCACGAAGTGCGGCAACAGGGCACCGTCCGCGCCCCGCACCGGCAGGTACCGCTGATGCTTGCGCATCACCGTGGCCAGCACCGACTCAGGTAGCTCCAGGTAGCGTTCCTCGAACCCGCCGAGCAGCGGCGTCGGCTGTTCGATCAGGTCCACCACCTGGGTCAGCAGACCAGCCTCGGCGGCCAGGTCGACCCGGCCGCCGACGCCAGCGGCCAGCTCACCGGCGGCGGCGGTGACGATCGCCCGGCGTTCCTCCGGGTCCACCACGATGCCGGCGTCACGGACCGTCGCCAGGTAGCTCTCCGCGTCGGCCACCTCGACGGTCGACGTCGCGGCGGTCCGGTGCACCCGGGTGGTCCGGCCGGCGGCCAGCGTGGACACCTCGACCGGCACCACCAGGTCACCCCAGAGCGCCAGCAGCCACCGGACCGGACGGGTGAACGCCAGCTGCGGATCCCGCCAGCGCATGTTCTTCGCCGAGCGCAGGCCGGTGACCACCCCGGCGAGCACCTCGGTGAGGACCTCCGTCGCGGTGCGGCCGGGCTCGTCGCGCAGCATCGCCAGATGCGGTACGCCGCCGATCTCCACCCGGGCCAGGTCGGTCACCTCGACCCCCTGGGAACGGGCGAAGCCCGCCGCAGCCGGGGTGGGTGTTCCGTCCGGGCGGAACCCGGCGGCGACCTTCGGGCCGCGTACCGTGCGGGTGTGGTCGGGCTCGCGGGCGGCGACCGCGTCGACGACGGCGACCAGCCGGCGTGGGGTGGCCAGCACCCGGACGTCGCCGTGCATCAGCCTGGTCGCGGCCAACCGGTCGGCGACCAGCTTGGCGACCTGCTGGCGGGCCGAGCGGACCTCCGATGGCGGCATCTCCTCGGTGCCGATCTCGAACACCAGCTGCCGGGCCGGGGCCGACTCACCGGGCTGCGCGGCCGCTGCGTCGGCCTGCCCGGCTGGCGCCGGTGGCACCACGCCGAGTGGGTGGCCCAGCTCGTCGCGGCGGCGCACCCACAGCTGCGCCACCTCGCCGGCCAGCCGGCGCATCCGGGCGAACTCGGTGGCCCGCTCGGCGGTGGAGACCGCGCCCCGCGCGTCCAGCACGTTGAACGCCTGCGAGCACTTGAGGACGAAGCTGTGCGCCGGGACCGGCAGCCCGGCGTCGATCATCCGCTGCGCCTCGGCTGCGTACAGGTCGAGCAGCTGCCGGTTGGTGGCGACGTCGGCGTCGTCGAGGTAGTAGCGGGACATCTCGTACTCGCCGGGGCCGAAGATCTCGCCGTAGGAGATGCCCGGCGCGTACGCGATCTCCTTGAAGTGACGGACCCCCTGCAACGCCATCATGATCCGCTCGATGCCGTAGGTGATCTCCACCGACGGCACCTCGAGGTTGATCCCACCGGCCTGCTGGAAGTAGGTGAACTGGGTGATCTCCAGCCCGTCCAGCCAGACCTCCCAGCCCAGACCCCAGGCGCCGAGCGCCGGTGAGGCCCAGTTGTCCTCGACGAACCGGACGTCGTGCGCGGCCACGTCGATGCCGAGCGCGGCCAGGCTGCCTAGGTAGAGCTCCTGCGCGTCGCCCGGCTCCGGCTTGAGGATCACCTGGAACTGGGTGTGGGTCTGGATCCGGTTCGGGTTCTCGCCGTACCGGGCGTCGTCCGGACGCACCGACGGCTCTACGTAGGCGACCCGCCACGGCTCGGGACCGAGCACCCGCAGGAACGTGGCCGGGTTCAGCGTGCCGGCGCCGACCTCGGTGTTCATCGGCTGGACCGTCAGGCAACCCTGCTCGGCCCAGTACGCCGCGAGGCGGGCCAGCGCGTCCTGCATCGTCAGCACGAATTGCTCCCAAGGTCGGTGACGGCCGGTACGTCGGGTACCGGCCGGCGGCGGTTGATTCCGGGCCATTCTATTTGCCCGGCCGCGACCGGCCTGAACGGGCCGTGACCCGTGCACCGGTGGGCGGTCCGCTGGGAGCGGAGGTTCAGCGGTCGAAGCCCCAGGCGTGGTAGGACTCCACGGTCAGCCAGGCGGACACCCGGGGGCGCTCCCGGTTCGGGTAGCGGTCACCGGTGTAGTGCCGGGCGAGTCGGTCGATCCCGGCCAGCTCGGGGTCCGGCTCGATGGTCACCCTGCCGTGCAGACTGACATGCCGGTACCAGGAGTCGCCGTCCAGCACGGTCAGCGACACCCGTGGGTCGGCCCGCAGATGCTCCAGCCGCTTGCGCCCGGCGTCCAGGTTGAGCAGCACCCGGCCGTCGTCCCACAGGTACCAGGTGGCGACGGTCACCGGCGTGCCGCTCGGGCTCACCGTACCCATCACCGACGGGTTCGGCCGGCCCAGCATTTCGACCAGGTGTTGCGGCATCGGCGGCTTGGCCATCGACGGAGCTCCTTCCAGCGGGCGACGGGTCGACTGGTCGCCTACGGTCACCGACTCTACGGCCGCCAGGCGCCGCTCACACCTGATCGCGCAGGCTTTCCGTCCGTTGCTCGACCGTGGTCCGCAGCTGTTCCAGCTCGGTCGCGACCGCCGAGCCGTCCTGACCGTCGACGGTTGCCAGGACGGCGGCCAGGCCGTCCAGCGCGGCCGTCGCCGCGCCGCTGGCGAACATCCGCTGATAGAGATCGCGGTACGCGGCCTCGTACACTTCGGTGTACGCGTCGCTGGCCAGGAACCGTTCCTTGAGCGGGTGCCCGGCCGACCGGCCGGGACCGCCGCCCTGCGGCGCCGCCCCGGAGCCGGCCCTGTCGGGTGGCTGGAATCCGTCGGGTGGCTGGAATCCGTCGGGTGGCTGGAATCCGTCGGGTGGCGCGAACCTGTCCTGTGGTGCCGTGCCGTTCTGCGGCGTGGCACCGCCGTCGCCACCACCGAACCGGCCACCGCCCATGGTCACCGCGTCCTGCGGCCCGAGGGTGGCGTCGCCACTGAACGTCAGGTTGTGGTCCCAGCTGACCACCGTGAACTTCCGGGTGGCCAGGTCGTACCAAAGGTAGTAGTTGCGGCCGGGACCGGCCATGTCGTCGAAGTTGAGCAGCAGGTTCTGGGCGGCGACGTAGCGGGCGAACGACTCGACGTCGACGTGATCGGCCAGCTCGTCGTCGAATTCGTCGTCGGACGCCTCGGACACCCAGCGGATCAGGTTGATCACCGGCTGCAGGTCCTGGCTTCCGGTGAGGTTGATCTGCTTGAAGTCATCCTGGTACTCGACCGGATCCTCGCCCTGGTAGGTGAACGAACCGCCGGCCAACGACTTGTAGAGCACGCCACTGTCACCCAGCCCGGCGGCGTAGTGCTCGTCGGGGTGTTCCACCACGAGGCGGGCGGTGGTGGGCCGGTCGTTGACCGTGAACGCGCTGTACGCGTACCGCTGGGTGGCCATCCCGGCGGTATCGAGCAACGACAGGGCGAGGGCCTCGTTGGCCACGGCGCTACCGCCACCCATTCCGCCGACCCGCACTGCGATCTCCTGTAGTCCCTGGTAGCGCCGTCCCTCGACAAACGTGTCGAAGCTGATCAGCCAGGGCAGGTTCTCCGGTTCCTCGGCGGCCAGCCCGGCCCGGCCCATACCGCCGCCCGGCCCGCCTGCGCCCTGCTGCTGTCCCTGCCCACCGTCGGGTCGCTGCCCTGCACCGGACTGTCCGCCGTCGGGGGCGGCCCCGCCGCGTTGCACGGTCTCACCGTCGCGGGTCAGACCGGACAGGGTGGAGTTGCCTTTGAGCCGGATTCCCACGCTCGGGATCGTGGTCGAGTCGACCACCAGGTCCGCCTCGAGGTACTCCTTCTCGCCGTCGTCGAAGTAGGCGTCGAGCATCCGTTGGTAGTCGGCGTCGGCGAAGACCAGCGAGATCTCGTGGGCCACCGTTGGGTCGAACAGGTCAATGGTGCCGGCGATGTCGACCGTCACCAGGTCGGTCGCGGCGTCGGCCGCGCTGGTGACGTACGGCCGGATCCGGGTGCTGCCCAGCACGACCGTGACCACCAGCAGGAATACGGCGCAGCTGGCCAGCAGCCGGTAGTTGTGCCGGATGCGCAGCGGGATCCGGTGCCGTAACCGGTGCTTCGGCGCAGCGGCCGGCGGCACGGCCGGTGGATTCGGGGTGGACGGTGTACCGCTCATCACAGGTCCGTCTGGTCGTAGCCGGTGAGCACCGTGACCCGCTGGCCGCCGGTCAGCCCGCTCAACGCCGCGATCAGTTCGCCCGGCTCGGTGCCCTTGCTCAACCTGACCGTGTACATCAGCTCGGTCAGCGCTCCGCCCCGGATCGACTCGATGCTGACCAGCTCGAACTCGGTGGTCAGCCGCAGCAGCACGTCCTGTACGGCGTGCGTGTGGTCGCGGTCCGGTGGCACCTGCACCTTCACCACCTGGCGTTGCACGTTGAGCGCGAACCAGTTGAAGCGGTACATCACCCCGATGATCAGGCAGATCGCGACCGTGGCGATCACCGCGAGCAGGTAGAACCGGGTGCCGCAGGCCATGCCGACGCCCATCACCAGGAAGATGAAGCCGACGTCGCGGGTCTCCTTGATCGCGTTGCGGAACCGGACCACGGACAGCGCGCCGACCAGGGCGAAGGCCCGGGCGATGTTGGAGCCGACGACCAGCATGATCAACGAGATCAGCATCCCGAGGATGATCAGTGTCTGAACGTACGACTGGCTGTACGACACGTTGCGGTGGGTGGCCCGGTAGACCCAGCCGATGACTGCGCTGAGCACGAAGGACAGCGCCAGCGACGCGGCGATGTCGCCGAGGCTGAACGTGCTGGACAGGTCCTGGAAGGTGATGTCCATGTCAGGCCCGCCCGCCGCTCGCGCCGACGGCCAGCAGTTCGCCGGCCGGCCGGTCCGGAGGCGGTGGTGGCGCGTCGGCCGGCAGATGGAACACCGACCGCGGGGCCCGCCCGAACGCCTCGACACACTGGCAGTACTTGCTGACCCGCACGACCGACAGGTCGGCCTGCGCAGCGAGGTCGGTCAACCAGTACGGGACCCGTTCGTTCGCCTTCACCTCCATGATCGAACGCCACGGCGGGACGATGAACCGATTTTCGGCGTCGACGCCCAGGTGCAGATCACGGTCCCGACCCCGGACCCGGGTGTCCAGGGTGACCCGCAGGCCGAGATCGGCACCGGTGCCGACGAACGCCTGCCGGTGGTAGCCGGTGATCGCCACCGGGCGCAGGTCCAGGCCGCTGACCAGGCCGAGGACCTCCTGCACGAAGCCCCGCTGCGGCTCGGTGTGGTCGATCATGGCGCGGCCGTCGCACAGTTGACGGGCCAGTCGGTACGGCAGCGCGATCCGCCGTTTCTGGGTGACCCGGTTGACCCGCTGCTTGATCTCGACGTGGACGGTGGTGTCGTCGTCGATGCCGGTCCGGTCGCCGTAGTGCCGGATCCGCAGTTTGCGGCGGAACCGCAGCCCTTCGATCTTTTCCCAGTAGAACCGCAGGTCGTCGGTGTCGTAGTAGAGGCTCCACACCCCGTACCCGGTGGTCCCGGCATGGCTGTCCCGGTCGAGTCGGCGGGCGAGTTGGTCACGCAGTGCCGGTACCGCCGCGTTGTCGACCAGGTACTTGATCTCGTACCGGTTGAACGCGTGCAGCCGGGTGACGCCCCGCAGCGCGTGACCGGCCCGGTCGTCCGTACCGTGGCCGGCCCGGTCGTCCGGTCCTGGTCCGGTCGTCGTCGGCGGTGCCGATTCGGGTCGCATGGGCAGGTCCTCACCTTCAGGTAGGGCGGATTCGGTGCGAAGGTGAGGAAACACCGCGCAGATCAAAACAACCTCGGAACGGGATGTGAAGTTGAGGCGAACGGCCGATGACCGAAGCGCGTCCGTTGGTGCCTGTGCTTGCCCGGCCACCCCACAGCCGGCTCCCAGCCGGCTCCGAGACTGCGCCGGTATGCATGGCGGATGACCTCACCCGCCGAGATCGGCCAGGTAGCCGACGCCGGACCGGACCGGGCTCCCCGGATCCTGGTCGTCGACGACGAGCCGAACATCTGCGCCCTGCTCGCCGCCACGTTGCGGCTGATCCGGTTCGACGTCCGAGCGGTGGACGGCGGCCGCGCCGCCCTGGTGGCGATCGAGGAGTTCGAGCCGGATCTGGTGGTCCTCGACGTGATGATGCCGGATCTGGACGGCTTCGAGGTGGCCCGGACGATGCGCCGGGGCGGCCGCCGGCACGTACCCGTGCTGTTCCTGACCGCGCGGGACGCGGTGCAGGACCGGATCGCCGGGCTGACCGTCGGAGCCGACGACTACGTCGCCAAGCCGTTCAGCCTGGAGGAGGTGGTGCTGCGGATCCGGGCGATCCTGCGGCGCAGCGGCGTCGTCGACGAGCCCGAGCCGACCGACCGGGTGCTGCGCTACGCCGACCTGGAGCTCGACGAGGACGCCCACGAGGTACGCCGGGCCGGCCAGCGCGTCGATCTGTCGCCGACCGAGTTCAACCTGCTGCGGTATCTGCTGGTCAACGCCGGCCGGGTGGTCAGCAAGAGCCAGATTCTGGACCGGGTGTGGAGCTACGACTTCGACGGCGACGGCCGGATCGTCGAGTCGTACGTCTACTACCTGCGCAAGAAGATCGACCAGCACCAGCCGGCGCTGATCCACACCGTCCGGGGGGTCGGCTACACGCTGCGACTGCCCCGGTCGGGCGGTGTCTGATGCGGCACCTGAAACGGTTCCGTTCCCCGATCACCGTACGGCGGTGGTCGCACTGGACGCTGCGGTCCCGGCTGGTGCTGGCCACCGCGGTCCTCACCGCCGTCGCCCTGCTGCTGGCCAACACGGCCGGTCTGGTCCTGCTGCGGCAGAGCCTGACCGACCGGCTCGACGAGCAGTTGCGGCTGATGAGCCGACCGTACGCCGGGTCCGCGCCGCCCACCCTCGACCAGGACGGTCCCCGACCCCGACCCTTCCCCGGCGCCTCCCTGCAACCGGCCCAGTCGGTCCTGCTGTACGCCGCCGACGGGACCCTCACCCAGCAGTTCTCCTCCGACCCGGATGCCGCCCTGCCCGCGTTGGACGACTATCCGGCGCTGGTCGAGCGGGCCGCTGCCCGGCGTTCCTACACGGTGCCCGCCGTCGATGGTGACGGATCCTGGCGGGTGCTCGCGGTGCCGCGCGCCGACGGCGGGCTCGCTGTGGTCGGCGTCTCGCTGCGCCAGGTCGACGCGACCGCCGACACGCTGCTCATGATCGACGCCGTGGTGGTGCTGCTGATCCTGGTGCTGCTCGGTCTGGTCGCCGCCGCGACGGTCCGGCTCGGGCTGCGCCCGCTGACCCGGATGGAACGCATCGCCGCCGAGATCACCGGCGGCAACCTGGCCCGGCGGGTCCTCGACGCCGACCCGCACACCGAGGTCGGCCGGCTCGGCGGCGCGTTGAACTCGATGCTGGACCGGATCGGGGCCGAGGTCGCCGCCCGGACCGCCTCGGAGCAGCGACTCCGGCAGTTCGTCGCGGACGCGTCGCACGAACTGCGCACCCCGCTCACCTCGATCCGGGGATTCGCCGAACTGTACCGGCGGGGCGGGGCGACGCCCGGCCCGGAACTCGACGAGGCGATGCGCCGGATCGAGGCGGAGGCGGCCCGGATGGGGCTGCTGGTGGAGGACCTGCTGCTGCTGGCCCGGCTGGACCAGCGTCGGCAGCCGGTGCGTCGACCGGTGGATCTGCTCGCGGTCACCGCCGACACGATCCGCGACGCGTCCGCCCGGGCTCCCGACCGTCGGGTCCGGATGGCACCGGCCGGACCGGTCGGCTCCACCGCACCCGACCTGGAGCCGGTCGCACCCGAACTGCAGCCGGTCTCGGTGCCGGGGGACGAGCCGGCGCTGCGCCAGGTGGCCGCCAACCTGGTGGCGAACGCGCTGCAGCACACCCCGCCGGCGGCCGAGATCACCGTACGGGTGGGGTATCTGCCGGCCGGCGCTGGCGGTGCCCCGTCGGACCGGCCGCTCGCGGCGGTCGGGCGGGACCTGCCGGCGGACGCGCCGCTTGCGGTGATCGAGGTGACCGACACCGGTCCCGGCGTGCCGGCGGCGCATGCCGGGCGGGTCTTCGAGCGGCTGTACCGGGTGGATCCCAGCCGTACCCGGGCGCGAGGTGGCGGCTCCGGCCTCGGGCTGGCGATCGTCGCGGCGATCGTGGACGGTCACGCCGGCCGGATCGAGCTGTACGACCGGCCGGGCGGTGGTGCCGTGTTCCGCGTACTGCTGCCCGAGCCGATGTTGTGCCGGCCCGCGCCGGCCCTCATGCTGTAGCCGGGGGTCGGCGCGGTCCGCGGTCCGGGCGGCCGGCCGATCTTGTTGGAGGAGTCCCGGTGCCACGGCGTGTCCTGACCGGTTACCTCGCGGTGCAGGCTGTTCTTGGCGCGGCGGTCTTCGGGGCCCCGGCTGCCGCCGCCGTCTGGTGGGGGGCGATCGGCGTGGTCAGCGTGGCCGCGGTCGGTTGGGGAATTCACCGGCACCGGCCGCCCCGCCGGCTTCCCTGGCTGCTGCTGGCCGGCGGCGCCGGGGCGCTGGCGGTCGGCGACGTCCACTACGAGTTGTCGCGGCGTACGGCGGGTGCCGTCGGCGAGGTTCTGTCGCTGATCGCCGACGCCGCCTACCTGGCGACCTTCGGCCTGCTTGCGGCCGGGGTGCTCAGCCTGACCCGGACCACGGTGTCGTTGCGGGACCGGTCCGCTCTGCTGGACACCCTGGTGCTGGTCGTGGTGACCGGCCTGGTCACCTGGACCCTGGTGGTCGGCCCGGCGGTGACCGATGTGAATCTGCCGGCGGTGGAGAAGGCGCTGCTGGCCGTGCACGGTCTCGGTGGGGTGCTGGTCGTCGTGGTGATGCTGCGCCTGGCGGCCGCCGCCTGGCGGGATCCGACGGTGATCGGGCTGGCGGTCGGCGCGGCCGGCATGCTGACCGCCGACGTCTGGTACGCGGCCGCCGAACTCAACGCCGGCTGGCAGCCGGGGCATCCGGCCGAACTCGGCTGGTACGTGTTCTACGTCAGCTGGGGGGTCGCCGCCCTGCACCCGAACATGGCTCGGCTGGCCACCCGGTCCGACCCGGGCCCGGACGACGTCGCCGCGATGCGGGTAGGTCTGTTGACGATCACCTGTCTGACCGTGCCGTTCCTGCTGGTGATCCAGGCGTTCGCCGGAGCGCCGGCCGAGCTGCCCGACGGGTTGGTGACCGCTGCGGCGGCCGGTCTCACCACGATGCTCGCGGTGACCCGGGTGGTCGATTCGGTGACCGGGCACCGGGCCGCGGTGCACCGGGAACGGTCGCTGCGCAAAGCCGGGACGCGGCTGCTGTCGGCCACCACGATCGCGCAGGTGGCCGAGATGGTCCGCCGGTCGGTCGGTGAGCTGCTGCCGGCCGGGACCGATCACCAGGTCCTGTTCGCCGTGCGCCGCCCGGTGGCGGGGGCCGGCGGCGGGCCGCCCGACCCGGAGTCGGTGGCCGAATGGCAGCCCCAGGTCGTCGTCGACGACCCGTTGCCGGTGGACGCGGCGCGGCGGCGTACCCGGATCATGCCGATCCGGCTGTTGCATCCCGATCTGGCCGACCGGCTCGCCCCGGCACCGGCCGCCCTGGTGGCCGGCCTGGCCGTGCCGGCCTCGTCCGGCGGGACCGGTACCGCGCTGCTGGTCGGGGCGGCTGCCGGGGTGCTGGCCGCCAGCCGGGACGCGATCGAGGTGGTCGCCGCTCAGGCGGCGCTGGCCCTGCACCGGATCGCCGCGACCGAGGACGCCGCCCGGCGGGACCGGGACCGGTATCTCAATCTGGTCGCGGGCACCGTCGGCGACGCGGTGGTGATCGTCGGAGCTGACGACCGGATCCGGTACGCGAGTCCGCCGTGCAGCCGGCTGTTCGGGGTCGAGCCGGCGGTCCTCGCCGACTGGCGGGACCTGGTGCACCCCGCCGACCAGGAGCAGGTGTCCCGGACCCTCGGCGCGGCCGGCGACCGGCACGACGGGTCGGCGGTGGGCGACCAGTGGGTGCTGCGCCGGCCGGACGGCAGCCATGTGCTGCTCGAGGTGCGGTGCAGGGATCTGCGGCTGGTGCCGGGGGTACGCGGCCTGGTGCTGACCTTCAGCGATCTGGCTGATCAGCGTCGCCGTGACTCGGAGCTGGCGCTTCGCCGGATCGACCGCAGCGCGCCGGGGCAGAACAGACGCAGCCTCCGCCGCCGCTTTCGCTGACTATGACAGTTGATGTCGCTTTTGGTGGTTGTTCCGTTCCGTGCTGAACGGCAAACTGGCCTTGTCTGGCCCGTTGTGCGGCAGGGGTTCACCTGGTTAAGCTTTTCAAGCGCGCCCCTATCGCCCGCTTCCCCCGTGGCAGGCGATCGGGGCGCGCTTCTCTGTCTTCCAACGCTCTCCGGCACCCTCGCCCACCTGCTGTCGCAGCCGACGCTGCTGATCACAGTGGAGATACGGGCCAGGTGAGTCCACGATCGGCTGACGGCACCCGTCCGGCGGCCGTGGACCACCGGACGGGCAGCGGGCCGGTAGCGGGCCGGCCGCGATGGTCAGATCCAGCGCCCGCCGAGCCACATCCGCGCCGACCAGTCCTCGTACGGCAGCGGCTCACCGACGAAGATCGGGTAGAAATACGCGAAGCAGACGGCGACCAGCAGGACGTAGGTGCCGGCGATCACCGCGCCGACCAGCCGCCGGTCGTTGCCGGCCGGGTCGGCGACCGCCGTCCCGCCGGACGGTGTGACGATCGCACCGAGCACATAGGTCACCGCGAGGACCAGGAACGGCAGCGCTGGCGCGGTGTAGAAGGAGAACATCGTCCGGCCCTCGGTGGCGTAGTAGAACCACGGCAGCAGCCCGGCGGCCACCCCGGCGAGGATCGCCCCCGCCCGCCAGTCCCGCCGGGCGATACCGAGCCAGACCAGCGCCGCCAGGGCCGGCAGGAACGACCACCACAGCAGCGGAGTGCCCAGCAGCAGCACTTCCTCGGCGCAGCTAGGTGCTCCGCAGGCGGTCTGGTCGGTCCAGTGGAAGGCGACCGGGCGGCCCAGCAGCAGCCACTGCCACGGCCACGACTGGTAGCGGTGTTCCGTCTCCAACGTGCTGTGGAAGCCGTACGCCTGGGTGTGGTAATGCCAGAGGTTCAGCAGGGCGCCGATGAACGGTGCCTCGGACATGCCGTTGTCCGCCCGGTAGTGCCGCAGGTAGCCGCCGTCGGTCGCCAGCCAGCCCGACCAGCTGGCGAGGTAGGTGCCGAGGATCAGCACCCCGCCGAGGACCAGCCAACCGATCTCGCCGAGCGCCGCGTCCAGCCACGGCCGGCGGACCCCGGCGGACCGGCGGGCACCGGCCTCCCACCAGATCACCAGCAGGCCGAACACCGGGATGAACCACAGTGCGCTCCACTTGACGGCGAGACCGCAGCCGAGCAGTAGCGCCGCGATCAGCCGCCACCACGGTACGGCGAACGGCGGTCGGCCGGCGCGGCCCGGCAGAGTCGGATCGAGCCCGTCGTCGACCGCCCGCAGCCACCGTCGCCGGCTCCAGTCCCGGTCGACTACCAGCGCGGCGAAGGCGGCGAGCACGAAGAACGCGAGGAAGATGTCGAGCAGGGCGGTCCGGGACAGCACCAGATGGAAGCCGTCCAGGGCGAGCAGCAGCCCGGCTACGCAGCCGAGGACGGTGGAGTGGAACAACCGCCGGGCCGTCCGGGTGATGATCAGCACCATCAGGATGCCGGCGACCGCCGCCGAGATTCGCCAACCGAACTCGGTGAAGTCGAACCAGCGGACGCCCAGCGAGATGATCCACTTGCCGAGCGGCGGATGCACCACGTACGCCGGGGTGTTGTTGGTCTCGTCCCACTCGAAGCCGTACTGACGCAGCTCGTTGGCCTCGTTGGCGTAGTAGAGCTCGTCGAAGATCAGGCCCGGCGGGTGGCTCAGGTTGACCAGCCGCAGTACGCCGGCGATCGTCACCACCACGGCGGTGGCCAGCCAGGACCACGGCTCCAGCCAGTTGTCCAGCGGTGCCAGCCTGCGGCGGACCACGGCCGGCAGCCCGACCCCGCCGGTCGGCGTCGACGACCCGGCGGAGCCGTCGGGGCCGACCGGGTGGGCCCCCGCCGGACCGGCGTCCGGCGGACGGACCGGCCGGTCCGCTGTCGCCGTCACCGCTGGTTCACCGCTTGCCGCGTCCGAAGCTGCCGCCGAGATCACCCCGTGATCGTAGGCCGCCGCCCGACGTCGCGGGACCTCCCCGCCGAAGAATATATTTCGGGTCGTCGATGCGCTGCGCTACGGGTGGTCGATGCCTGCTCCGGTCGGTCGATGTCAGCCGGTCCAGACGGTGGCCAGGAACCCGGCGGCCAGCAGGACCGGCGCCAGCAACGCGGCGACGGTGGCAACCCGACGGGCCGTCGCGGTGGCCAGCCGGCGGGCACCGCTGCCCCAGACCAGCAGTACGCCGAGCAGCACGGTCAGCCCCCAGCCGACCGACCACCGCAGGTGCAGCACGACCAGGTCGGCCACGACGTACGCGGTGTCCCGTTCACGGTGCAACATCCGGGCGGTCAGCTCGGCGCCGGTGGCCTGGTCAACCGGCGGTACGCCGAACAGCCGCACCCGGTCGACAGTGAAGCCGGTCTGCGCGGCGAACTCGCCGAGGCACCGTCGGCCGTACCCGTCGCCGGTGCAGTCGGTGACCGTCGCGGTGCCGTTGACGCCCCGGCCGACGGCCAGCCACAGTGGTTCGGCGCTGACCCAGCCGAGGAACGCCGCAGCCGCCGCGACGACCACGATCCAGGCGATGCCGGTCGCCGGCCGGCGGGAACGCCGGACCCTCGTCCGCCGTTGACGGGCGGCCGCCCGGCGGAGCGGGCGGCGGCCCGGCGGCCGTTCCGCCACCGGCACCGCCGCCGGCCTGCCGTTGCCCGCCGGCCTGCCGGTGTCGCCCGGTCCGCCGTCATCCGGGTCGGCGCTGTCGGCTGGCGCGGCGGTGTCGGTCGGCTCGCCGGCATCCGGGGTCACGGGCGTGGCCGGTTCGGCGGCAGGTGATGCCACGGCACCGGCCGGTCCGCCGTCGGTCGGTTCGCCACCGTGCCACCAGGTGCCCTCCGGCCCGGCCGTCGCCCAGGGGCTCGGCCGCCGCCGACGCTGCTCGGGAGCGCCCGCCGGCTCCCGGGTGGGTGGGGCGGTCGGCGGCTCGTCGGACTCCGGCATGCTGGGTTCCCCGGTCACCCCGCCATTTGACACCCCGGCACGCGGAGCCGGGGCGAACCCCCGAAGGCGTGTCGCGCTCCGCCGGGCGGCTCGGCAACCCGTTCGCGTACGCCCGGTGACACTAACTAGGCTGGTCGTATGAGTCACGTTCTCGCGGCGGTCGCCTGGCCCTACGCCAACGGGCCCCGCCACATCGGCCACGTCTCCGGTTTCGGGGTGCCCTCCGACGTGTTCAGCCGGTACATGCGGATGGCCGGCCACGACGTGCTCATGATCTCCGGCACCGACGAGCACGGCACCCCGATCCAGGTGCAGGCCGACAGCGAGGGGCTGAAGCCGCGCGAGCTGGCCGACCGGTACAACCGGGTGATCGTCGAGGACCTGCACGGGCTCGGCCTGTCCTACGACCTGTTCACCCGGACCACCACCGGCAACCACTACCAGGTGGTCCAGGAGCTGTTCGAGACGTTGCACCGCAACGGCTACATCGTTGCGAAGACCACCCTCGGCGCGATCTCCCCGTCCACCGGTCGCACCCTGCCGGACCGCTACATCGAGGGCACCTGTCCGATCTGCGGCTACGACGCCGCCCGGGGCGACCAGTGTGACAACTGCGGCAACCAGCTCGACCCGGTTCAGCTGATCGACCCGCGCTCGAAGATCAACGGGGAGACGCCGAACTTCGTCGAGACCGAGCACTTCTTCCTCGACCTGCCGGCGTTCGCCGAGGCGCTCGGCACCTGGCTGGACGCCCGCGACGGCTGGCGGCCCAACGTCCTGCGGTTCTCCCGCAACCTGCTCGACGACCTGCAGCCCCGGGCGATCACCCGGGACCTGGAGTGGGGCGTGCCGATCCCGCTGGACGGCTGGCGCGAGCGCGGCGACAAGCGGATCTACGTCTGGTTCGACGCGGTGATCGGTTACCTGTCGGCCTCGATCGAGTGGGCCCGGCGGTCCGGTGACCCGGACGCCTGGCGCCGCTGGTGGACGGCGGACGCCCAGGGCAAGGAGGCACGCGCCTACTACTTCATGGGCAAGGACAACATCGTCTTCCACTCGGTGATCTGGCCGTCGCTGCTGCTCGGCTACTCCGGCGAGGGCGACCATGGCGGTGAGTCAGGTCAGCTCGGCCGGCTCAACCTGCCCACCGAGGTGGTTTCCAGCGAGTTCCTGACCATGGAGGGGCGCAAGTTCTCCTCCTCCCGCCAGGTGGTCATCTACGTGCGGGACTTCCTGGCCCGCTACGACGCCGACGCGCTGCGCTACTTCATCGCCGTGGCCGGCCCGGAGAGCCAGGACACCGACTTCACCTGGGCGGAGTTCCGGCGCCGCAACAACGACGAGCTGGTCAACGACTGGGGCAACCTGGTCAACCGGTCGATCTCGATGGCCGCCAAGAACTTCGGCGCCATCCCGCCGGTCGACCCGGCCGGGCTGACCGCCGCCGACGAGGCGCTGCTGGCGACCAGCCGGGCCGCGTTCGGCACGGTCGGCGCACTGATCGAACGGCACCGGCAGAAGCAGGCGATCGGTGAGGCGATGCGGGTGGTCGCCGAGGCCAACCGCTACCTGTCCGACCAGGCCCCGTGGAAGCTCAAGGGCGAGGCGGACAAGCCCCGGATGGGCACCGTCCTGCACGTCGCCCTGCAGGTGGTCGCGGACGCGAACACCCTGCTCACCCCGTTCCTGCCGCACTCGGCGCAGAAGATCCACGAGCTGCTCGGCGGCGCCGGCGTACACGCGCCGATGCCCCGGATCGTCGAGGTCGACGACCTCGACGCCGGTCCGGCGTACCCGATCCTCACCGGCGACTACCGCGACGGTGCCCGGTGGGAGTCCACCCCGGTCGAGGCCGGCCGGCCACTGGCCGCGCCGAAGCCGGTGTTCCGCAAGCTCGACGAGTCGATCGTCGACGAGGAGCTGGCCCGGCTCACCGCCTGACCGGGTGACCGACTACCTGGCCGGGTTGCTGCTCGGCCTCGGCCTGATCATGCCGATCGGGCCGCAGAACGTCTTCGTGGTCAGCCAGGGGCTGGCGGTCGGCCTGCCGCGTGCGCTGTGGGCGGTGCTGGCCGCCGGCTGCTGCGACACGCTGCTGATCGTCGCCGGGGTCGCCGGCGTGTCCGGCCTGATCGCCACCGTGCCGGGCGTGCGGCCGGCGCTGCTCGCCTGCGGCGCGGTCTTCCTCACCTACCTGGGCGTGCGGTCCATCCGTACCGCCGGCGGGCACCTCGCCGTCGGCCCACCGGGCGGGCCGGGTCCGGGGCCGGCGGCCGGGTCGGCCCGCCAGGTCGTCGGGCGTACGGTCAGCGTCTCGCTGCTCAACCCGCACGCCATCCTCGACATGGTCGGGGTGATCGGGGCAGCGGTGATCGCCCAGCCGGCGGACTCCCGGGCGACGTTCGCCGCCGGGACGCTCTCCGCGTCGTGGACCTGGTTCCTGATCCTGGCGGTCGGTGCCGCCCAGGCGCGTCGCTTCCTGACGCCGCGGGTGATCGCCTGGTTCGACCGGGTGTCCGGCGCGATCATGCTGGTCTTCGCCGGCTACTTCGCCCTCGAGCTGACCCACCTGGCCGCCGGGTGAGCGCGGTGCTCCCGCCGGTTCACAGCGGGTACGGCAGGTCGGTCGCGCCTTCGTCGGAAATCTCCACGCTCGGTGCCCACACCTCGTACACGCCGCGTTCGTAGCACTGCGCGCCGAGCGACGCGACCGCCTCCGGGGTGGGCCGGCACAGCCGCAGCCGGCTCCACCCGGAATCCTGCCTCAGCACCTGACAGCGGGCGTCGCGCCAGGTGGCGAGCCGCACCCGGCGGGCCAGCGAGTCGACCGGGTAGCGAGCGGCCCGGGTCATCGCCAGCACCCGGAACTCGTGCGGCGGGTCGGCGACCGCCTCGTAGGTCTGGCCGTCGTGGGTGCCGACCAGCTGGGTCGACTGCGGCAGGTCGCCGGTGCGCAGGTACTCCTGGTCGGACGGGACGTCGGGGATCCCGTCGAGCAGGTGTCGTCGCTGCGGCCCGGCCATCCGGATCCAGCCGCGCTGCTCTGGCTGGTAGGTGTACAGCACCACCTCGGCACCGTCCGGGGTGTACGCCAGCAGGGCGGCGTTGGCCGGCATCGGCAGGTCGGTGCAGCCGGCGGTGACGAACTCGGGGATCAGATGGCGCCCGCTCGGGGTGAACCCGGTGCCGAGCACCGGCGGGCCGATCCGGTCCCGGGGCGGCATGGCCGCCAGCCCCTGGTACGCCGGCCCGGCCGGGATCTCGTAGTCGTCGGCGCCGATGGCCCGCCAGCGCAGTGCGTACGCCACCTCCAGGCTGTCCCGCCCGCCCTCGTCGTCGGTGCGCAGCAGGGCCAGGTCGGCCGGGGTACGCAGGTGCGCGATGTCGTACTCGCGGTAGCAGAAACCGGCCGGTGCCCAGCCACGCAGGAAGCCGGCCACCTGTCGGCCGGAAAGTACCTTCATCATCCGGGTGCCGCGCCGGACCGTCGCGGTACGCCGGACCACGGTATTTGCCGGATGGTCGGCGGCCGACGGCGTCTGACTCAGCTGATGTACGTCCGCCCAGCTGGCGGCCCGGGTCAACGGGGCCATCAGCGGGCTGTCGCCCGGATCGTCGGTGCGGTCGTCGGCACCCGCGCCGGCACCGGAGGCACCCGTGCCGCCGGCGGAGATACCCACGCCGGAGACCGGGCCGACCTCGCTGGCATGCACGTGGCGGAACCAGCGGCCCCGGCCGTCGCGCTGGAAGCCGGCTACCGGGTCCATGCTGACCAGCCGGTAGGCGGCCCCTCGGGCGATCTCCTCAGCCGGGTAGACCGCACCCTCGAAGCGGACGTGCAGGCCGGCCGGGGCATCGGCGACGCCGCCACGCGCAGAGCTCAGAGTCACGTCGCCGAAGGTAGTTGCCGGGTCACCGCTTCGGGTGAACGCGTGGTAGCCGCCGCATGTCCATTGGCGGTGCCGCCCGGGTGGCCCGGTGCACCGGCCGGACCGGGACGTGTGATGCTGTCCGATGATGACGCAGCCAGCCGAGACCCGCCGGCAACGGGCCGCCCGCCGGGCCGGGGAGTTCCCGCCGCCACCCGATCCGCTGCCCGTACCGGTGATCGACAGCCACACCCACCTGGACCTGACTGTCGCCGAACCGGCGGTCCTCGGCCGGGACAGCGGCGACCCGGTGGCCACCTTGATCGCCCGGGCCGCGTCGGTCGGCGTCGACCGGCTGGTCCAGGTCGGTGTCGACCTGGAGTCGTCGCGCTGGGGCGCGGACCTCGCCGCGCGATCGTCGGCGGTGGTCGCCACGGTCGCCCTGCATCCCAACGAGGCACCCCGACTGGCCGACCTGGACGAGGCGCTGCGTGAGGTCGAGGCGCTGGCCGCCGCCGATCGGGTGCGCGGCGTCGGCGAGACCGGGCTGGACCACTTCCGGACCGGGTCGGACGGACTGGCCGCGCAGCAGGCCAGCTTCCGGGCGCACATCGCGATCGCCAAGCGGTACGGCAAGCCGCTGGTGATCCACGACCGGGACGCGCACGCCGACGTGCTGCGGGTGCTCGACTCCGAAGGCGCCCCGCAGACCGTGGTGATGCACTGCTTCTCCGGCGACGCGGATTTCGCCGCCGACTGCGTCCGGCGCGGCTTCGTGCTCAGCTTCGCCGGTACGGTGACCTTCGGCAACGCCGCCGGGCTGTGCGCCGCAGCGGCCGTCACGCCGGTCGAGCAGATGCTGGTGGAGACCGACGCGCCGTACCTGACGCCGGTGCCGCACCGGGGCCGGCCCAACGCCTCCTACCTGATCCCGCACACCGTCCGGCTGCTTGCCGAGGTCACCGGCACCGACCTGACCGAGTTGTGCGCCGCGATCTCGGCCACCGGCGACCGGGTGTTCGGGCCGTGGTGAGCCGGTGACCGAGTTGCTCGGTCCGGCGCAGATCCGGGAGCTGGCCGGCCGGCTGGCGGTGGCACCCACCAAACGGCTCGGGCAGAACTTCGTGCACGACCCGAACACGGTCCGGCGGATCGTGTCCGCCGCCGATCTGCCAACGGACGCGGTGGTGCTGGAGGTCGGCCCCGGGCTCGGCTCGCTGACCCTTGGCCTGCTCGACCAGGTGCGCCACCTGCACGCGGTGGAGATCGATCCGGTGCTCGCCGGCGCGCTGCCGCAGACCGTCGCCGGCTGCGGCGGCGACCTCGCCCGGCTGACCGTGCACACCGCCGACGCGCTGCGGACCACCGCCGCCGGTCTCGGCGGGCCGGAACCGACCGCGCTGGTGGCCAACCTGCCGTACAACGTGGCGGTGCCGGTGGTGCTGCACCTGCTCGCCGAGCTGCCCAGCCTGCGGCAAGGGCTGGTGATGGTGCAGAAAGAGGTGGCCGACCGGCTGGTCGCCGGCCCGGGCTCGCGCACGTACGGCGTACCGTCGGTGAAGCTGGCCTGGTACGCCGCCGCCCGTACTGCGGGTCGGGTCCCGCCGAGCGTGTTCTGGCCGGTGCCCAACGTCGACTCCGGGCTGGTCGCGTTCACCCGCCGCGAGCCACCGGCGGTGCCGGCGGGTCAGCCGGTGGACGGGTTCCGGCGTCGGGTCTTCGCCGTGGTGGACGCCGCGTTCGCGCAGCGCCGCAAGACGCTGCGGGCGGCGCTGGCCGGCTGGGCCGGCGGGGCGGACCGGGCGGCGGCGGTGCTGGCCGCGGCCGGGGTCGACCCGCGTGCGCGGGGGGAGGCGTTGACCGTGGCGCGGTTCGCGGCGATCGCTGCGGCGGCGCCGCTGGTCGAAACGGTGGCCGAGTAGGCTGGCGGCCGTGATCGTGACGAGAGGTACCCGCGCGGCCCACCTCAGCCGGGGTATTTCCCGGTGACCGAGGCATGGCGGCCGGGCGACGAGGACGAGATTTTCCGTCGCGGCGCCCGCAGCTCGGTCAAGGTGCGGGTGCCAGCCAAGATCAACCTGCGGTTGGCCGTCGGCCCGCTCCGGCCCGACGGCTACCACGAGGTGAGCACCGTCTACCACGCGATCGCGCTCTACGACGAGCTGACCGTCCGGCGGGCCGACACGCTGATCCTGACCATGGACGGTGAGGGCACCGGCGAGCTGGCGCTGGACGACTCCAACCTGGTGCTGCGCGCCGCCCGGGCGCTGGCCAGGCACGCCCGGGTCCCCGCGCACGCCCGACTGCACCTGCGCAAGCAGATCCCACTCGCGGCCGGCCTGGCCGGCGGCAGCGCGGACGCCGCCGCAGCGCTGGTCGCCTGCGACGAGCTGTGGGGGACCGGGCTGACCCGTGACGACCTGGCCGGGCTGGCCGCCGGCATCGGTTCGGATGTGCCGTTCCTGCTGCACGGCGGCACCGCGCTGGGCACCGGCCGGGGCGAGGCGATCAGCCCGGTGCTGGCCCGACCCACCACCTGGTACTGGGTCGTCGCGGTCGCCGACGGCGGCCTGTCCACCCCCGAGGTCTACGCCGAGCTGGACCGGCTGCGGGCGGCCGGTGCGGCGCCGCCACCGGTCGGCGCCGCCGACGAGTTGCTGGCCGCGCTGCGCCAGCGGGATCCGCAGGTGCTGGCCGGCGCGCTCGGCAACGATCTCGAGCCGGCCGCGCTGTCCATGCGCCCGGCGCTCAAGCAGGTGCTGGACACCGGGGTGGCAGCCGGGGCACTGGCCGGCATGGTCTCCGGGTCCGGCCCGACCTGTGTCTTCCTGGCTGCGGACGCGGCTGGCGCGGCCACCGTCGCGGCCGCGCTCGACGATGCCGGGGTCTGCCGGGACGTGCACCTGGCGCACGGCGCCGTCGCCGGGGCGAGGCTGATCTGATGGTGAACATTGTCAATCTGGATCGGGTGTCCAAGGGTTACGGCGCAGTCGGGCAGTTGCTCACCGAGGTCTCGCTGGGCTTGGACGACAGCGACCGGATCGGCGTCGTCGGTCTCAACGGTGCCGGCAAGTCGACCCTGCTGCGGCTGCTCACCAAAGCCGAGGAACCCGACGCCGGGCGGGTCACCCACCGCCGGGACCTGCGGGTCGCCGCGCTGCCCCAGACGCTCGAGCTGGCCGGTGACGCCACCGTACGGGACGTGGTGCTCGGCACCGCGTGGCTGGCCGAGGGGTTCGGCGCCGAGCACGAGTGGGCCGGCGACGCCGGGGTGCGTACCGTCCTCGACGGTCTCGGCATGCCGCACCTCGGCCTGGACCAGCCGGTCGGGCCGATGTCCGGCGGCGAGCGGCGCCGGATCGCCCTGGCCGCGCTGCTGATCCGCCCAGCCGAGCTGCTGATCCTGGACGAGCCGACCAACCATCTGGACGTCGCCGGGGTGGCCTGGCTCGCCGCGTACCTGGTGCAGCGTCGCCGGGGCGCGCTGGTAGTGGTCACCCACGACCGGTGGTTCCTCGACGAGGTCTGCACCGACACCTGGGAGGTCGCCGACCAGACGGTCCGCGCCTACGAGGGCGGGTTCGCCGCCTGGACGCTGGCCCGCGCCGAACGGGAGCGGGTCGCCGCGGCTACCGAGGCCCGCCGACAGAACCTGCTGCGTAAGGAGATCGCCTGGCTGCGCCGTGGCCCGCCGGCCCGTACCTCCAAGCCGCGGTTCCGGATCGAGGCGGCGAACGCGCTGATCGCCGACGTGCCGCCGCCGCGCGACACCGTGTCGCTGCACCGGCTGGCCACCGCCCGGCTCGGCAAGCAGGTCTACGAGCTGGACGACGTGACCGCGTACGCCGGGGAGAAGCTGATCCTCGACGGGCTGACCTGGCAGATCGGTCCGGGGGACCGGTTCGCGATCGTCGGCGCCAACGGTGCCGGCAAGACCACACTGCTGCGGTTGCTGGCCGGGGTCCGTGCCCCTCAGCAGGGCCGGGTGGTGACCGGGGCGACGGTCCGGCCGGCCTTCCTGTCCCAGGAGCTGGCCGAGCTCCCCGGTGAGCTGCGGGTGCTGGAGGCGGTGGAGGAGGTTGCCCGCCGGGTGGTGTTCGGCGACCGCGAGCTTGCCGCGACCCAGTTCGCGGAGATGTTCGGCTTCACCGACCGGCGGCTGTGGACGCCGGTCGGAGATCTGTCCGGTGGCGAGCGCCGCCGGCTGCAGCTGCTGCGACTGCTGGCCGCCGAGCCGAACGTGCTGCTGTTCGACGAGCCCACCAACGACCTGGACACCGACACCTTGGCGGCGCTGGAGGACCTGCTCGACTCGTGGCCGGGCACGCTGATCGTGGCCAGCCACGACCGGTACCTGATCGAGCGGGTCACCGACGAGACGTACGGCATGTTCGGCGACGGCCGACTGGTGCATCTGCCCGGCGGGGTCGACGAGTACCTGGCCCGAGCCGGCGGTGCCGCCGGCTCCGGTGCGGCGCGGGCCGCCGGGGCCGGTCCCGGGGCCGACCGGCCGGCGGGTTCCGGTGTGGCCGGCCCGGCTGCGGCCGGCGACCGGCCGGCGGGTGACGCCGCCGGTGGCGGGCTGTCCGCCGGTGACCTGCGGGCGGCCCGCAAGGAGCTGGCCCGACTGGAACGCCAGGTCGGCAAGCTGGAGCAGCAGGAGACGGCGCTGCACGAGGAGTTGGCCCGACACGCCACCGACTTCACCCGGCTCGCCGAGCTGGACGCCCGACTGCGTGAGGTGCAGGCGCAGCGCAGCCGTACCGAGGAGGAGTGGCTCGCCCTGGCCGAGCAGGTGAGCTAGGCGTCGGGTGAGCCGGACCGGTTGGTGAGCTGGGCCGCGCCGGCCGGGGCCACCCCCCGCTGGTCGCGGGCGATGAGCGACAATCGTCGGCGACCACCCCCGTCGGCGTTGGAGCAGACCCCATGCACACCCCCGTCAACCACCCCGCCCGGCCGATCTACCGGGCGGTCGCCGCGCTGACCGGCCTCTACTTGGTGATCTTCGGTGTCGTCGGGATCATCGTCACCAGCGGCGACGCCCTCTTCGCACAGAACGACAGCCGGGTGCTCGGCCAGGGCGCCAACCTCGGCTTCTCCGGGCTGTGCCTGGTGCTGGGCGTGGCCGTGCTGGCCGGCGTAGGGTTCGGCCGCAACATCGACACGGCGATCAACAAGGTGCTGGCGTACGGCCTGATGGCGTTGAGCCTGGCCGAACTGGCGGTGCTGCGCACCGACGCCAACTTCCTCAACTTCACGGTGAGCACCTGCCTGGTCGTGATGATCGTCGGCCTGGTGCTGCTGATGGCCGCCATGTACGGCCGGATCGGCACCGAGCAGGAGGCCCAGGCGTGGCGGGACGGTCGGCTGGTGCTGTGACCTGGACCGGTGCTCTGGTCCGGGGTCGCTGATCGGGCGGCGGGGCCGGCTGATCCCGTAGCCGCCTACCGGTCGGTTCGGCTGCGCGCCACCCGCCCGCGGCGGGAGAATCCGGGGAATG
The DNA here is from genome assembly GCF_030345075.1 of Solwaraspora sp. WMMA2065. NCBI lineage: Bacteria > Bacillati > Actinomycetota > Actinomycetes > Micromonosporales > Micromonosporaceae > Solwaraspora > Solwaraspora sp. WMMA2065. Next base: position 5,897,788 of record NZ_CP128361.1, read on the forward strand.
ACGCCCGCGTCGCCGCGACGCGGGCCTGGGTCGGCGACAGGAGCGGCAGCCATGGCGCACATTCCGGTCAACCACCCGCTGCGGCCGGTCTACCGGACGATCGCCGGGCTGACCGGCCTGTACGTGCTGATCTTCGGCATCGCCGGAACGGTCGCCACCTGGGGTGATCCGCTGTTCGCCCGGGACGACGTCTGGGTGCTCGGGCTGCGCACCAACCTCGCGTTCTCGATCTCCTCGATCGTCTACGGCGGGCTGATCCTGATCGGGGCGATCATCGGCGGCCGGGCCGGGCACCTCGCCAACCTCACCATCGCGGTGGTCTTCATGGTCACCGGCCTGCTGATGATGGCCCTGCTGCAGACCGACGCCAACTTCCTGAACTTCTCGATGTCGACCGTGATCGTGTCGCTGATCTTCGGTCTGATCTTCCTGGCCACCGGCCTGTACGACAAGGTGGGGCCGGCCGAGGCGGCCGGCGACGAGGAACGCTACCGGCGCGGCGCGCACCGACCTGCTGAGCAGGCCCGGCAGTGAGCGTACGCCGACCCGGTACGGCCCGACCCCGGCGATCAGTGGTTGCGGCGCCGGGTCAGCAGGGTGGGTTTCGCTTCCAGGTGGGACAGGCCGTTCCAGGCCAGGTTGACCAGGTGCGCGGCGACCGTCTCCTTGCGCGGCTTGCGTACCTCCAGCCACCAGCGCCCGGTCAGCGCGACCATCCCGACCAGCGCCTGGGAGTACAGTTCGGCGAGCTTCGGGTCGTACCCCCGGCTCTTGAATTCGGCACCGAGGATGTGTTCCACCTGGTGCGCAACGTCGTTCATCACGCTGGAGAAGTTGCCGGCGGCCGACAGCAGCGGCGACTCGCGGACCAGCACCCGGAAGCCGTTCGTCTCCGCCTCGATGTAGTCCAGCAACGCCAACGCGGCCTGCTCCAACAACTCACGTGGGTGCCCGGCGGTCAGCGCGTTGGTGATCCGGTCGAGCAGGGCGCGGACCTCCCGGTCCACCACGACCGCGTACAGCCCTTCCTTGCCGCCGAAGTGCTCGTACACCACCGGCTTGGAGACCTTCGCCCGGGAGGCGACCTCCTCGATGGAAGTGGCGTCGAACCCCCGCTCGGCGAAGAGCTGCCGTCCGATGGTGATCAGCTGCTCCCGGCGTTGCGCGGCCGACATACGGACCCGGGAGTTCGATTTGGCCGGTGCCGCCGGTGGTGGTGGCGGTGCCGGTGTGCCGCCCGGTGAAGCGTCACCGTTGGTGGTTGGGTTGTCCGTCACTTGGCTCCTCCTGCCAGTGCCGGGCCACCGGGCCGGTGCCCGCACCGACCCGGTGGGTAGCCGTACCGGCTGCGGTCCGGCTCAGCCAGCCGGCTTGACCAGCTTGGCCGCGATCCGTTCCGGCTTCGGCCAGCGGACGTTGGAGACCGCACCGGTCTTCTCCAGCAGCCAGATCACCCGGGCGGAGATGTCGATCTGCCCGCGCAGTACGCCGTGCCGGGCGCAGGTCGGGTCGGCATGGTGCAGGTTGTGCCAGCTCTCGCCGAAGCTCAGGATGGCCAGCGGCCAGAAGTTCGACGCCTTGTCGCCCTGCCGCACCTCGAAGGGGCGTTCCCCGTAGACGTGGCAGACCGAGTTGATCGACCAGGTGATGTGGTGCAGCAGCGCCACCCGGACCAGGCCGGCCCAGAAGAACGCGGTCAGCGCACCCTGCCAGGACCAGGTGGCCAGGCCGCCGATCGCCGCCGGGGCGAGCATGGTGAACACGACCAGCGCCGGGAAGAGCTGGTCGATGCGGCGGATGTCCTTGTCGGCGAGCAGGTCCGGGGTGAACCGCTCCTGGTTGGTCAGGTCGCGGTGGAACAACCAGCCGACGTGGGCGTAGAGCAGGCCCTTGGTCAGCCCCCAGACGCTGGTGCCGAACCGCCACGGGGAGTGCGGGTCACCCTCGATGTCGCTGAAGGCGTGGTGGCGGCGGTGGTCGGCGACCCACTGGATCACGTTGCCCTCGATCGCCAGCGAGCCGGCGAGCGCCAGGGTGATCCGCAGCCACCGCTTCGCCTTGAACGAGCCGTGGGTGAAGTACCGGTGGAACCCGACGGTGATGCCCAGCCCGGCTACCACGTAGAAGACCAGCCCGATGATGACGTCGGTCCAGCCCAGCCAGCCGCCCCAGGCGACCGGTACGGCGGCGATCAGCGCCAGGAACGGGACGGTCACGAAGGCGCCGAGGGCGATCAGCACACCGATCGACTGTTTGCCGACGGTCAGCGGCTTGGGGGCGGGGCCGGGGTTGGTCTGTGGCGGCTCGAGTAGGGCGGTTGACATGGCACCTCGCAGCGGTGACGGTTCGACCGCGGTGCGCCGGGGCGTTCCAGCCGGTGCGGCGGCCAGCGGTGAAGAAACGGGAACTTACGCCTACGTCACCGTAACCTACGGAGCCGTAGTTTTCTACGGCCGAGTTCCCGAGCCGGGCCGGTGTGCGCGCCCGCCCGGCCCGCCCATGCCGGGCGATGGGAGTACGCCGGAATCCGCCCGGCACGCTAGGCTGTGTCCGTAGCACGATCGGCCGTGGTGTAATTGGCAACACCTCGGGTTTTGGTCCCGATATTCTAGGTTCGAGTCCTAGCGGCCGAGCTTCCCGCGACACCCAGACCGCTGGCGGTGACGCTGGGTGTCGTGCCAGGTCAAGCAGGTGTGCCGCCGCTCTGACGGGAGCATTTCTCGTGATCCAGCCCCGGTCCCGTACCGTGGTCGTCCTCGCTGCCGGCGAAGGCAAGCGGATGAAGTCGGCGCTACCCAAGGTGCTGCACCCGCTGCTCGGCCGGACCCTGGTCGGGCACGTCCTCGCCGCTGCCGCGGCCGCCGCCGCCGAGCGCACCCTGGTCGTCGTCGGACACCGCGCCGAGCAGGTCACCGCGCACCTGTCGGAGATCGCCCCGGCGGCCGTGCCGGTGCTGCAGGCCGAGCAGCACGGCACCGGGCACGCGGTCCGGCTGGCGATGGCGGCCGCGCCCGACGCCACCGGAACTGTCGTGGTGCTCAACGGCGACGTGCCGCTGCTGCGTCCGGAGACGGTCGCCGAGCTGATCGAGGCGCACGAGTCGGCCGGCGCGGCCGCCACCGTACTGACCGCCGAGGTCGCCGATCCGACCGGTCTGGGGCGGATCGTCCGCGATCCGGCCGGCGGCCTGGAGCGCATCGTCGAGGAGCGCGACGCCAGCCCGGAGCAGCGCCGGATCCGCGAGATCAACGCCGGGATCTACGCCTTCGACGCGGCCGGACTGCGCGACGCGCTCGGCAAGCTGACCACCGACAACGACCAGGGCGAGGAGTACCTGACCGACGCCGTCGGTCTGCTCGCCGCCGCCGGAGCGCCGGTCGGCGTGCACGTCGCCGCCGACGTGACCGAGACGCTGGGCTGCAACGACCGGGTGGAGCTGGCCCGGTTGCGCCGGCTGCTCGCCGACCGGGTCAACGAGGGCTGGATGCGCGCCGGGGTGAGCATCCTCGACCCGGCCACCACCTGGATCGACGTGACGGTGCACCTGGAACGCGACGCCGTCGTCGAGCAGAACACCCAGCTGTACGGCACCAGCACGGTCGGAGCCGAGGCCATCGTCGGGCCGGACGTCACATTGATCGACACCGCAGTCGGTGCGGGCGCGACCGTGCTGCGCTCGCACGCCGTGCAGGCCCGGATCGGCGTCGGCGCGAGCGTCGGCCCGTACGCCTATCTGCGCCCGGACGCCCAGCTCGACGAGCGGGCCAAGGTCGGCACCTTCGTCGAGGTGAAGAAGTCGCAGATCGGCGCGGGCGCCAAGGTGCCGCATCTGAGCTACGTCGGGGACGCCACGATCGGCGCCCGGGCCAACATCGGCGCGGCGACGATCTTCGTCAACTACGACGGGGTGCACAAGAGTCACACCACGGTGGGGGAGTCCGCCTTCGTCGGCTGTGACAGCAGCCTGATCGCCCCGGTCGAGATCGGCGCCGGTGCCTACGTCGGGGCGGGCAGCGTGGTGAACCGGGACGTGCCGCCCGGCGCGCTCGCCGTCACTCGGGCCCAGCAGCGCACGGTCGACGGCTGGGTGCAGTCCCGCCGGCCGGGCACCGCCGCCGCGGCGGCGGCGGAGCGCGCCGGGGCCGGTACGGCCGGTGCCGGGAATGGGCAGGTCGGGGCCGGCAACGGTGAAGCGGCCCACCATCACGGTGCCGGCGACCCGGTTCCGGGAGATACTGCGACTGACTAGTCCAGCGGCGTACGGCCCAGCCAGGTCGGCGTCCGCAACCACCCTGACGGGAGCAGACGTCTCGATGGGCAGCATCGTCGCCGAGAACCGCAAGAGCCTGATGCTTTTCACCGGCCGGGGTTTCCCCGAGCTCGCCGAGGAGATCGGTGAAGTGCTCGGCATCGCACCCACCCCGTCCGACTCGTACGAGTTCTCCAACGGTGAGATCTTCGTCCGGTTCAAGGAGTCGGTCCGCGGCTCGGACGCGTTCGTCGTCCAGTCGGTCACCCACGGCGTCAACCGCTGGGTGATGGAGACCCTGATCATGATCGACGCGCTGAAACGTGGCTCGGCCAAGCGGATCACCGTGGTGCTGCCGTTCTACCCGTACTCGCGTCAGGACAAGAAGCACCGCGGCCGGGAGCCGATCTCCGCCCGGCTGATCGCCGACCTGCTGCGCACCGCCGGTGCGGACCGGATCCTCACCGTCGATCTGCACACCGCACAGATCCAGGGCTTCTTCGACGGCCCGGTCGACCACCTCTTCGCGATGGACATCCTGGCCGGCTACGTCGAGAGCCGGTTCGCCGGGCGGCCGATGACCGTGGTCGCGCCGGACTCCGGCCGGGTCCGGGTGGCCGAGCGCTGGACCGACCGGCTCGGCGGCTGCCCGCTGGCCTTCATCCACAAGACCCGGGACCCGCTCAAGCCGAACCAGGTAGTGGCGAACCGGGTGGTCGGTGACGTCGAGGGCCGGGTCTGCCTGATCGTCGACGACATGATCGACACCGGTGGGACGATCACCAAGGCGGCGGAGATCCTCTACGACGCGGGTGCGTCGGACATCGCGGTCGCGGCCACCCACGCGTTGCTGTCCGACCCGGCCACCGAGCGGTTGAAGAACAGCCGGATCAGCGAGGTGGTGGTGACCAACACCCTGCCACTGCCGGCGGAGAAACAATTGGACAAGCTCACCGTACTGTCCATCGCGCCGCTGTTGGCCCGGGCGATCCGCGAAGTCTTCGACGACGGCTCGGTGACGACGCTGTTCGGCGGGCTGAGCTGATCTACGGCCCGCGCCCGCGCGGGAAGATCCGCCCACACAAGGGGTACTGCCTGAACCAGTTCACCAGCCTCGGGTAGACTGGTGCGGTTGCCACGGCGAGGGTGCCCTGCGGGCCGCTGCTGACGAAGCGCTGCCGCCCGGAAGCACCGTGATCGACGCGGTGCTCCGGGCACTGCCCAGTTGGACGAGCGCCCAGCGTGCCCCTTCGCCCGGCACCGCCGACATCGCATCCGTCTCCCCGGAGCCGGATCAGGTTCCCCCGCACGCACTGCCGAAACTCCAGGAGTACTCCCGTGTCCGAGGTAAAGATCAGCGCCGAGCCCCGCACCGAGTTCGGTAAGGGTGGTGCCCGCCGTACCCGCCGGGCCGGCAAGGTGCCCGCCGTGCTGTACGGCCACGGCGAGAAGCCCAAGCACATCGCGTTGCCCGCCCGTGAGTTCGCCGCCGCGATCCGGCACGGCGGCGCCAACCAGCTGTTCGCCATCGACATTACCGATGGCACCCAGGCGCTGGCGCTGACCAAGGCGATCCAGCGTGACCCGGTCAAGGACACCTTCGAGCACGTCGACCTGCTGCTGGTCCGCCGGGGCGAGAAGGTCACCGTGGACATCCCGGTGCAGCTGGTCGGCGAGCCGGCCAAGGGCACCCTGGTGATGCACGAGCACGACACGCTGTCGGTCAGCGCCGAGGCGACCCGGGTGCCGGAGTCGCTGGAGGTGTCGATCGAGGGTCTGGAGCCGGGCTCGCACGTCACCGCCGGCGACGTCCAGCTGCCGGGCGGGGTCGAGCTGACCGTCGACCCGGCGACCGTGCTCGTGGTGGTCTCCGCCGCGCCGAGCGCCGCCCAGCTCGACACGGAGACCGGCGAGGAGGCAGCCGAGGAGTCCGTCGCCGAGGGCGCCGCCGAGCAGCCGGTCTGACCTGCCGTTCGACGATCCGGGCGTCCCGCTGCCGGCCCTGCCGCAGCGGTGACGCCTTGATCCGTTTCAGGAGGTGTGGTGGAGACGGCACCGTGGCTGGTCGTGGGGCTGGGCAACCCGGGCCGGGAGTACGCCCGCAACCGGCACAACGTCGGGTTCATGGTCGCGGACCTGCTCGCCGGTCGGCTGGGCGTGCGGTTGAGCCGGCACCGGCGGGCGGCGGCCGAGTCCGGCGAGGGGCGGCTCGGCCTGGGCGGGCCGAAGCTGGTGCTGGCGAAGCCGCTGACGTACATGAACCTTTCCGGTGGCCCGGTGGCCGCGTTGGCGAAGTTCTACAAGGTGCCGGTCGAGCAGATCGTCACGGTGCACGACGAGCTGGACATCGACTACGGTCGACTGCGGGTGAAGCAGGGCGGTGGAGAGGGTGGCCACAACGGGTTGCGCTCCATGTCCCGGTCGCTCGGCAGCAAGGAGTACCTGCGGGTCAGGTTCGGGATCGGGCGTCCGCCCGGTCGACAGGATCCAGCAGATTATGTTTTGTCAGATTTCTCGACAACTGAACGCAAGGAACTCGACTTTCTCGTCGATCGGGCCGCTGACCTGGTGGAAGCGGTGGTCGTCCGAGGGCTCGAGTGGGCCCAGAACACGTACCACAGCACCTGAGAGGCGGCTGTGGCGTTACGTCTGGGACAGCTGGATCGTGAACCGGGCAGAACACCGCCCGTGGATTCCGGGTGGACGGCCCGGTTTCCGCCGGGCAGGTAGGAGAGGAGCCAGATGAGCACGCCGCCGGTAACCGATGCCGCATTCGCCCGATGGCTCGCCGGGCGCGCCGGCGAGTCGCTGCTCCAGGTCCGTGAGGAGCTGGGGTACGCCGACCCGACCGCGCTCAAGGCGGCCGGTGACAAGGTCTCCCACGACCTGCTCCGTACCGAACTGGCCCGCTGGCGGCCGGCGGACGCGGTGCTGTCGGAGGAGGACGACGGCGCCCGCCAGGCGCTGCCGGACCCGGACGCCGACACCTCGACGGACGCCGGGCCGTCCCGGCTCACCGCCGACCGGGTGTGGATCATCGACCCGCTCGACGGCACCCGGGAGTTCTCCGAGGAGGGCCGCGCCGACTGGGCGGTGCACGTGGCGCTCTGGTCCCGCAGCGGCTCCACCCCGCACCGGCTGGTCGCCGGCGCGGTGGGCCTGCCCGCCCAGCACCGCACGATCAGCACCGAGCACCCGCCGCCGTACCCGCCGATGCCGGCGGCGGCGTCGGCCGGCGGCGCGATCCGGTTGGCCGCCAGCCGCAGCCGGCCACCCGCCTTCGTCACCGCGCTCGCCGAGCAGCTCGGTGCCGAGCTGGTGCCGATGGGCTCGGCCGGCGCCAAGATCGCCGCGGTGATCGCCGGGGACGCCGACGCCTACGTGCACGCCGGCGGCCAGTACGAGTGGGACTCGGCCGCGCCGGTCGCCGTGGCGACCGCCACCGGTCTGCACGCTTCCCGGATCGACGGATCCGCGCTGCAGTACAACGAGGCCAACCCGCGGCTGCCAGATCTGGTGGTCTGCCGACGAGATCTTGCCAGCAAACTGCTCGCAGCGTTGCGACAGCATCTGCAGGTATCCTGACCCTCTATCTCCAGCTTGCCAACCGGAAAGGTCTGGTATTCGGATGACCAAGCTTCGGATGACCCACAACCAGGGGTGGGTGTGATGACCAACGCGACCGCGTACCGCGTCTCCCACCTCGACGCGCTGGAGGCGGAGAGCATCTTCGTCATGCGCGAGGTCGTCGCCGAGCTGGAGCGGCCGGTGCTGCTCTTCTCCGGCGGCAAGGACTCGATCGTCATGCTGCGGCTGGCGCAGAAGGCGTTCGCCCCGGCCCGGATCCCGTTCCCGGTGATGCACGTCGACACCGGGCACAACTTCCAAGAGGTGCTCGACTACCGCGACCGCCGGGTCGACGAACTCGGCCTGCAGCTGGTCGTCGCCAGCGTGCCGGAAGCCCTCGAGTCGGGGCTGGTCCACGAGTCGCCGGACGGGATGCGCAACCGCATCCAGACCCCGGTGCTGCTGGCTGCGGTCGAGAAGTACCGGTTCGACGCCCTGTTCGGCGGGGCCCGCCGGGACGAGGAGAAGGCCCGGGCCAAGGAGCGGGTCTTCTCGTTCCGCGACGAGTTCGGCCAGTGGGACCCGAAGAACCAGCGCCCCGAGCTGTGGTCGCTGTACAACGGCCGGCACCACCCGGGCGAGTCGATCCGGGTCTTCCCGCTGTCCAACTGGACCGAGCTGGACGTCTGGCACTACATCGCCCGGGAGCGGATCGAGCTGCCGCCGATCTACTTTGCCCACGAGCGCGAGGTGATCGAGCGCGACGGCATGCTGTACGCCGTCAACGAGTTCATCCAGCCCCGCTCCGGCGAGACGTCGTTCATCGAGCAGGTGCGCTACCGCACCGTCGGCGACGCCTCCTGCACGGCGGCGGTCCGCTCCCCGGCGGACACCGTCGAGAAGGTGATCGACGAGGTCGCCGCGACCCGGATCACCGAGCGCGGGGCCACCCGGGGCGACGACCGGGTCAGTGAGGCCGCCATGGAAGACCGCAAGCGGGAGGGCTACTTCTGATGACGGTGACGGCTGACGCCCCCACCACCCGGGCCATGGACCTGCTGCGGTTCGCCACCGCCGGCAGCGTCGACGACGGCAAGTCGACCCTGATCGGTCGGCTGCTCTACGACACCAAGTCGCTCTTCACCGACCAGCTGGAAGCGGTCGAGGCGGTCAGCGCGGCCCGGGGCGACGAGTACACCAACCTGGCGCTGCTCACCGACGGCCTGCGCGCCGAGCGGGAGCAGGGCATCACCATCGACGTGGCGTACCGCTACTTCGCCACCCCCCGGCGCAAGTTCATCATCGCCGACACCCCCGGGCACACCCAGTACACCCGCAACATGGTCACCGGTGCCTCCACCGCCGATCTGGCGCTGATCCTGGTCGACGCCCGCAAGGGCCTGGTCGAGCAGTCCCGCCGACACGCGTTCCTCTGCTCGTTGCTGCGGGTGCCGCACCTGGTGCTCTGCGTCAACAAGATGGACCTGGTCGACTGGGACCAGTCGGTCTACGAGACGATCGCCGACGAGTTCACCACCTTCGCCGCCAAGCTCGAGGTGCCCGACCTGTCGGTCATCCCGATCTCGGCGTTGAACGGCGACAACATCGCCACCCGCTCCGAGCGCAGCCCCTGGTACGAAGGCCCGTCGCTGCTGCACCACCTGGAGCATGTGCACATCGCCTCCGACCGCAACCTGGTCGACGTGCGGTTCCCGGTGCAGTACGTGATCCGGCCGCAGTCGACCACCGTCACCGACTACCGTGGCTACGCCGGCCAGGTCGCATCCGGGGTGCTCAAGCCCGGCGACGAGGTGATGGTGCTGCCGTCCGGGCTGACCAGCACGATCGCCAGCATCGAGACGGCCGACGGCCCGGTCGACGAGGCGTTCCCGCCGATGTCGGTGACCGTGCGGCTCACCGACGAGCTGGACATCTCCCGGGGCGACCTGATCTGCCGGCCGCACAACGCGCCCACCCCGGCGCAGGACGTCGAGGCGATGATCTGCTGGATGGACGAGACGCGGCCGCTGCAGGTGGGCGGCAAGTACGCCATCAAGCACACCACCCGCGGCGCCCGCGCCGTGGTCCGTGGCGTGCAGTACCGGCTGGACGTCAACACGTTGCACCGCGACGAGTCGGCCAGCCAGCTCGGCCTCAACGACATCGGTCGGGTCACCTTCCGGACCACGGTCCCGCTGCTCACCGACGAGTACCGGCGCAACCGGACCACCGGCGGGTTCATCCTGATCGACGAGTCGACGAACCGGACCGCCGCCGCCGGCATGATCATCGAAGCCGGCTGATCCTGGGCTGACGGGTCGGGTCCGCTGTCACCGGCGGGCCCGACCCTGCGGCCGAGTCACCAGCGCCGGCTGAGTTCACCAGCGTCCGTAGACCGGGGCCCGGCCGGCGGCCAGCGCGCCGAGCGCGGCCACGATCTGGGTGCTGCCGCAGTCCAGCAGCATGGTCGGCACCATCAGCCGGGCACCCGGCGGCACCGCCGGGTGCGGCGTCTGCGCGTCGATGAAGATCAGATCCTCGATCCCGGTCCGGCGGACCTGCACCGCCGACACCGCGTCCCACGGCAGCCAGACCGGGTTGGCGCGGAAACTGCCGTTCGCCACCCAGACCCCGGTCCGGTCGGCGGCCAGCACCGGGCCACGGCCGGTGAACCGGCCGTGCCACATGGTCACCGTCGCGGCCAGCAACCCGCCGAGCAGCAGCACCGGCAGGCCGGCCAGCGCCATCGTCGCCGAACGGCCGACCGCCGCCTCCCTCGCGACCAGGTACGCCAACCCGCCGAGCAGCCCACCGGCCAGCAACCAGCAGACGGCGGCCAGCCCGCCGGCCCAGATCAGGAACCGGCGTCCGTCGATCCGGACCAGGAACGGGGTGTCCTCCGCCGGCCGGTCGGTCATCTCCTGCACCACGGGCACCTCCGCCGCCGCTGGTCTAATGTGTCGCGGCGAGGTTAGTGGATCCGTTCGGCTCCCGCGCAGGGCAGGGCGGTGAAGAATGTCGGCGGCGGGAAACCGTGGCCGGCGTACGCCGCGCCCACTGTGGCCGCGACCCGGTCGGCGGCATCCGCATCGACCAGTGCCAACACGCAACCACCGAAGCCGCCGCCGGTCATCCGGGCACCGTACGCGCCGCCGGCCAGCGCTGCGGTCACCGCGACGTCCACCTCCGGGACGGTGATCTCGAAGTCGTCACGCATCGACGCGTGCGAGGCGGTCAGCAGTGGACCGATCTCCCGGATCCGGCCGGACCGCAGCAGCGTCACCGTCTCACGGACCCGGTGGTTCTCGGTGACCACGTGCCGGACCCGGCGGCGCGTCGGGTCGTCCGGCAGCCGGTCCAGGGCGGCCGGCAGGTCGTCGGCCGGAACGTCGCGCAGTGCCGGTACGCCGAGCAGCCGGGCCGCCCGCTCGCAGGCGCCCCGCCGGGCGGCGTACTCACCGGAGACGTGCCGGTGCGGGGCCCGGGTGTCGATCACCAGGACGGCCAGCCCGGCTTCGGCCAGGTCGAACGGGACGTGCTCGACGTCGAGCGACCGGCAGTCCAGGAACAGTGCGTGCCCGGCCCGGCAACGGATCGACGCCGACTGGTCCATGATCCCGCAGGGCACGCCGGCGTAGCCGTTCTCCGCCCGCTGGGCCAGCGCCGGCCGCCGGTCCACCGGCAGCCGGTCGGTGCCGATGCCGCCGAGGTCGGTCAGGGCGGTCAGCACTGCGGCCTCCAGTGCCGCCGACGACGACAGGCCGGCGCCGAGCGGTACGTCGGACGCGATGGCCAACCGGGCGGCCGGTACGGGGTATCCGGCGTCGCGCAGCGCCCACACGACGCCGGCGACGTAGCCGCCCCAGCCGTCGACCGCGCCGGGCCGGTCCGCGTCGGCGACGCCGAACGCGATCTCCTCGCCGGACTGCTCCGACCAGACGGTCCAGCCGGGCTCTGCCTCTCCGGCTGGCTCTGCCGGACCGGCCTCTACGGCTGCCTCTGCCGGACCGGCCGCGACGACGGTGCGGTGCGGTAGGGCGAACGGCAGCACGAAGCCGTCGTTGTAGTCGGTGTGTTCGCCGATCAGGTTGACCCGTCCGGGTGCCGCCCACACGCCGGCCGGCGGTACGCCGTACCGCTGCTGGAAGCCGTCGTGGGCGCGGCGGGTGACCGGCTCCGCGTCGCTGCCGCGTGCGCCGCCGTCGGCTACCGGGAGTGTCACTTGTCGATGTCCCTTCACGGCGCCGGTCGTCCGGAGAAGATTCCATCACACCCGGCCAGGAATCAACAGTGGTGACGGGTAAATCCAACAGAGTCGAACATTGCCGACCGGCGGCGGCCGGTCGGATACCGGCGAGACATCGATCCACCGGTGCTGTCAGAATTGTCGACATGTCCGAGCCCGCCTCCCGCCCCCGGGTGCTCTCCGGCATCCAGCCCACCGCCGACTCGTTCCACCTCGGCAACTACCTCGGCGCGGTGCGCAACTGGGTGGCGATGCAGGACAGCCACGACACCTTCTACTGCGTGGTCGACCTGCACGCGATCACCGCCGGCCACGACCCGCAGGTGCTGCGCCAGCGGACCCGGGTGGCCGCCGCCCAGCTGCTCGCCGCCGGTCTCGACCCGGGCCGGTGCACCCTGTTCGTCCAGTCCCAGGTGCCGCAGCACGCCCAGCTTGCCTGGGTGATGGGCTGCATCACCGGGTTCGGCGAGGCGAGCCGGATGACCCAGTTCAAGGACAAGTCCGCCAAGCAGGGCGCCGAGCGGGCCAGCGTCGGGCTGTTCACCTACCCGGTGCTGCAGGCCGCCGACATCCTGCTCTACCAGGCCGACGCGGTCCCGGTCGGCGAGGACCAGCGGCAGCACCTGGAACTCACCCGGGACCTGGCGCAGCGGTTCAACACCCGGTTCGGCGCCACCTTCACCGTGCCGGCCCCGTACATCGTGCGGGACACTGCCAAGATCGTCGACCTGCAGGACCCGACCGCCAAGATGTCCAAGTCGTCGTCCTCCCCGGCCGGCATCATCGACCTGCTGGACGATCCGGCGAAATCGGCCAAGAAGATCCGCTCGGCGGTCACCGACACCGGCCGCGAGATCATCTACGATCCGGAGAGCAAGCCCGGCATCAGCAACCTGCTCACCATCTACGCCGCGCTCAGCGGCCGGACGCTCGACGAGCTGACCGCCGCGTACCAGGGCAAGGGCTACGGTGACCTGAAGAAGGACCTGGCGGAGGTGGTGGTGGAGTTCGTCCGGCCGATCCAGGAGCGCACCCGCGGCTACCTCGACGACCCGGCCCAGCTGGACAAGGTGCTGGCGATCGGCGCGGGTAAGGCCGAGGCGGTGGCGGCCGCGACGCTCGCCGCCGTGTACGACCGGGTCGGCTTCCTGGCACCCGCGGGGACTGTCTGACAGTGTCCGTCATCGGCGCGCGACCAGCTCCCGGTCAGGTGCGGATCGGCGTCGCCATCGACATCCCGCAGCCCTGGGGCGAAGAGCTGACCCGTCGCCGGGCCGAGGCCGGCGACCCGGCCGCCGAGTACGTGCCCGCGCACATCACCCTGCTCGGCCCGACCGACATCGTCGAAGATCAGTTGGCCGAGGTGGAGGCGCACCTGGCGGCGGTGGCCGCCGCGCACCCGCCGTACCCGCTGCACCTGCGCGGAACCGGGACGTTCCGGCCGATCACCGAGGTGGTCTTCGTCGCGGTGGCGGCGGGGATCAGCGAGTGCGAGCTGCTGGCCTCGGCGATCGGCACCGCCGACCAGCTCGTCCGGGAAAGCCGCTTCGCGTACCACCCGCACGTGACCGTCGCCCAGGACGTGCCAACCGATGCGATGGACAAGGTCTACGACGACCTGGCCGGCTTCGAGGCACAGTTCGAGGTCGACTCGTTCACGCTCTTCTCGCACAGCGGTGAGGGGCGGTGGCGGCCGCACCGGGATTTTCCACTCGGCGGCTGACCACCCGGCGGCTGACCGCTCGCGGTGCCCGCCCGGCTGACCACCTGACGCTGCCCCGGTGCACCAGGATGACGGGGTGAACGTATTCGACCGGGCCTGGTCCGGCACCCAGTGGGCCCTGGACCGGTCCCGGCGGCGGTACCCGCGCCTGGACCACCTCTGGCGGGCGGTCGAACGCTACAACCAGGTGCTGGGCGGGCGGCTGGCCGCCGCGATCGCGTACTACGGGTTCTTCGCCGTCTTCGCCCTCGGTCTGGTCGCGTACTGGGTGTTCGGCGCCCTGGTGGAGGCCAACGCCGAGGTCAGCGCGGCGGTCGCCGACTTCCTGCTGCAGAACCTGCCGTTCCTGGACCTGGACGAGATTCAACGCAACAGTGGCCAGGTCGGTGTCGTCGGCCTGGTGCTGCTCGGGTTGACCGGCATCGGCTGGGTGGAGGCGATCCGCTCCTCGCAGCGGTTGGTCTACCAGCTCGACCAGCAGCCCGGCTTCTTCGGCGTACGGCAGGTCGTCGACCTGGCCGTACTCGTCGGGGTGTTCCTGCTGATCGGCGTTTCGGTCGGCGCGGTCGACGCGCTGCGGTCGCTGCTGGGTTGGCTGCTCGGCGAGAGCTCGGTCGCCGCGGCCGTCGCGAGCGTGCTGCTCGCCTTCGTGATCAACCTGGTGCTCGCCGCGGCGCTGCTGGTCGCGGTGCCCCGGCTGCGGATGTCCGCCCGGCGGCTGGTCGCCCCGATTGTCGTGGTGGCGTTCGGGCTGACCGTGTTGAACACCGCCGGGCGGTTCTACGTCGGCAGGTTCGAGCGCAATCCCGCGTACACCGTGGTGGCCGGCGCGGTCGGGTTGCTGATCTATCTCTACCTGCTCAACCAGCTGCTGCTGTTCGGCGCGGCGCTGGCCGCGACCAGCCGGCACGGCCGGGTGGTCGACCTGACCGCCCGGCGGACAGCCGGGCGTACGCCCCGCCGGACAGCCGGAACGGCACCGTCAAAAGCAGTAAAAGCCGCAAAAGCCGCCGACGGTCTCCGGTGTACGACGATGATCGGTCAGGTGGGGGCACTAGTCACGCTTGAGCTGCCGGACGACTCACCGGCACACACGATGCCGTGGATCGTCACCTTCGGGCCGCTCGGCGACCAGGACGGCGAGTGGGAACCGGTGGTGTGCGGGCCGTACGAACGGGCGCACGCGCTGGCCCTGGCCGAGACGGTGGTCGCCGACGAGGAGCTGATGGCGGTGGTCGAACCGCTGCTGACCCTGGTCACCGTCGAGGAGATCCGCGGCGAGCTGGCCGCCGCTCAGGCCTCCGCCGACGAGGACGTCGCCGAGTACGACGACTTCGAGGACCTGGTCGGCGGCAACGACGCCGAACCGCAGGAGCGGCACGTCGAGCCGTCGCCGCCGCCGTCACCGGACGAGGTGCGCGCCGGCATGGCCCGCATCGCCAACATGCTGACCGCCGGGAGCTGACCATCAGTGGTGGTGCCCCGGGACCAACCCTGGTCCCGGGGCACCGTCACCACCTTCGCCCCCCACCACAAGGGGTCCTTGCCCAGCCGCCCGGCGGCGCTTCCGGCTCGACGAACGACCGGTGTTTCCTGCTCCGAGCCGTACCCGGCGCCGGGCCGTCGTAAACCTGGCCGCACCCTGCCAGCCGGCCGCGGCGAAACGGGCGTCAGGCCGGCCGGAACCAGGCGGCGGCGTCGACCGGCAGCAGCCGGCCACGGGGCGGTCCGTCCAACGGCGCGCTGGTGATCAGCGGTACGCCGTACCCGTCGACCGGCACCGGCGCACCACTGAGGTTGACCACGCAGATCAGCGCGTGCGCGCCGCCGTCCGTGTCGGTCCCGCCGTCGTCACCGCGTCGGAACGCCAGCACGCCCGGCCCGGCCTCCAACCAGGACAGCCCGGTGCCGTCGCCGGCCGGGGCGTCGCGCAGCGCCGGGTGCTCGGCCCGGATGGCGAGGGCCCGCCGGTACAGCTCCAACGTCGAGGACCCGTCGCCGGTCTGGGCCTGTGCGGTCAGCGGCGCCCAGTCGGCCGGGGCCGGCAGCCAGGATTCGACCGAGCCGGCCGGCCCGAAGCCGTACGGCGGGGTGTCGCCGCTCCACGGCAGCGGCACCCGGCAGCCGTCGCGGCTGGCCCCGGTGCGGCCGAACGCCGGGTCCTGCCGCAGATGGTCGGGCAGGTCCAGGACCTCCGGCAGGCCCAGCTCCTCACCCTGGTAGAGGTAGGTGCTGCCGGGCAGGGCGAACATCAGCAGCGCGGCGGCGCGGGCCCGGCGCAGCCCGACCTCGCCGTCGCCGTACCGGGTGACGTGCCGCTGCTTGTCGTGGTTGGACAGCACCCAGGTGGTCGGCGCGCCGACGATCGCCGCTTCGGCGAGCGCGGTGTCGATCACCTTGTGGAACGAGTCGGCCGACCAGGTGGCGTCGAGGAAGTCGAAGTTGAACGCCTGGTGCAGCTCGTCCGGGCCGATGTAGCGGGCGAGCCGCTGCGGGGTCTCCGCCCACGCTTCGGCGATCGCCATCCGCCCGCCGGGGTAGCTGTCCAGGACCGGTCGCCAGGCGCGGTAGATGTCGTGCACCTCGTCCTGGTCGAAGTAGGGCAGCCGGCCCTTGCCGAGCAGTTCGATCTGCCGGCGTCCGGTGGTGGCCGAGGTCCAGCCGATGTCCGGCAGCCCGTCGGCCTTGATCATCCCGTGGGCGACGTCGATGCGGAACCCGTCGACGCCCCGGTCCAGCCAGAACCGCAGGATCTGCTCGAACTCGGCGCGCACCTCGGGGTGGCGCCAGTTGAGGTCGGGCTGGGCCGGGTCGAACAGGTGCAGGTACCACTGGCCGTCGGGCAGGCGGGTCCAGGCCGGCCCGCCGAAGATCGACTCCCAGTCGTTCGGCGGCTCTTCGCCATTGTCGCCACGGCCGTCGCGGAACATGTACCGGTCCCGCTCCGCCGACCCGGGCGCGGCGGCGAGCGCCGCGACGAACCACGGGTGTACGTCGGAGGTGTGGTTCGGCACGATGTCGACGATGATCCGCAGGCCGAGCGCGTGCGCGTCGGTGATCATCTCGTCGAAGTCGGTGAGGTCGCCGAACATCGGGTCGACCTCGCGGTAGTCGGCGACGTCGTAGCCGCCGTCGACCATCGGGGAGCGGTAGAACGGCGTCAGCCAGAGCGCGTCGACGCCGAGGTCGCGCAGGTACGGCAGGCGGCTGCGGATGCCCTGCAGGTCACCGATGCCGTCGCCGTCGGAGTCGGCGAAGCTGCGCACGTACACCTGGTAGACGGCGGCGGTGCGCCACCAGTCGTCGCGGGCGGTGCGGGGCGCGGCCTGGGCAGGATCGATCGTCACGGGTTCCCCGTCCTGTCGGTGCGTTGCTGGCTCTGCTCCGAGCATGCCTGCCGGTTCTTGCAAGAGTCAAGCAACCCTTGCGCAAGCTCTCAGCTGGCGGGCGCGGCCGCTGCGGCGGCGAGGTGGGTGACCTGGGGGGCGATGCCGGTGGAGCCCCGGGAGACCAACTCGGGGCGGAACACGTACTCCGAGTTCGGGGCGGCGTGCCCGTTGATCTCGTCGACCAGGGCGCGGACCGCCGCCACCGCCATCGCGATCACCGGCTGGCGCAGCGTGGTCAGCGGCGGATCGGTGAACGCCATCAGCGGCGAGTCGTCGTAGCCGACCACCGACACGTCACCCGGCACCGACAGGCCACGCTGGCGGGCGGCCCGGATCGCGCCAAGCGCCATCAGGTCGGAGCCGCAGGTGATCCCGGTGACACCCTTGTCCAGCAGCCGGTTCGCCGCCGCCTTGCCACCCTCCACACCAAACAGTGACAGTGCGGTCAGCTCGTCGATCTCGGCGTCGCTGGCACCGACGAGCCGGCGCATCGCCGCCCGGAACCCGGCCAGCTTGCGCTGCACCGGCAGGAACCGGTCCGGCCCGGTGATCAGTCCGATCCGCCGGTGGCCGAGGGAGACGAGATGTTCCACGGCCAGCTCGCCGGCTTCCCGGTCGTCGCAGGAGACAAACGGGGCTTCGATGCCTTCGGCGTACCCGTTGATCAGCACGATCGGCAGCGGCCGGGCGATCAGTTTGCGGTAGCGCTCGTGGTCGGCGGCGGTGTCGGCGTGCAGGCCGGAGACGAAGACGATGCCGGCGACTTGGCGGTCCAGCAGCATCTCCACGTACTCGTCCTCGGTGACGCCGCCGGGGGTCTGGGTGCAGAGCACCGGCGTGTAGCCGGACTGGGCCAGCGCGGACTCGATGGTCTGCGCGAACGCCGGGAAGATCGGGTTGTCCAGCTCCGGCACCACGAGGCCGACCAGGCCGGCGCTGCGTTTGCGCAGCCGGGCGGGGCGTTCGTAGCCGAGGACGTCGAGCGCGGTCAGCACCGCCTGGCGGGTTTCGGCTGCCACCCCGGGGCGGTCGTTGAGCACCCGGGACACCGTGGCCTCGCTGACTTCGGCCTGGCGGGCGATGTCGGACAGTCGTGCGCGCATGGCCTCCACGGTAGCGCACCGGCAAGTTCTTGCGACGGTCCCTGCAAGCTCTTCCATTGCCTGCAACGTCTTGCTAACGTCCCGGCAACACACGACGAAACCAGTGCCGTGATCGCGGCACCGTACTGCAATAACTTCCAGGACAGGAGTCCCGATGCGCGTCCGTACCACGTCGGTGGCCGCCGGGCTGGCCGCCGTGCTCGCGCTGGCCGCCGCCGGCTGCGGCAGCAGCGACGGCGAACCCGCCACCACCGACAGCCCCGATGCCGCCGCCGGCGGCACCCTGGTCATCTGGGCCGACGACAAGCGCAGCGCCGCCCTCGCCCCGTTCGCCGAGAAGTTCGGCGCCGACAACGGCGTCACCGTCGAGGTCCAGGCGATCTCCAAGGACCAGCAGACCACCTTCGTCACCGCGTCACAGCAGGGCAGCGGCCCGGACGTGATGGTCGGCGCGCACGACTGGATCGGCAACCTGGTGCAGAACGGCGCCATCGAGCCGGTCCAGCTCACCGCCGGCCAGACCGCCGGCTTCGCCGACGTCGCCATCCAGGCGGTCACCTTCAACGGCCAGCTCTACGGCGTCCCGTACGCGATGGAGAACGTCGCCCTGATCCGCAACACCGCGCTCGCCCCCGACGCCCCCGCCACCATCGAGGACCTCGTCGCCACCGGCGAGCAGCTCAAGGCCGACGGCAAGGTCTCGGAGATCCTCTGCCTGCAGGTCGGGCAGAACGGCGACGCCTACCACCTCTACCCGCTCTACACCTCGGCCGGCGGCAGCCTCTTCGGCACCACCGCCGAAGGCGACTACGACCCGGCGCAGCTCGGCGTCGGCACGGCCGAGTCGATCGCCGCGTTCGAGAAGATCGCCACGCTGGGCGAGAAGGGCAAAGGTGCCCTGAAGCGCTCCATCACCCCGGAGAACTCGATCGCCACCTTCACCAGCGGCAAGTGCGCCTTCCTGGTCTCCGGGCCGTGGGCGATCACCGACGCCAAGGGCGCTGACATCGCGTACGACATCAGCCCGGTCCCCGGCTTCGCCGGTGGGGCCGAAGCGCAGCCGTTCGTCGGCGTGCAGACCTTCTACGTCGCCGCGAAGGGCAAGAACAAGGCCCTCGCGCAGGAGTTCGTCGCCAACTACACCACCCAGACCGACCTGGCTGTCGCGCTCTACGAGGCCGAGCCGCGCCCGCCGGCGCTGACCGCCGCCCTCGACCAGGTCGCCGGGGCCGACCCGGACCTGGCCAAGTTCCAGCAGGCCGGGCAGGGTGGCGCGGTGCTGCCGGCGATCCCCGAGATGGCCGCCATCTGGGACCCGTTCGGCAAGGCGGAAGCCGCGATCGTCGGCGGTGCCGACGTGGCCAGCACGATCACCGCCGCCGGTCAGACGATCGCCGAACAGATCAAGTAATGCGCGACACCGGAGCCGGCGGTCTGCTGGCCAAGGCGCTGCTGCTCGGCCTGGTCGCGGCGATCGCGATCTGGGCGGCGTTCCCGCTGATCGACGCCGAGGCGTGGGTCGGGCTGGGCATCCTGGCCGTCACGACCGCCGGCATCGGCTACCTCTACCTGGGTCGACGGCACGTGCCGGCGAAGTACCTGATCCCCGGCACCCTGTTCCTGATCGCCTTCCAGATCTTCCCGGTGCTCTACACCGCCTCCACCGCGTTCACCAACTTCGGCGACGGACACCGGGGCAGCAAAGCCGAGGCGATCGCGGCCATTCAGGCCACGTCGGTGGTCCAGGTCCCAGGATCCATCGAGTACGCGATGACCGTCGCCACGGTCGGCGACGCCGCCACCGGTGACCTGGTGCTGCTGGTCGTCGACCCGGCCGACGGGGTCGTCTACGCCGGTGACGAGGATGGGCTGACCGAGCTGCCGGCCGGCGACGTCACCGTCACCGACGCCGGCAAGGTCACGGCGGCCGACGGCTACACGCTGCTCAACGCCGGCCAGGCCAGTGCCCGCAGCCAGGAGATCACCGACCTGGCGGTGCCGACCGACGACGGGGCGATCCGCTCCATCGGGCTGTCCCGGGCGTACGAAGGGGTCGCCGTCCGGGCGTACGACGACGATTGTGACTGTGTCACCGACACCGTGACGGGCACGGTGTGGACGGCCGACGACGACGCCGGCTCGTTCGTCTCCGTCGACGGCGACCGGCTGCTGCAGGGCTGGCGGGTCGGCGTCGGGCTGGACAACTTCACCCGCGTGCTGACCGACCGCAGCATCTCCGGGCCGTTCCTCGGCACCCTGGTCTGGAACTTCGCCTTCGCGATCGGCTCCACCGGCGGCACCTTCGTCCTCGGGCTGCTCTGCGCCCTGGCGCTGCACTCCGACCGGGTGCGCGGGCGCAACCTCTACCGGGTGCTGCTGATCCTGCCGTACGCGATGCCGTCGTTCGCAATGCTGCTGGTCTGGCGGGACATGTTCAACACCGACTTCGGGCTGATCAACCAGTTCTTCGGGTTGACTGTGGACTGGTTCGGGCAGGACTGGTCGGCCCGGCTGGCGGTGATCGGCGTACAGCTGTGGCTCGGGTACCCGTACATGTTCCTGGTCGCCACCGGCGCGCTGCAGGCCATCCCGAAGGAGCTGACCGAGGCCAGCTCGATCGACGGCGCGAACCCGTGGCAGGCGTTTCGCCGGGTGACGTTGCCGCTGCTGCTGGTGGCGTTGACGCCGCTGCTGATCGCCTCGTTCGCATTCAACTTCAACAACTTCAACGCCATCTATCTGACGACGGAGGGTGGGCCGTTCCCGGCGGACAACCCGAGTGTCGGCGCGACGGACCTGCTGATCACCTACACGTACCGGTTGGCGTTCGGCGCGGCCGGCGCGCAGTACGGCTTCGCCGCCGCCATCTCGATCTTCATTTTCACGCTCGTCGCGGTGATCTCCGCGGTCAGCTTCCGGCGCACCCGGGCCCAAGAGGAGGTGTACGGATGAACCGGCGCTCGTTCACCCGTTGGCTGAGCCGGGTCGGCTGGCGGCACCTGGTGGCGCTGCTGGCCGTGGCGTTCTCGCTGTTCCCGATCGTGTTCGTGCTGTCGGCGGCGGTGAACCCGCTGGGCACCCTGTCGTCGACCGATCTGTTCCCGACCGGGGCGTCGGGCAACAACTTCCGTCGGCTGTTCGCCGACACGGCGTTCGGCCGCTGGTTCGGCAACTCGCTGCTGATCGCCGGGCTGGCGTCGTTTGCGTCGGTGTTCCTGTCGTCGCTGGCGGCGTACGCCTTCTCCCGGATGCGGTTCCGGGGCCGGCGGGTCGGGCTGCTGTCGCTGCTGCTGATCCAGATGTTCCCGCAGTTCCTGGCGATCGTGGCGATCTTCCTGATCTTCTCGACGATCACCGACCTGTGGCCGACGATCGGGTTCAACACCCCGTGGGGGCTGATGCTGCTCTACCTCGGTGGCGCGCTCGGGGTGAACACCTGGCTGATGAAAGGCTTCTTCGACACCCTGCCGAGGGAGTTGGACGAGTCGGCCACCATGGACGGGGCGTCGCACGCCCAGGTGTTCTTCCGGATCATGCTGCCGCTGGTGGCGCCGATCCTGGCGGTCACCGGGCTGCTGGCGTTCATCAACACGATCAACGAGTTCCTGATCGCCAACGTCTTCCTGACCAACCCGGAGGCGAAGACGCTGGCGGTCGGCATGTACGGCCTGGTGGCGGGGGAGCGGAACAACAACTTCGGGATCTTCGCCGCCGGCACGCTGCTGACGGCGGTCCCGACGGTGCTGGTGTTTCAGCTGCTCAGCCGCTACATCGTTTCCGGTCTCACCTCCGGGTCTGTGAAGGGTTAGCTTGTGGGTCAGCTGTTCGAGGCGCACCATGACGGATCGTCGTTGTATGCGCCGGGTGCCGCCGCCGGGGTAAACCTGGGTGATCGGGTGTCGGTCTTCGTCCGGGTGCCGGCGGGTGTGCGGCCGGTCGACAAGCTGTGGGTACGCTCCATAATCGACGGTGAGCCGCGCTTCTCCGAGGCGGTGGTCGACCGGCACGATCCGAACGGGGACGTGTGGTGGCGCGGCGAGGTGGAGGCCGGTAACCCGGTCACGCCGTACCGTTTCCTGCTGGCCGGCGGCGACTCTGCTGGTCCGGCCGGGTCTGCTGCCGGCGGGTCTGCTGCTGGTGGCGGGGGTGGGCGGCGTTGGTTGACCGGGGTCGGCGAGGTCGACCACGACGTGCCGGACGCCACCGACTTCCGGCTCGTCACCCACGATGCGCCGCCGGCCTGGGCCGCCGACGCGGTGATCTACCAGATCTTCCCGGACCGGTTCGCCCGGTCGGGTGCCGCTGACGGGCGGGAGCTGCCGAAGTGGGCGATTCGGTGCGACTGGGACACCCCGGTCGTCGGGCGCGGGCCGGAGACGCCGTACCAGTTCTACGGCGGTGACCTGGACGGCGTCCGGGAGCGGCTCGACCACCTGGAGCGGCTCGGCGTCAACACCGTCTACCTGACGCCGATCTTCCCGGCCCGGTCCAATCACCGGTACGACGCCGCCGCGTTCGACCACGTCGACCCGCTGCTCGGCGGCGACGAGGCCCTGGCGCGGCTGTCGGCGGCGGTGCACGCTCGCGGGTGGCGGCTGCTCGGCGACATCACCAGCAACCACACCGGCGACGCCCACCCGTGGTTCACCGCCGCCGTGTCGGACGTATCGTCGGCGAAGCGGGAGCTGTACTACTTCGGCGACGACGGCGACTACGAGTCATGGCTGGGCGTGAAGTCGCTGCCGAAACTCAACTGGGGCAGCGCTGAGCTGCGGCGACGCTTCGTCGATGGGCCATCGTCGGTGGCGCGGCGGTGGCTGCTGCCGCCGTACGGGTTGGATGGTTGGCGGATCGACGTGGCCAACATGACCGGCCGGCGCCGGGCCGACGCGCTCACCCTGGAGGTGGCCGCGCTGCTGCGCCGGGCGGTGGCCGAGACTCGGCCGGACGGGCTGATCGTCGCCGAGCACGCGCACGACTTCACCCGTGACCTGGACGCCGATGGTTGGCACGGGACGATGAACTATGCCGGGTTCACCCGGCCGGTGTGGAGCTGGCTGCGGTCATCATCGTTGGAGTTGCCGGACTTCCTCGGCGTACCGGGTGGGGTGCCGGCCCGGTCGGGGCCGGCGGCGTTGGCGACGATGCGAGCGTTCGGGGCGTTGGTGTCGTGGCGGTCGTTGGTGCATTCGTGGCAGCTGCTCGGCTCGCATGATTCGGCCCGGATCCGGACGGTGGTGGGGGATGCGGCCCGGCAGGAGGTGGCGGCCGGGTTGCAGTTCACGTTGCCGGGGACGCCGATGGTGTTCGCCGGGGATGAGCTGGGGTTGCGGGGCGACAACGGGGAAGGCTCGCGTACGCCGATGCCGTGGGATCGGCCAGACTTGTGGGACGGGGCGACGTTCGGGGTGTATCGGGCGTTGGTGGCGTTGCGTCGGGAGGTGCCGGAGCTGCGGCACGGCGGCCTTCGTTGGGTGTACGTCGATGACGACGCCCTGGTCTTCCTGCGGGAGTCGCCGTCCGGGTCGGTGTTGGCGTTGGCCCGGCGGGCGTCGGGTGCTCCGGTGCGGTTGACCGGTCTGGTGGCCCCGCCGTCCGCTGCTGCTCCGGCACTGGTCAACCTGTACGGCGGCGCACCCCCGCTACGCCCGACCACCGACGGCACCCTGACCCTGCCGGCAGCCGGCCCCACCTTCCAACTCTGGCGCCTCCCCTGACGGCACGTCCTGCCTCGGCACGACCATGAGCTGCACGCCAACATCTCAGACAAGGGCTTACGTGGCTGACGTATAGCTCGGAACCGATGTCTAGCAGCGGCTGGCTGTCGTTACGCGGCGACTCATACTTACAATTGGGACAATGTGGGGTGGTCTGGCATTTTCGGCTGCCGGCGTTCCCGCCTCCTCCTCTCTCCTGTGTCGCGCGTCCTCCTCGTGACTGGAGCGCCTACACTGCAGCTGTGCAGCTGGGCTCTGGAGATCCGCAGGTCTTCGAAAAAGTAGGCGACGGCCTTCCGGATCAAACACGCCAGGAACTGTATGCCGTGTTGGCAGACCACGCGACAGAAGTCGTAGAGGAAGCGGGCCGTCTCGCTGCAGATCCATTTCGAGCGCCAGGTGCATCGATGATTACGCCGGCCATGATAAGGGATGCACACTTTCTCAAGATCAAAGGTTATGTGAAGAGGCGATCTTCGAAAAAGTCGAAGATCGCAACCGTAGCATTGTTCTTCCTGGCTTATGTCGGCGGGATTTTTACCAATAACATCACAAGACCGTGGGGGTCAATAGGTTTCGCGGTCTGTGCGGCTCTTGCGGTAATTGCGTTCATGGGAGGACGAGATGAGTGAGAGTCGGACTCCTAAGCGTGAAGTAAGCGCAAACTTGAGCGCAGATGCGACGCTTTTACTTGAAGGGTTAGCTCAAGAGTATCGCCAGAAGGTGGTTGAAATGGCAATGCGACGAGTTGCCCTAGATAAGGATGCGTCATCACAAATACAAGCAAGCGATCTTCGGGAAGCCGCGGCTCGATTGAGGTTGAACCGTGATATAGAGGATCTGCGTGAGAAAAGATTCGGTCGACACACCTACTTTCTTCTAGTCACCGTCATTGCCGCGGCTGGTACAGCGGCTATCCTTGGGCTTTTCGCAAATCTGGTTACCGACAAAATGTTGGAAGACGCCGACCGGTGGGCATTTTCGCTCGGATTCGCGCTCGCTCTCGTTTCCTTCGCGGCGGCTTCGCTATCTGGAGTCCTTGCAAGGAGCTCGGCGTTGGCAGCGAAGAGAGCCACCAAGAGTGCTGAGGGGGCGCTGAACGAGGCGACTTTCCTGGCGCGCTGGCGAGAGTTTGAACGTTTGATTCGGCGAGTTGCCGAGAGGGCCGGCATGCCAACCGATTCGCGGCGCAGCCTTGGTATGGTACTTGGGCTTTATGAGGTAGAAGTTGCGTTAACCCGGAAAGAAAAGGATGAGATACGAAAACTTCTCCACAGTCGAAACACGATCGCGCACTCGCCGACAGGTTATGTTGACTCTGTAGAGCTGGGTGAGCTATTCGACTTGCTTGATTATCATCTTTTGAAGGCACGCCGCCATCTCTCGGATCATCCCGATACCTTGGCGTCGCGGAGCAACCTTGCTGCGGCTTATCGGGCGATGGGTCGACTTGATGAGGCCGTCACTCTGTACCAGCAAACGTTGGCCGACAGCGAACGCACGCTGGGGTCGGATCATCCCGATACCTTGGCGTCGCGGAGCAACCTTGCTGCGGCTTATCGGGCGATGGGTCGACTTGATGAGGCCGTCACTCTGTACCAGCAAACGTTGGCCGACAGCGAACGCACGCTGGGGTCGGATCATCCCGATACCTTGGCGTCGCGGAGCAACCTTGCTGCGGCTTATCGGGCGATGGGTCGACTTGATGAGGCCGTCACTCTGTACCAGCAAACGTTGGCCGACAGCGAACGCACGCTGGGGTCGGATCATCCCGATACCTTGGCGTCGCGGAGCAACCTTGCTGCGGCTTATCGGGCGATGGGTCGACTTGATGAGGCCGTCACTCTGTACCAGCAAACGTTGGCCGACAGCGAACGCACGCTGGGGTCGGATCATCCCGATACCTTGGCGTCGCGGAGCAACCTTGCTGCGGCTTATCGGGCGATGGGTCGACTTGATGAGGCCGTCACTCTGTACCAGCAAACGTTGGCCGACAGCGAACGCACGCTGGGGTCGGATCATCCCGATACCTTGGCGTCGCGGAGCAACCTTGCTGCGGCTTATCGGGCGATGGGTCGACTTGATGAGGCCGTCACTCTGTACCAGCAAACGTTGGCCGACAGCGAACGCACGCTGGGGTCGGATCATCCCGATACCTTGGCGTCGCGGAGCAACCTTGCTGCGGCTTATCGGGCGATGGGTCGACTTGATGAGGCCGTCACTCTGTACGAACAAACGTTGGCCGACAGAGTTCGTGTCCTTGGATGGCAGCACCCAGGTGCTTTGGTGTCGCGGAGCAACCTTGCTGCGGCTTATCGGGCGATGGGTCGACTTGATGAGGCCGTCACTCTGTACGAACAAACGTTGGCCGACAGCGAACGCATCCTGGGGTCGGATCATCCCGATACCTTGGCGTCGCGGAGCAACCTTGCCGCGGCTTATCGGGCGATGGGCCGAGTCGCTGAGGCCGTCACTCTGTACGAACAAACGTTGGCCGACAGCGAACGCATCCTGGGGCCCGATCATCCCGATACCTTGGCGTCGCGGAGCAACCTTGCTGGAGCTTATGGGGCGATGGGCCGAGTCGCTGAGGCCGTCACTCTGTACGAACAAACGTTGGCCGACAGCGAACGCATCCTGGGGCCCGATCATCCTGCCACTTCGATGATTCGCACAGACTTGGAAACCTCGCGAGGCGAGTAGTCGAGTTTCGCCCGGTAGATCGTTGCACGATCACAATCGCTGGATACCTTATCGGCATTTTGGCGAGTCGGTGTTTGAACAGCATCCCCTGCCCGTTGATGCCGGGCGGCAGGGGACGCTGCGCCAGTGATTAGCTATGTCCACCGCACGACTAGACGGAAGATGCCTCGACCAGGGAGACGACCGAGGAGCGCCAGAGAGCTCCGCGACCTTGAATGCTCAAGACGCCTTGATCCATGAGTGGTTTTAGCGCCTTGATGACGTGCTCCGGTCGGTACACCGTCTCCAACAGCGCAAACTCACGTAGGTCCTCGACACGAACCGGGCCACTGCCCCTTAACCGTTGGGTGAGCAGCCGGGTCAGCGGTCCGAGTACCGGTTGGTTTACGTCGAACAGCGTTTCAGCCTGCTCGTCGCGGGGGTCACGGAAGCCGACGCCCTGGGCGCGGTCTACCTCCCAGAGGCTGTCCTTCATCTTCTGCACGCCGAGGGGATGGCCGGTGCCAAAGATTAGGTAGAGCGGCTGTCCCGTTCTTGGGATCAGCTCGAAGTCCAGAAGGTAGGGAAACCCTGCCGCACGGAGTGCTTGCCGGTAGCAGGTGAGGATGTGCCGGCGCTTCGCTTCTGGTGCCAGATCCACCACCGTTCGCCAGGTAGGGTCGCCGCCGAATACCGCGTCGCTGGCTTCGCCGTGTTTACTGACGAAGCGTACGAAGTGCTGTGGATAAAGAGTAACAATAACCTCACTGGAGACGTTTCCGGCCAAACGCCGCAGGAGGCGATACGGCACCGGAGCGTTTCCCCAGGAGTCGAGGTTAGCGAAAATCGGCTGTCCCCAGGCGCGCATCTCGTCGAGGGTAGCCTCTAGGTGTGTGGCGCAGGTGCCATGAACGACCTTCACGGGCATGGCGGCGTCGGTGCGTGGCCGTTCGGGGAATTCCTTCTTGAGGGTCTTCAGGAGCATGTCAACACAGCGTTGGTCGTCGTCGATGAACGCGAAGCGGGCGACGCCCTTAGCCTTGGGTACCTTGGCGACGAGCGCCCGCATCGCGATGACCGGAGAGCCCGGCTCGCCGCCCTTATAGACCCCAGGGCCGGAGAATCCTTCGGCGTAGGTGACCGACGGATAGGCGTTGGCACCAGCGAGCAAGATCGGGAACCATCTCTCCAGATATCGCTGGTAGATGTCGTGCTTCGCACCCGTGTGGGGCGCACAATCCCATGGCACATCACCATCGACCGGCATCGCACCTCCTGGCTACCGGATGTGAGAGTCCAGTTTCTCATCGTTGCCCCTTCGAGGGAACCTGTCGGCAGGCCAAGCTCCGGACGAAGTCACCAGGCTGTCACTGCGCCTGTACGGCTGCAGCGACGAGACGAGGCATTTCGGAGTACTCCCGTCCGTCTAGCTCTCGGCCGCCCGCCTTCGGGGTGCGTCCTCCCCACTGCTTGAAGAAGAAGGCTGTTCCCGCAGCACTGCACCGGTCTCGGAGGTCTCTAACCCACTGCGGGTCCGCTGGCCGATGGTTTAGTCCGGACTCGCCGCCGGCGATGAGCCAGTCGATCCCGGCTAGATTCAGGTCAGTTAGTGGGCCGAGTAGGGGCTCTGCTGAGATGAATCGGACGGTAGCTGGAACCCGCCGCAGGTCGTCAACGCGCGACAGCTCCGTCGCGTCCTCCACACTGACCCCGATCCACACGTTGGGGGACCACTCCAGCTGCGGTGCCACCTTCGCCAACCTGGCAGCTCGCTTGGTCAGGAGCTGGTAGGTGTGCTGCGGCGTGTCACGCATCACCTCGAACACGCGCTGCACGAACGGCAATGGCACACGAGCGTGGAAGAGGTCAGACATTGAGTTCACAAACACGATCCGTGGATCCCGCCAGCGTCGAGGAATATCCAACGCGGCTTCGTGAACGGCAACCCCAAAGCCGGGGCCAGATGTTCGCGGATCGCCGTCGGTCTGATACTTGGCCGAGCCCATAGCTTTCAGCCGTTTGGACAGCGCCAAGGCGTAGCAGTTATCGCAGCCCCGGGAGATGCGGTCACACCCGGTCGTGGGATTCCACGTTGCCTCTGTCCACTCGATGGGACTCCGGTCCGCCACCAAATCACCTCCCCGTAAGACTATCTTGTCGAACATCCGTACGATGCGGAAGGGGATCTCTCAAGATCGCTGCTCAGGTCGTACGGCGGTGTCGCGTCACCGCGTACAACGGACTGGGAAGTCCAGGGACGCTGCAGCTGCTCGGTTCGCATGATTCGGCCCGGATCCGGACGGTGGTGGGGGACGCGGCGCGGCAGGAGGTGGCGGCTGGGTTGCAGTTCACGTTGCCGGGGATGCCGATGGTGTTCGCCGGGGATGAGTTGGGGTTGCGGGGGGAGAACGGGGAGGGTTCGCGGACGCCGATGCCGTGGGATCGGCCGGGCTCGTGGGACGGTGCGACGTTCGGGGTGTATCGGGCGTTGGTGGCGTTGCGTCGGGAGGTGCCGGAGCTTCGGCATGGCGGCCTTCGTTGGGTGTACGTCGATGACGACGCACTGGTCTATCTGCGGGAGTCGCCGTCCGGGTCGGTGTTGGCGTTGGCCCGGCGGGCGTCGGGTGCTCCGGTGCGGTTGACCGGTCTGGTGGCCCCGTCGTCCGCTGCTGCTCCGGCGCTCGTCAACCTGTACGGCGGCGCACCACCGCTACGCCCGGCCGCCGACGGCACCCTGACCCTGCCCGCAGCCGGCCCCACCTTCCAACTCTGGCGCCTCCCCTGACCCGCTGGCCTGCCCCGAGCTATACGCCAGCCATGTCTACACCCGAGCGCGACGTGCCTGGTGCACAGCTCGGTACACCACGGCTCCCCCACCGGCTGTCCGTAGTCAAACAGCGACTCTTGCTGAGCCACCAGGGTCAACTGGGGTGCGTACGGGCATGACGGCGGACGAGGGAGCGTGATCTAGTGCTCAGCCGCTACTATGAGCGATCCTGACGACGTCACCAGACGGGGGGCCTGTGCACCTAAGCAAAGTGATCGTTCGTGGGTTCCGGGCCAGCGTCCACCACGACATCGAATGTGTGTTCCCTGGACGCTTCACGGTCCTGGTAGGGGCCAACAACGTCGGCAAGACAACGATCTGCGACGCCCTATCTCTGGCGCACCGGCACGTCTTTCCGAGGCTTCCGCGGCCGTCATCGGCGACGCTCGGCACGGGGGACCGCAGTATTGACGTCGAGTACGCATACGCCTTGGATCCCAGCCAGGAAGGGCCACTGGGCCGCCACATGTTTGCTCAGAGCGGTGTACAAGCCGCTGGAGCGGCAGGAGCGTGGACGTACACGCTGTCCCGCAATCTCGGCCGGGTCGGCTCCCAGGTGTCGGTGAACGCCGAGTTGAACGAGCGAGTTCGCTTCATCTATCTGCCAGCTTGGCGGAACCCGCTCGATGAACTCGCCCGGCGCGAAGCTCGTATTCTCGTGGAACTGCTTCGCGCCCAGCAGCAGCGGCTGACTGGTTCGCGGAACCTAACTCACTTGCGCAGCAAGGCCGCCGGCCTTCTGGACTCGCTCGCCCGCGACGGGGTACTTCAACTACTCGAGCAGCGCGTCACGGCCCACCTGTCCGCGCTCACGGCGGGCGTCTCACCCCAGTGGCCGTTCATCCGTGGCCAAGCCATCGACGACCAATACCTCGCCCGCGTTCTGGAATTGATGATTGCTGCGGTACAAGATCGGGCACAAGCCCGCAACCTCGAAGTCTCAGGACTCGGCTATGTCAATCTATTGCACATCGCTGTCACTCTCGCTGCGATTCCCGACCTGGAACACGGCGACGACGTCGAGGAAGTCCAGCAGCCAGCCGCCGTTCCGGACGTAGACGCCCCGAGCCAGCCGCAGGACCTGGCCGGCAGCAACGCGCAGGTCCCAACCGGGGACATCGGCGTCTCTGATATCTCCAGTAGCGGCGATCCGAAACAAACTCCAGAGGACCTCTTGGCTCAGGCCCGCGCCGAACGTGACTCCGAGGAGGACTCCTTTTTCCGGCGAACGCATTCCACGCCACCGTGGTCATTGAGGAGCCAGAAGCGCATCTGCACCCCCAACTGCAGCATGGCCTGGTTCGGTACTTACGGTCCGTAGTGCGACGTCGACCAGAGCTTCAAGTTGTCTTGTCGAGCCATGCCCCTGACGTGATCACCACCTGCCGGCCGGAAGAAGTTGTGGTCCTGCGCCGTACTCACGACGACGCCCACGTC
The DNA here is from genome assembly GCF_030345075.1 of Solwaraspora sp. WMMA2065. Lineage (NCBI taxonomy): Bacteria > Bacillati > Actinomycetota > Actinomycetes > Micromonosporales > Micromonosporaceae > Solwaraspora > Solwaraspora sp. WMMA2065. Next base: position 5,928,728 of record NZ_CP128361.1, read on the forward strand.
GCTCGCCCGGTCGCGCTACTGCCGATCCCAGACCGAGAAGCGGTGCTCCGCAAAGCTAGACTGCACATGGACGCGACTCGATCATCTGCGCTCTTCGCACAACGCCTGATCCTCGTCGAAGGGGTCACCGACGCAGCCGTACTCCGCCAGTTCGCTCGCGCGTGGGCCGGCGCTGATCCGGATAAGACGGCGTTCGTTGACGCCATGACGGTAGTCGTTATGGGCTGGAAGGTAGGCCCATGGCCGGTGCAGTTGCTCGCCACCCGTGGCTTTGAGCTGGCTGACAAAGTCGCCATCCTCGGCGACAGCGATGTCGTTATCGAAGCCGACCCTGTACCCCCGAGGTGGATGGCGGACTACGCCGCCGAGACGGTGCGGTACTTCACCAGCCATCCCACGCTGGAGCCTTCGCTGACAGAGGGCAACGAAACCCTCGTCACGGCTGCCTTGGCCGAGGTCGGTGTGGAGGTACCCGCCGAGGTCTCCCAGGCTAGTATCACCGAACTATTCCGGAGCGCCAGCCGGCGCGGCGGCATTCTCACACCATCCGGTCCCGCAGCCAAACGCAAAGGCGAGTTTGCCCTCGCTCTAGCCGGGCTGTTGGAGGAACGCATCGACGCCGACCCTGCGTCGGTGCACGTTCCTGAGCACATGGTCCAGATGTTCGATTTCCTCACCGAGCCCGGCTCGATCCCCTCGCCCGAACCCAAGTTGCCGTTTTGAGCCGAGTTCTGTCAGCAGGGGACCACCCCGAAGGCCCCGCTCCTGCCGAAGCGTCCCGCACCGCTCGGGCACGAACTCGGCTGACTCAGGAACAGCTTTTGGCAGCCACAGCCGACGAACCGTGTGTGTTCATCGAAGCGGCACCCGGTTCCGGCAAGACGACCGTGGCGGCGCAACGATTCGGGCTGCTGCGCTTCACCAACGTCAGCGACGAACGTGCTGTCGTAGCGCTCAGTTTCACTCGCGCCGCGACCCGCGAACTCAGACAACGCATCATCCAGGCTTGGGGGCGTTCGGCGCTCACCTCGCCGCATCGGGTCATCACCATCGACACGATGCTCTGGGAACTGCTGACCTTCTTGCTGCGCGCCGGTCATATCAGCTGGCCAGGCGGCCGTGTCGACCTTGAGGTGATGGACACATGGAAGCTACATGCTGACCACAACTGGACCACCTATGAGCCGTACTTGAAGCTCGATGGACGGACAGTGACCCCGACCGTCCGGTTCGCCTCGCATCGGAGGAGCCGGGTTGACCGTGCTCAGTTCGACGCAGCCATTCGCGCGGGAACGTGTACTCACGACGACGTGCGTTCGGTACTAGACGCGGCGATCCGTGATTCGCAACTGCGCAAGCTACTGGCAGACCGAATCGCTGAGTCGGTTCGTATGTTGATCGTCGACGAGGTCTTTGACGCTAACCCGCTCGATCTCAACTTGGTCAGGTCCGCCGCCCAGCGGGGCGTTGCCGTTACCATCATCGGTGATCCTTGGCAGGCGCTGTATCGATTCCGGGGAGCGGGCCCGCACCTCGTGCCCCAGTTGGCGAGTCAGTGTGGATTCGTTACTTATCCTCTCACTCAGTCGTTCCGTTTTACCAGCGAACAGAGCCAGACTCTGGCCCGGAAGCTGCGTTCAAAAAACCCAGTGGTCCTTCCTCGACGTGATGGGCAGCCGGTCGACGTCGTCTTGGCCAGCACCTGGAAGGAACTCTGGGAAATAGGTGGTGATGTATTGCCTTTGTCGTTCGGCACGCCGGACAGCGTCCCAGCGGCCGCTGCCCTGCTGCTGGTCAATCAACTTACCGTGAGTACCTTCGACACCGCAGCCGTGTTCCGCGACGAGGCACTGACGCAACTCGGCATTGTGGACGTCGACGCTCTGGTCCGGCTCGAGCCACTATTGGCCGATATTCTTCGATCTCTACGCAAGCTGGCAGGCTCGAGGGTAGACGAGAAGTCCGTCGTCGACCAGTGCTGGGAAGACCTGGTGGCGGCGATAGGGAAGGAATCGTCGCGACGATTTCCCCGCCGACACAGTGCGCACACCGCCAGGCTGGTCGCGATCGGCGCTCACCTGATGGATAACACGAATCGGCGACTCGTTCCTGGTCTAACCGTCCATCAGGCAAAAGGTCGAGAATGGCCGCAAGTGGGCATGCGGATTACGCAATCGGATGCGGTAAGGTTGAGCAATGGACTCGATGAGACAGCCGAAGTCGATCGCACTCTGTACGTGGCTCTTACCCGAGGCAAAAAGCTAACCGTAGCGATATGATGGCCGCCTAAATAGTTCTTTTCCTCGCCCTTGCGGAACCACACCAAGGTCATAAGTGGCTGGTGGGTACAGGCCAACGCCTAGCCGCCCTCGTGTGCCCGCCACCCGATGCTAGATGCGCACCGCCGCAGGCGATCAGAGTTGTCCCCGGTCAGCCCAGGTCAGGCACCCTTGGGTGTTTTCGGCTCTTGCGTTTACTTCTTCGCATATCGGCAGAATGCTAGTTAGGGTTATCCTGACTCTCGGGGGGAGAGGCATAACTGCGCCAGAGTCGCCCGGCAGATTCAACCGAGAGTGCCTCTCGTGTCGCTGCAGCTCCATGCTTGGCTAGAAAATCATTAGGAAGTGTCTCCAAGAGTGCGGCGATTAGCCATTGCGCCGTCTCGCTGTTTATGAGCATCGTCAGCTCGTTGTGGCCCCAGTCGCTTGGTATTGCTCCAAGTATGGCCAGACGCAGATGCGGCATCCGGTATGCGCGGCTGATCTCGGCGAGCATCGCCAAGTCGACAACGTCGTGATGGCCTGCCTGTAGTGAGTGGACACTGCGCAAAAGGCGTTCGGCGAGGTCGGGATAGCCCCGCCCGATCAGCTCACGAAGTAGCGACGCAACCAGCCTGGTGCTGAGTCCTTCTGGGCTCTGGTCGCCAGGGCTGGCTAGCGCGATGGTATGTTCCAGCACTGCAATCAACACGGCATCGGTCCAGGCCGCCGTTCCGGCAGCAGTCAACGGCCGGTACCATCTAATGTCCAACTCGTTGACCAGGCCGTCGATGATCTCTGAGAACGGGGCATCGGCGGCCTCATCACCGCCGAGTGCGATTGCGATAGCACGAGCGAGGGTCATCTGCCCTACGTCGCTCTGGAACGGCGGGTCGCCAAGGCAACCGCCGGTTGGCCGGACCGCATCCCACACCAACGCTGCCGACCTGAGCGGCACGTTGCCCGATAGTCGCGCCTCGGCACGCAGCCGGAAAATCTCCCGGTCGGCGGCTCGCGCGTTCCTTGGAGCGTCGTTGGCGACGTGACGGATGGAAACCCCCGACTCCGCTACTCGAGCCTCGAGAGATTGGATTGTTGTGTCCCAGTCGTCGGGGTCGAGCTGCGACTTCCAGAGCGCCGTCAGTTGGGACCAGGCCCGAGTTGGGCTGTTGCCTAGCGCGGTCTCGCCGAGTAGTGCCTCACCACGGCTGACCGTGCACATCATCAGAACCAGATTCAGACTCCAGACGGCTGCCGTGGCAATGGCTCCCAAGTTGCGGGGACGGTAGATACTGTTTGGTAGGCCGTCACGGTAAGCGGTGCGCAGTGTCGCTGAGAGTGCCTCGGTGACCGCAGCACGGTCGAGATTGCTGCGTTCGACCATCTCGATCAGAAAAAGGACGATCTGACGTTCCCCGACGAGCGGGCGGAAGGCCAGGTAAGGACGCAGATGGGTGGCGACAGTATCCGCTAGTGCGCCAGCGCCCCACGCCATCGGTAGGCGTGTCGCCGTCGCGATCCGGGCCAGTGCAGCCGCCAACTCGCGGGCCACGAAGAACTCGCCGAATGTGGCGTGCAGGAACTCGTACCCGTGGCGGATTATCGCGTCGTCAGCACGCACTTCGTACCGATAGAGGAAGAAGAACTGGCTGGCGACGACGTCAGCTGGTACCTGGGAGTTCGGTGCTGTGGCCGACACTCGACGGAGGTCGAGTTGGTCCAGATCAGCTTCGACCTCGGCGCGGGAGATGAACTTGCGACCTCGGTTGAGCATGCCGACGGCGATGGCGGATAGCTCGGTGAGTCTCTCCTCCTTCATCTGCTCATACCGCTCCGCTTGCTCGGTGTTGCGGGAGTCCTTAGCTAGTTCGCGGGTGACGAATCGGCGTAACAGCTTCTCGTAGAGGTCGACCTTTGTGAGGTGCGGCTCTCGGCGCAGGGCGTTGCCGTCGGCGTCATACAGTGCCAACATCAGCAGTAAAAGAGGCTGACTTGCTAGGTCGCGATGCCTACGCAGGGTATCCGCCGTGAGAGAGTGTAGTCCGTGCATCGAGAAGTAGTGCTGATTGGTGGTATTCCAGATACCGAGCCATTGATTAAGTTGCTCTTCGTCAAATGCCTCGAGATTGATCGCTACAGTGTTGACGGGCACGTACACGCGGTCCATGACCAGGGTCCGTGCCGTCACGATCACCGCAGTAGGCCGGCTCAGCTCGGCCTCGGTCTCCTGGAACCGCTCGACTCGTTCGAGGTACCGGCCGAGCCCATCCTGGCCGGACAGTTGTAGGAGCTCGTCTAGACCGTCCAGCACGACGACTCGTATTAGGTTGTCGGTTTCGTCGCTCAACTCTCGCCAGCCGTAAGTGCCGTTCGAGTTGATCCGGAGCGACCGGTCGATCTGCTCCACGATGGATGCGCTTGAGTCGACGCTGCGCAGCTCGACTCTGACGGTGACGTATCTGGTAGCTGGAAGCTGGGCTGCGATCACTCGGCTGAGCACCGACTTGCCTGCACCAGGGTGGCCTAGGATGAGCAAGGGCTTCACCGTGGCCCGAGGCGTCATAAGGTACGAGACCAGGTGGGCTGCGAGGTCACCGCGGAGAGGCTGCTCGGACCACCAGCTCTCCTGCGCGAAGAGGATGCTGGCGGATTGAGTGCCGGCGTCGGCGATCCGGAACTGGGGGTTGATGTAGCCTTCCCCCGTTGTGGGGAACGATAGACCCGGAAGGTCGTCCGCGATACCAGGCCGTAGAACCGGCTTGCTGAGCACCATGGTCTGAAGTCGGTTGTGCGCCGCAAGTATTCGATCTGGCGTCTGTGAGGCTCGAAGGTGCGACGGTTCGATCGCCTCTACAATGCTTGAGAGGTGCCCTAAAGCATGTTCCTGCTCCCGAGTGGCGGACGCTAGCTCGTTGATCCTGTTGGCGAGCCGGCAGCTTTCCTCGGATGACAACATTTGCTGCTGTCTTACGAGGTTTCGGGTGACAGTAAGATCAGTGATGAGGATCCATGCGAGGAATGCTGGAACATCGCCGGCTAGTCTCAAATAATTGACCCGAAACCTATCCAATGCTGCCTGCGGAAGGAACCTGCTCAGTTCAGCGGTAATCTCCTCGCGCCGTGTTTCGCTTACCTCGTCCCATCGGGCCAGCCCTTGGATGTATGCCTTGGCCTGGTCCGCAAGGCTCTGGTAAAGGTTCCGTACCTCGTCGCAGACGTCTTCGAAGGAGCGAGTCGGGCCGGGCGACTCAATGGTGATTTGCCGTGACCAGTCGATAATCCTTCGTGATCGACTCCCTCGCGCGTGCTCCGACCGCTGCCGCTGACCAGCCCAGGTCTTGATCTCATTGCTCCAGCCTCCCTTAGCGTCTATCTGCGTCAGACGTCTGGCCAACTCCTCGGTGAAGGAGGTCATGACGAGGACGGCGTGCGCGGCGGTGAGAACGGTCGCATGCTGGGTGATCGGCCCGTTGTCCAGTCTGTCCTTGACGCGGGCGAGTACAGTGTTGAGCGTCTTCACCAGTTCAGCTTTGGCGTCGAACAACGACAAGACCACATCAGGCGCGATTGGCGCGGCTGCCAGCAGTCCGAGTCCCAGTACCGCGTCGAGCTGCTGGACCATGGCGCTCTCTCCGGTCAGGATCTTGACCGCGTCGCCGTAGCTGAGTGCGAGTGCTCCGGCCAAGACAATCGGACCTCATCTCTTGCTGTATCGGCGAGGAGCATTCTACTTTGTGTGGTGCCTGCTCCGGCGTCGGCCTGCCGGCTCCGGTGAAGGTCATGCCCTGCGTGTCAGGGCACAGACCGCCAGTACGGCAGCTACCGAAGGTGACTTGCTTGGGCAATGGCGGGCAGCGAAGCGCTCGTCTCTGCAGGTCGTGCTGCGGAGGCGTAAGTAGTCCCAAGTCTCGTGGGGTTGGGCGACGCGGTTTGTGGGCATGCTGATGGTCGGCGTGGCCGGGTGTGGCGTCGCCGTCGCGGTGGTCGGTGTGGGTGTCAGCCGGTCGGGGGTGGCTGGGCCCAGGTGTGCAGGTCGGCGGGGGACGCGGTCCAGGGCAGGAATCGTTGGAGGTCGGGGCCGGTCAGGGGTCTGCCGCCGTTGCGACCGCAGGCGTCGAGGTAGGCGGTGAGGTAGGTCAGGACGTTGAGGCCGGCCTGTTCGGCGGTGGCGGTGACGGTCCAGACGGTCGCGGCGAGGCGCGCGGCGTCGTCGGTGCGGGAGCCGTAGGCGTTCTTGCGGGTGATGACGGGCCGTCGCAGTGCCCGCTCGGACGTGTTGTTGTCCAGGCTGATCATCGGGTAGTCGCGGTGCGCGGTCAGGCCGTCCCACTCGCGGTCCAGGGTGGCCAGGGCCTTCTTCGCGGGTTGTTGCAGGCCGGGGCTGGCCATCTGGGCCTGCCGGGCGGTGTCGATCGCCTGCAGGGCGGTGTCCCAGGCGGTGTACGCGTCGTCCAGCCGGGTCGCCGCCGTCCCTGCGGCGGCCGTGGATGCGTTCCACGCGTCGGTCAGCTCGTCGTGGGCGTGGTACAGGGCCTTGATCCGGTCCAGCCAGTGTCGGGTCCAATACGCCAGTTGGGTCGGGTTCGCGTCCCCGGCGCGCACGAAGTACCGGCGGACATGGGCCCAGCAGTACAGGTTGGTCAGGCCGTCGGTCCTACGCCCGGCCGAGGCGTAGACGGTGTAGAAGTCGCTGGAGACGACCAGCCGCCGTGGCCCACCATCAGCGTGCGGGGTCAGCTGTCCGGTGGCGGTGTCGATCCCGGCGTGGCGGGCCAGAACAGCGCCGGCGCGGGTCGGGTCCATCACGAAACAGGTGGTGTCCGCGCCGATGAACACCCACAGCCACCAGCGGGCCGGCCCGTCACCACCATCGGGGGTGAACACGTGCCACGACGTCTCGTCGGCGTGCGGATGCCACGAATCACGGGACCGGGCGACGATCCGCTCCTGCAACGGCGCCAGCAACGTCCCGGCGGCCGCGCAGGTCCCGACCAACGTCGAGGAGCTGACCTCGGCGCCCTGGCGTGCCAGCCCGGCGATCAGGGAGTTCTGGGAGCGCCCGGCCACGAACCGTTCGACCAGCAGCATCGCGATGAACCCGTTACTGAACCGGCCCTTGCCGACCGCTTTCGGCGGGCCCGGCGCGGTCACCGTCCTCGCCCCGGCACACCGGCACCGCCGCCGGTACCGGCGCCGACGGTGCACCACCACCCGCACCGTCACCCGCCAATCGACCTGCTCGAAGGCGTGATCGTCGAACGCCTCGAACCGCGACGAACAGTCCGGGCAGCAGTACCCGCCCCCGGCGAAGTCCCACACCACCTCCACCCGCGGCAGATGCGAGTAATCCCTGCGACCGGCCCGCCCTCCCGGCCCCCGCCGCGGTGCCCTCTCCCGCTCACGCTCGCCAGGCTCACCGCCATACCCACCCTGGCCGTCACCGTCGCCCGCCGTCGGCTGCGGCCGAACCCGCTCCGACGAACGCCCGAACACCAACCGCTGCAACACCGCCAACTCCGCCGACACCCGCTCCAACTCGGCCTCACGCCGCACATCACGTTCCCGCAACCGCTCGTTCTCCACCCGCAGCGCCGCGTTCTCCTCCCGCAACTGCCCGGCCAACCGCTCCCACCGCTCGTTGGCCTCCACCACCCGAGCCAGCGCAGACCTCAACCCCGCGTCAGCATCCGCCTCCACCGAAGCACCAACCGAGACCGTCACGGCCGCAAATCAACACCACCACGGCTGCCGGAGCACGCACCAACTGTCCGACTACACAAAGTCACCCACGGGAACTGGGACTACTTACGCGGAGGCAGCCACAGTGGCGGCGTTGCTACTTCCCGGCGACGAAGACGCTGCGTCCCGGCTGTGGGCGTACCGGCAGGCTGCTGACCGGACTTCCGGCGCGGGGTTGACGGTCGAGATCGGTGGACTGTTTGCCATCGCCTCGTCGGTGCCTGCCACATTGCCGCAGGTGGCATTTTCGTGGTGCCGGGGTTGCGCTGGGACATTCACGCTTACGTGATCGCTCGTCTCCAACGGCTGCGGCCGGAAGCCTTCGGAGCTGCGACCCTGGCGTCAGGCAGCCAGTAGTGCTTGCATGGCGTCGGCCATCACGACGCACCGGAATCCGGTGTCGTCGTCGAGCATGGAGGCGTCGGCATCGTTGAAGTTCGAGGGTGTGGCTCGTTCGAAGCCGCTGGTGAAGGCACTGCCTTTGAGTTCGAAGCGGGCCGGTGTGGTCTCGGTCCGACACCACTCCCAGACGTTGCCACATAGGTCGAAGACCCCGTAGATGCTCGTTCCGCTCTGGTAACGGCCGACGGGTGTGGTGTCTCTGATGCCGCCTTCGCGGACATTGCACTTGGCAGGGGTCGGCTGGTTGCCCCAGGGGTAGACGCTGCCGGCGGGGCCTCGCGCTGCCTTCTCCCACTGCTGCGAACTCGGCAGGCTCTTGTCCGCCCAGCGTGCATAGGCGCTCGCGTCGTTCCAGGTCACGAAGACCACTGGGTGGTCGGCCAGTTCCGAGGGGCAGATGCCTCCCGCCCAGTGGCCGGGAGGCTTGTAGCCGGTCGCGTCGATGAACCGCGAATAGTCCGCGTTCGTCGTGGGATGGACGTCGATGTAGAAGGCGGGAAGCCAGACTGGCTTGTTGTTCGCGCCGCTGAGATACACGCCGGCGTCGATCAGCGCCATCTGCTTGCCGTCCGCCGGATGACGTACATGGGCAGTCTCGGGCGGCGGAGTCTGCTCGGGTATCGATGCGATGGCTGACGCGTCGATCTGCAGCGCGAAGCGTGCCTGCGCATCGGCGCCGGCACGCTCGAGTGAGGTGTCGAGCGCGGCCTGGTTCATCGGGCGTGGCTTGATCGACCGACCACCAGCTTCCCATTTGGACACCATGCGGTCTGACACGCCCAGGTGTTCGGCGAACTCCCGAACGCTCATCCGGCGCGCTTCGCGTAGTGCCCGGACCTCCTTGCCGGACCACTGACGTACGGTGGTCACCTGCGACTCCTCCACTTCATCGTCGCGGGTCAAGTGTCGCTGCATGTTCCGATGCGAGGCTTGTCAGAGTGGCTCGCCGGGGATGGCGCTGTATTCCTTACGGATCTGCTCGATCAGCGGAACCGTATCGGCCCATCGGACCGCGTCGACCGCGACGATATCCCGGACTCCCACCGCAGCGTTGGTGGCAAACGCTGCGGTGTAGCGGTCCAGCTCCGCCAGGTTGACGCGGCGCTGAAGCCCCGCACGCTCCTGCTGGATCAGCGCCATCGTGATTCCCGGCAGGACGGGTGCCTGCGGCCACACGACCTCGTCGCCTTCGACCAGGCCGATGTTCCAGGTCGCCCCTTCGGAGATGAAACCCTCGCCGTCCACGAGCAGGACGTCATCGAAGCCAGCGAGCTGAGCCTGCCGGCGGTGGTACAGCGTCGCGAACAGTCCGATGTGCTTGACGGCTGGAGCGTCCCTGTCGTACGCGCAGGCGGTGAGCGTCAGCGGCTGCGGCGGAACCAACGAGGCTGGGCGCGTCGTGACGAGCACCTGAGGGCTTGATGCGCTGGCGGGATGCCCAAGTTCGAGATCCGGGTCGAACACCGTGACCCGGGCGACGATCGACTCGGCAGAACCGTCCACCGCCTGGCGGACATAGCTGCGTACCTCGTCTCGATCGAGTTCCGCGCCGAAGAGTACGCGACAGTCCCTCGTCAGCCGGTCAAGGTGCAGCGTTAAGCCGCGCACCCGGCCGCCGTCCACTCGCATGGACGTGAAGTGACCGTAGTTGGAGAGACCGAGGATCTTCAATTGATCTAGATCAACCGGCCGGCCGTTCAGCAGCATGGTGCCAGTCTCTCGCATTGCTCCGATTCCCGGCACTGCTGGGTCTGCCAAGTTCGGCAGAAGTTCGGCACCGAGGTGGCAGAACGACATTCCCCGATGCTTCCGAGGGGCGCGAGTATGGCTACGCCCCGTTACGGCCGACCGGTCCATGACGTCGGTAGCTCCCTTTCCGCGCCACCGCGCCCGATGAAGAGGAGAGTCCCTTGCTCGACGAAAGCAACATCCGAGCCGATCATCCACTCGTTCGGCTACCCGGGCAGCCTACTGCTGCCGCAGAAGGGTGGAGTCGATCCCGGTGTTCGGCTGACTAAGCCGCCGAGACGCCCGTACCAGCGGCCCTGTGGGCGTACCGCCGTTTGTGGCTGCGTGCGCAGGGCGGGCGGCCCGGCCTCCGCGCCCCCGTTCGGGGTCGGGCCGCCCATCCCACCTTCCCCACCGAACCGCGATGTAGCGGCGATCCCGTGACCTTCGAAAGGGCGGTCCCACCCGTGCGCAGACTCCTCGACCTTGTCCTGTTCCCCCGGCGTACCCGGCGGCAGTCCCGGCTGCTCGCCAGCCTCGCCAACCAGACCCGGCCACCCGCCCGGCCTCCCGCCGCTGCTGCCGGCGGCGGGTCGCGTCCGCCGGCCCGGCACGGCGGCAACGCCGCCACCCACCTCTACTACGGCACGAGCGTGGTGCGGCCGTCGATCAGCCCCGGGCTGGTCCGCGACCGGCGGTTCCCGGTCCGCACCCGGCGCGGTTGCGACCCGACCGAGGTACGCGCCTTCCTGCACCTGGTCGCCGACGAGTTGACGGCGGTGCGGGCCGAGTTGGCGGTCACCCGGGACGAGAACGTGCGGATCAAGCAGGCGTTGCGGGACTGGCAGTCGCGGCAGGTCCAGGCCGGGATGCCGGCCTGATCCGGTCGACCCGGACCCGCCGGCCGGTGAACACAGTGGACGATGCAGGGAGAGGGGTAGCTTGATGCTGGATGTGGTGCTCGCCGCCGCGATCGCGGTGCTGGTCGGCGCGGTGGTCGGGTTCAGTTTGTGCCGGCATCGGCACCGGTGGTGTCCCGGCTGCGGCCGTACCCTGACCTGCCCGGCATGCTCGACCGGCGGGCTGTTGCCCGCGCAGGTCGAGGCGGCCGGGCGTCGGTGGGCGCCGCAGCCGGCGCGGACCGTGACCCTGCGGCGGACCTGGGTGTGGCCCGGCCGGTCCCGGCGGCGGGCCGGGCGGTGACCGCGCGGGTGGTAACCGTGGTAGGCCGGGTCGGGCATGTGGCGTGGCGTCCGTCGTGGCGGTGCCGGGCCTGCCGCCGGCCGTGGCCGTGCGAGCCGGCCCGCGCCGAGCTGATGGCGAGCTTCGACCGGATCGGCCGCTGCATGTACGTGGCCGAGCTCGCTGCCGAAGCCGCCCGTGACCTGCCCGGCCTGACTCCGGCGCAGACGTACGCGCGGTTCATCGCGTGGGCGCGGCGGCGGGGGCCGGCATGACGGTCTACCGCACCCAGGCCACCACGGCCGCCGCCGCTGTTGCGTCCGGTGGTGGGGTGCCGGTGCCGGCTGCGGCGGTACGGGGCCGGTCGCCGCTGCTGGCGGACGAGTTCTTCCTGTTGGCGGCCGATGATGTGACGGGTCGGCCGCGTCTGCCTGCCGGGCCGGTCGGGTACGGTCTGGCCGCCGCGCTGCTGGCCGACCTGGTCGACGCGGGCGCGTTGCGGGTGCACGAGGGCCGGTTGTGGCTGGCCGCGCGGCACGTACCGGTGGACGTGCTCGGCGGCTGGATCCTGCGCTGGCTGGCGGCCGAGCCGCGACACCGGCGGGTCGGAACGTGGTTGGCGTTGCTGGCGCCGCGGGCCCACGGCCAGGTCGCGCGGCGGCTGACCGCGGCGGGCGTGGTCCGGCCCCGGACGGTACGCCGCCGGCTGCTGACCACCGCCGTGGTCCAGGTGCCGACCGACACGAACCGGGCCGCCTGGGCCTGGGCCCGCCTGACCGTACGCCTACAGCGCGGTGAACCGTTGCCGGCCTTCGAAGCGCGGCTGGGCGGGTTGTGTCTGGTGACCGGGCTGGACGACTTCGTGCTCACCGGCCTGCCGGCGGCGGCCCGCCGCCACCTGCACCGGGAGACCGCAGCCCGCCTGCCGGCCGAGATCAGCGAACTGTTCACCATCGCCCGCCACCGCCTCGACGGCGCCGCCCACCGCCGCCGCTGACCCTCCCCACTAACCCTGCTGCATCCCCTTGAAAGATCGAACTACCTGCGTGAACCGACTACCTCGGTGGGACGATACTGGTCCACGATTTGGCTCACGAACCGATCCAACGAACCTTGGGCTCGCTGACCACCATCATCGATGCTGTTGTCGATCTGGTGCACGCGACCGCGCCACCGGAGGTGACGGGCAAGCTGGTGCGAGTCGTCCGAGCCGTAGAGCCCTTGCTCGGCGATGCTGGGTAGCAGGTGGTTGTCCGGCAGGACCAAGGATAGCGTTCCGCCGTCGATGCGGGACTCGGGTGGCTCCGCACGTCGGCGCAGTCGCGTGGCACGCAGTTCCGCCGGCGCAGTTACGTACAGGACCTGGGATCGCGACCGGATGTCATCGAATTCGTACAGCGCCCTAACTAGGTCCGATCGTGCGAACTCAACCAACGTCACCTCCGACTCGTTCAGAGTGTTCCGTACGACGTTGGCGAGCGCACGCAGCGCAGGCGTCAAGACGCTTTCGCTCCCGACGGTGAACGCGCCACCGGGGTATGGCGTGAACCCACCAGTCGTCGTCCCTTCAAGCTTGAGTAGTTCGTGGATGAAGCCCTGGAAGGCGTATGGGTAGTCGCTGAGCGAGCGGCATCGAACCCGGCTGCGCTGGAGCATCTCGACGATAATCTTGCGGAGATGGGATTTCCCGGTTCCAGGGAGTCCGACAACGAATATGACGGATGCACTGTGGCGGAAGGCCAGGTGCGGGAGCACCTTCTCCACCACGCCGTTGCTCAGGCCAAGGTTGTGGCGGGCGGCCTGAAGTGATCGGACGACCTGCGCGACATTGGGGGTCCCGCCTTCTCCGGCCTGGTTGAGAATCTTTTCTGCTATAACCGTTTCGAGGGAGCTTGATGCGCGCCATTCTTTTTCGAAATGGTCGCCGAACACTTGGACCGGGCTGGTGCCGGAGATTCGCGCCGGCTGGTCACGATCCTTGTTGTGATGGTTGACGATCGCGGTCGGTTCGATTCCGTTTTGCCCAGAGAAAATATGGTAGCTAAGGCTTTCTGCGCCTAGGCCGCGCTCGGCGACGTTGACATCGATTCCACGAGAGACAAGTTCAGAGCCTGCTCGCAGACAATTGTCGGAGTCCAAGGTCAGCACGCGGACCCTGCCGCGTTTGTTGATTTCGTCCCACGAGTCCTGGATCTCCGCGACGTGCTTCTCCTGGCCGGCTGGAGACAACCGTGGTGCGACCACGGAGAGCTCTGAGACGCCTACGCGGAGCGACTCCCGGAGTACGCTGCCGAGGTATGTGGCTCGCCAGACGGATCGGACCAACGCGGTCGGAACCCGACGCTTCCGCCACAGGATCCCCAAAATGGTGCTGGTCGCAGCAACGATCAGCCCGCTTGCTACCGGGAAAAGGACGTCGCCCAGAGCATCCATGATCGCCACCTCCGTATGCTGCGTCTGGCGTTGCAGGCTGGCATTGCCCTATGCGTGGTCTCGATAAACAGCGATGAAAGTCGATGCTGAACGTTGCGAGGTCCGAGCACCTGGTCCCAGTGACAGGTCTTGGTCTCAGCCGAGTTAGTTGACCCGCCGACTACGCAACGGCTTGCATCTGCCGGCGTCGCTAGCAGGTTGATCAGGATCCCTGTCGGCTTGCGCAAGATCGTCATCCACCTGAGTGAGCTGTCTGATCTCCTCGTGGTCCCGATCAAGATCGCGTTAAACGATCTTGAAGCGTTCGCCAAGCCGCGCCGGCAGCCCTGCGCGAGGCTGACGATTGACTCGTGGAGTTCGAAGTGAGTTCTCGGCGTATAGACCAGACTGCTTGACTGTTCTGGCAGCGCGGTGCCCTGTTTGATGGAGAAGCGCAGCTGCCCAGGCGGTTGATGTGACTGGGCCACGGGTGGGACAGGAGCACGCCGTCGCCTGCACGGGTGCCTTGCCGGGTATCCATAGAGGGGTGTGATTTTCGCACCGTAGTAGAAGAGTGGAGCTCCGATGCGTGCGCGGCTGCGAAGCTGGGCAGCGGTGGGCGGCCGGGTGGCCGCTGCCCGCGAGCTGGCCGGGTTCAGCCAGCGTGAGCTGGCCGAACGACTCGACATACACCGTTCGGCGTTGACCCGTGTCGAGCTCGGCCAGCGTCAACTGGACGCGCTTGAGCTGGCACGGATCGCCGAGCTGCTCGGCCGTACCGTCGAATGGTTTCTCACCGCCCCGGCGGAGACCCTCGTCAGCAGGCGGGCCGGGATCTCGGCCGACCATGACGTGCAGCGACTGGAAGACGCGCTGGACCGCGTGAGCCGCGACGTCGAGCTGCTGTCCGACGTCGGAGCACTGACGCTGGCGGCCACAGGCCTGCAATCGGGCGTCACCACACTCGCCGAAGCGGAAGCCGGCGCGGCCGAAGCGCGCGCCCTGCTCGGCTGCGGTGACGGCCCCTTGGTCGACCTGCAGGCGGCGGTCGAGCGGCTGGGCCTGCTCGCGTTCTCGCTCGACCTGGGTCCGGGGGTGATCGACGGCGGCTACCTGCGGGTTGGTCAAACAGGTGTGGCGCTGGTCAACGGTGCCGCGATCGCCGGTCGGCGGCGGGTGAATCTCGCGCACGAGCTCGGTCACCACCTGCTCGCCGATGAGTACACAGCGGACGTCGGTGGCGGCTCCGGCCGGTCCGACCGCGAAGCGCTGATCGACGCCTTCGCGATCCACTTCCTCATGCCACGAACGTCGGTCATTGCCCGCTGGGCCGAGCTGTCGGGCGAGTGGGACCACCCTCGGCAACGGCTGATCGTCCTGGCCGCCGAATACCGGGTGAGCTGGTCGGCGGCCGTTCCCACGCGTACACCTTGGAGCTGATCTCCCGGGCCGAGTTCGAACTGCTGCAGGTGCAGCGGCCGACGGCCGGCGACTACCTTGAGGTCCGTGGCGTGCGGTTCGTGCAGGAGCTTCAGCCGTCGGCGCTCGCCCCGGCGTACGCGCAGGCGGCGATGCGCGCCTACCGGCGCGGCGTGATCAGCGCGGACCGGGTCGTCGAGCTGCTGCACCGGACCGTGACCCTCGACGACCTGCCCTCCCCGCACCCGATGCCCATCGAAGCGTCGCTGCGATCCAGCAGCCCATGATGGCCAGCTGACAGGTACAGCACGGCAATCGTCACCGGTCGCAAGGAGCACTATGCTCCATGAATTCGTCCAGCACGCCTATCCTGGCCTTGCTGTGGCCTCGTTCTGGGACGACAGCGAGTACGCGCTTGACACCTACGTCGACGCGCCGCCGTCGGACGCTCTGATCGCATCGGTGCAGGCCGAACTGGGCTTCCGTCTGCCGACGTCGTACCTGACGCTGATGAGGTCGCACAACGGCGGGATACCGCGTGACCCGTGCTGCCCTGCGCCGAGCCGGACCACATGGGCGCAGGATCACGTCGCCGTAGACGGCATCATGGGGATCGGGAGGAAGAAGCGATACTCGCTGGCAGGTGAAGCCGGCAGCTGGTTCTGGATCGAGGAATGGGCCTATCCGCCGATCGGCGTGTACTTCGCGACCTGCCCCTCTGCTGGGCACGACATGATCGCGTTCGACTACCGGGACTGCGGCCCGGACGGCGAGCCGCAGGTGGTCCATGTAGATCAAGAGTGGGACTACCAGGTGACCGTGCTCGCCTCAGACTTCGTGTCCTTCCTGCTGGCGTTGCGGCCCGAGAGCGAGTACGACGACGAGTGCTGAGAGAAGCGGACGTCATGGGATCGCCCGAATAAGTGACGACAGAGCTCGTCGCCCATACTGCGGGCGGCGGACACGGGTGTTGAGGCGGCGGGGACTTCATCGAGGTGAGGCTCAGATACCTCACCTCGCGATTTTGACGTGCGTCAACCTCACCTCGACGACACATTTGGATGCCAGACCAGCCAGCCCGGCCACCCGCCGGCACGTGAGCACGCGCGCCGGCAGTAGGCGCGAGCCAGATCATGATCGATCGGCGTAGTCCGGTGACGACAACGATCGGTGGGCTGGTGGACGCATGGCCAGACGACGACGCACACCGCGGCGCATCCGGCGGGAGGCGCCAGGCTGATCGTTGAGGGCCGACACCTCGAAGGGTTCAAGCTCGGGACGCTCAGCCAGGGCGAGGGCACAGGCATACGGCCTGACGTCCGGCAGCCGCAGCATCATCAGCGTTTGCGCCAGTACGCCGAGCAGCACTGTCCGGTCGGCGTTCGGGTGCCGGGCGGTCGTGGCGAGCAAGCGATTGCGATCCCATCGGTCGAGGTCGTCTGTCGGCAAGGTAGACAGGGTTCGTGCGTCGGCGAGCGGATGTTCGGCGACCGCTTGGCGCACGAACGAGTACGGGCTGGTCGCCAGGGTATGCAACACCGCCTGGTCGATTCGAGGATCGGCGACGAGATCCAGGTAGTCCCGAGGCGAACGCGAGCGGGGCAGCAATTCGTCGATGTCAGCCAGCGCCATACCAGCGTCCGGCGCGACCGGCTGGATGGACGCCGCAGGTCGGGCAGACGCGGCCGGGTCGGTGCCGTTCGTTGCCGCACGCGAGGCAGTGCGTATCGGAGTTGATGCCGGCTGCTTGGCGGTCGAGGACCGCTTGGACGACGGTGTCCAGTGGTGCTGTCGGGTGGTGTTCCGGGTCGGGGCAGTAGGCGATGTCTGACCAGCCCCACGAGTTCCAGGGCGGCGATGTCCGTAAGCACCGCCGGCCAGCCAGCTTCTCCTGACGGCGCTGGCCGGCGTACTCGGCTGCGCGGGGCAGGACCACGTCGCGTACCCGCTGCAGTTCGTCGACGGCGCGGACGAGCGCGCCGGGGTCGTCGTCGGGCCGGCGTGGGATGCGCGCGGAGGCGACCAGGTAATGCCAGGTGGCGCGGAATCCGTACGGCGCGCAGTGCTGGGTGCACTCCCGCAACGCGGACAGCCTGCGTTGTGGCGCAAGCGTGCTGTCGCGTACGCGGCGCGCCTGCGCCGGGAAGCTGGTCATGGACCCGATCATCGCCCTCGCCGTAACGCGGCGCGACAGGGTTCTCTGGCCGGACCATCTCGCGGGGCTTGGTCGCCGGTAGCTCTATGTTCAGGCAGCGTTGAGCTTTCGCAAGACGTACTGGTTGAGGCTCATGCCATCCTCAGCGGCGCGGATAGCCAGTTCGCGGTGCAGGCTCTCTCCGACGCGGAGGTTGAACTTGCCTGAGTAGCTGCGGTCAGCGAACGGCTGCGGCACCTGCTCGCCCTGCTCCTCCATGTCGGCGAGCACTTCACGCAGTAGATCCTGGATTCCCTGGAGAGCCTTGATCTGGGTGGATGCTAGCCACGAGAGGGATGGGAACTCGGCGCAGGTAGCGAGAAACTCGCCGTCCTCGGCCGACCACGTGACGCGGTAGGTGAAGTGAGACACCTTGGGCCGGTCAGCGGACTGCATCACAGCACCTCCTTCTTCTCGATCGCCTTGAGCACCTGCCGCACCTGATACGCCTTGGCCTTTCCTTTGTCGTTTTGGATATTGACTCGAGGGTCGCCCGGCCAGGGCATCTTGAACACGGCATGGGAGCTGCTGTCTTGTCGCGGCTTCCCGAAGTAGTGCTCGCACACCCGGTAGAGGTCGTTGTAGGCGATGTTCTGCTGGCTTCTTCGCATCGCTTCAACGAGCTTCTCTACGGACGGCATGGGTCGATGGTACCGCTGGTGGTACTACACCTGCAACCTGTCGAGGTATGCAAGGCGTACCAGATCTTGCCGATCTATCCTTCAGTAGTGCGATTTTCGCACCATTGAGGCGGGAGTGGGGCTGTGATGCGTGCACGGCTGCGAAGCTGGACAGCGGTGGGTGGCCGGGTGGCAGCCGCCCGCGAGCTGGCCGGGTTCAGCCAGCGTGAGCTGTCCGAACGACTCGGCATCCACCGCTCGGCGTTGACCCGTGTCGAGCTCGGCCAGCGTCAACTGGACGCGCTCGAGCTGTCGCGGATCGCCGAGCTGCTCGGCCGTACCGTCGAGTGGTTTCTCACCGTCCCGGCGGAGACCCTCGCCAGCAGGCGGGCCGGGATCTCGGCCGACCATGGCGTGCAGCGACTGGAAGACGCGCTGGACCAGGTCAGCCGCGACGTCGAGCTGCTGTCCGACGTCGGAGCACTGACGCTGGCGGCCACAGGCCTGCAATCGGGCGTCACCACACTCGCCGAAGCGGAAGCCGGCGCGGCCGAAGCGCGCGCCTTGCTCGGCTGCGGAGACGGCCCCTTGGTCGACCTGCAGGCGATGGTCGAACGGCTGGGCCTGCTCGCGTTCTCGCTCGACCTGGGTCCGGGGGTGATCGACGGCGGCTATCTGCGGACCGGTCAAGTGGGCGTGGCGCTGGTCAACGGTGCCGCGATCGCCGGTCAGCGGCGGGTGAATCTCGCGCACGAGCTCGGTCACCACCTGCTCGCCGACTAGACGAGTTGTTCCGAAGTCCCGTCAGTGGTCGTAGGCGATCAGGGACCGGGTGACGGGTGCGCCGGTCTTGTTGTTGTGCCAGATCGCGGCGGCCATCGCGAGGAGTCGCTGGGCCACCCGTACGGCGACGCCGACGAAGGTCCGCCCACCGTGTTCCTCAAGATCAAGCTGGCCCTTGAGGGTGTCGTTGACCGACTCGATCAGCTGCCGGACCTTCTTGAGCATCGGTTCGCCGTAGCGGGCCTTCTCCCGCTTGCGTGACGGGCGTAGCAGGGTGATGCCCTGGTCGGCGAGTTCCCGCTCGAGTGGTCCGGACGCGAAGCCCTTGTCGCTGATCAACAGGATGCCGTCGTGTTCTGCGACGACACCGGCCTCGACCTCCAGCATCGCGGCGAGGACCTCCCGCTCGCCGATCTTCGGGTTCGCCAGGGCCCACAGGATCGGCATCCCGGTCGGGGTGCAGACCAGGTACAGGCGCAGTCCCCAGAAGAACCGGGAGTGGGAGGCGCAGTAGCCGTATCCGGCCCAGCCGGCCAGGTCCGAACGTTGCACGGTGGGGCGGGACATGCCGCACGGCACCGGGGTGGAGTCGACGATCCAGTGGTTGTCGAACCAGAAGTCGCTGTCGCGGGCCAGGTTCCGGATCGTCTTCTTGATCAGCGGGAGGGCGGCGCGGAGCCGTTTGTTGTAGCCGGGCCGCTGCGGTAGGTAGGGGAACATGCCGGCCAGGTGGACCCGGGCGTAGCGGATCCAGTGGGCTTCGGAACGGGCGCCGAGCAGGACCTGTGCCACGGCCAGGCAGACCAGTTCGGAGTCGGTCAGCAGTGGTGGTCTGCCGCGCCACCGGGGCGTGCGGATGCTGTCGTCGATCTTCACGTACAGTGCGGTCAAGAGGGTGTCCAGGTCTTGCGTCACAACATGATCTTGGATGCCCTCTCCTCATGCCCGGACATCGACCCCTGACTTCGGAACTACTCGTCTAGTACGCGGCGGACGTCAGTGGCGGCTCCGGCCGGTCCGAGCGGGAAGCGTTGATCGACGCCTTCGCGATCCACTTCCTGATGCCCGGGCCGTCAGTCAGGTCCCGCTGGGCCGAGCTGTCGGGCGAGTGGGACTACCCCCGTCAACGACTGTTCGTCCTGTCGGCCGAGTATCGGGTGAACTGGTCGGCGGTTGTTTCCCACGCGTACACCTTGGAACTGATATCCCGGGCCGAGCGCGACCTGTTGCAGGCGCAGCGGCCGACCGTCGGCGACTACATCGAGGTACGTGGCGCGCGGTTCGCGCAGGAGCTTCGGTCGCCGGCGCTCGCCCCGGCGTACGCGCAGGCGGCGATGCGCGCCTACCGGCGGGGCGTGATCAGCGCCGACCGAGTCGTCGAGCTGCTGCACGGCACCGTGACCCTCGACGATCTGCCCACCCCCGCATCAGATGCCCATCGAAGCGCGGCTGACGGCCGACGTGCATCGAGGTGACGCTCGGACACCTCACGGGGCAATTTTGACGTGCGTAGGCGTCACCTCGACGGAGCATCCGAAGCGGCTGCTGGAGTTGTACGAGCTCCGGGCTGCGACCACAGCCGCCTGGAGGTGCCCGGCCTCGACTCCGCGAACGTTGAGCGGCGGGTGCACGCTCCGGACAAAGTTGGGCCTCGATCGTTTCCGGCTCCGCGGCCTCCGCCCAGGTCAGGCGCAGGTTTGCGGGCATCCACGCGGTCAGCCGGTTTCACCCTCAGGGATCAGGACCACCCGATCGGTCCAGGTTGTCCGGTACCCCTCGGACACCAGATGCCCGGCCAACGTACGACGCAAGGTCGAACTGCCCGAACGCCCCTGGTGCTGGCGGACCGATCAGCGGGCTGCGCGCTACCGGCGGCACGTGGTCAGTTGATTGCGCCCTACGATTGTTCGCCGGGACCCAACAGCCGAGCGCCATGGAGCAGATATGCCGTTGACGCTGCGCCATGCCCTGGATGATCCGCCGCTGCGGCCGCTGCGGCCGCTGCCGGCTCCGGTCGGTGACCTTCTGCTCAGGCTCGACGCGCCGCTGCGGCTGGCCGCGCATCTGCGCGCCGTACACGACGTCGCCGCCCAGCTCACGGGCTGGCTGGCCGTCCACTACCCGGCCCTGGCCGTCGATCGCGACGCCGTACTCTTCGGCGCTGCCACCCACGACATCGGCAAGACCGTTCACGTGGCGGAGTTGTCCGGGCCGGGTTCGCGGCACGAGCCGGCCGGTCAACAGATCCTGCTCGACGCCGGCATCGGCCCGTACCTGGCGCGCTTCGCCGCGACGCACGCCAGTTGGCAGTCGCCCGGCATCGAGTGCGAAGACCTGCTCGTCAGCCTCGCCGACAAGATCTGGAAAGCCAAACGGGTCGTCGACCTCGAACAACTCGTCGTCGACCGTCTCGCTGCCGCCTCCGGGCAGGAACCCTGGCAGGCCTTCGTCAACCTCGACGATCACCTTGACGGCATCGCGGCGGACGCTGACCAGCGGCTCGCCTTCCAGAACAGCTACCCCATCACGGACGGCTGACGTCGGTGCGCGGTTCGTTGGCGGTCTATCCCGGTACGTTCGACCCGTTCACCCCGGGGCACGGCGACCTGGTGGCCCGTGCCCGGGTGATGTTCGACCGGATCATCGTGCTGCTGGCGGTGAACGCCGACAAGCAACCGACCGCCGAGGCCACGGCCAGGGCGGTACGCGTGCGCGACGCCCTCCCAGCGGACTGGGGCAACGTCGAGGTCGACGCGTGGGCCGGCCTGACCGCCACCTACTGCCTGCGCCGTGGTGCCACGGTCATCGTCCGTGGCGTGCGTACGGCTGCAGACGTCCACTACGAGCACCAGCTCGCCGCGATGAACGAGCGGCTCGGTGTCCGGACCGTCTGGTTGCCGACCCGTCCGCAGCTGGCCGCCATCTCGTCCACCGTCGCACGAGCACAGCATGCGGCGAAGTCGGCCCGTGCGTCGTACGACGCTGGGGGTCGGGTCAGTTCTCCACGAGGGTCCGCAGTGTCCGGCGAAGCTGACTTGTCGCACTCGGACTGATCCCGGCCAGGAACGCGCTCTCGGCCTTCCCGTACGCCACCTGTGCCGCGTCGTAGGTCTGCAACCCCTGTTCGGTGAGCTCAACGACGTTCCTGCGCCGGTCCGTGGGGTCCGGTCGTCGCGTGATGATGCCCTTGCGCTCAAGTACATCCAGCAAGGCGACCATCGTGGTGCGGTCGATACCGAGGGTCTGCGCCACCTGCAGCTGCGAGGTCGGTTCCCGGTGGGCCAGGACCCGGAGCGCTCCGAAGTCCTTGCTGTCGATCCCCAGTGGCTCGAGCGCTGCGTCGGTCAACGCGGTGAGCTTCAGGGCCGCGTGCTTGAGGAGGTACCCCAGGACCTCGTGCGGGTCAGCGGTGGCGCTCGGCTCGGTGGACACGGCTCCCATCTTAGGGCATAGTCTGATCGTCAGTACCGCTGACGATCAGACTTACTGCGAAAGGCTTGTCATGATCATCGTTACCGGAGGGGTCGGGTTCATCGGCTCCCACACCGTCCGCGCCCTCGCCGAGGCCGGCGAGGAGTGCGTCCTGCTCCAGCGCCGCACCCCCCAAATCCCCCCACACCTGGCGGACCTGCCCATCCACGTCGTCCAGGCCGACGTCGCCGACCTCGACGCGCTGCTCGCCGTCGGCCGGCGGTACCCGATCACCGGAATCGTGCACCTCGCCCTCGCCCTGCCCTGGCCGGCGACCGACGTCGACCCGATCGGAGCGACGGGAGGAGCCCTGGAGGCGTTCCTCAACATCGTCCGCGTCGCGCAGACCTGGGGTGTGCGCCGCGTCGTCACCGCCAGCACCATCGGCGTCTACGGCTTCACCTCTGAAGGTGCGCTCACCGAGGACGTGCCGATCCCCTTGGGGCACGTCCACGCCATCCCGACGTTCAAGAAGATCACCGAACTCCTCGCCGGCCACCTCTCAGACGTGACCGACGTGGACATCATCAACGCCCGCATCTGCGGCACCTGGGGTCCCGGCGGACACCTGCCCGACCCGTTCTTCGCCGCGCCCTCCCTGGCTCATGCCGCAGCCCGGCGCAGCGAACCCGACCTGTCCGGACTCCTCGCACCGCCGCACGCCGAAGACGCTCTCGACCTGCTCTACGTCAAGGACACCGGTCGCGCACTCGCGCTGCTGCAGCTCGCCGAGAAGCTGACCAACTCCACGTACAACGTCGCCTCTGGTCGCGCCACAAGCAACGCCGACGTCGTCACCGCGATCGCCTCTGTCGAGCCCGGCTTCCAGTGCGAACTTGCCTCGGGCGGAGGCCGCCCGGTGAGCTGGCTCGACATCACCCGCCTGCGCGAGGACACCGGATTCAACCCCCAGTACGACACCGCCGCGGCTGCCGCTGACTACATCGCCTGGCTGCGCGCGGGAAACCAGCGGTAGCTCCCGGCCGACTGTGTGGGTGAGGGGGTGTGGTCCGGCCTGGCCGGGATGCCCGGCAGCGATGCTCCTACCTCATTCGGCCCCGGTAGCCGACAGGGCCCTCTCCGACCCGCTGGTGGGTCCCCAGGAAGGTGTCGTCACGGAAGGCGATCGTGCCGTTTCCGCCCCGGTTGTCGCGCCAGGCCAACCGGGTGAGCGGGCGACCACCCACCCCCACCGCGAGCAGGAGGTCGTGCGAGGGATACCAGCCACCACCCCAGCCTTCCTGGGCCACGTATCGCGAGGTATCCCTGGTGGCGGGACTACGTTCGATGAGCTGGCCCCGGAACTCCTTCGGTCGCTTGCCCGGCCGGCGACACCAGCCGTAGAAGGCGGCTTGCTGGGCCTCGAAGGTGACGGCGTACTCGGCGCCGGACTCGTCCGCCCAGGCCACGTGCTCGAGCAGGCAATGCTCGCCCCGGTCGATGAAGAGAGTGACCTCACCCCGGCTGGTGGCGTACCTCAGCACCGGATCTGCGATCAGCTGGCTTTCGAGCGCCGACCTGGCCTGGTCATGTGCGTGCATCGGGTCGATCGTCACCCGGTACAGCCACAGCATGCTCTTGGCATCGCCACCGCTTTCCACCCGCAGCGTATTGCGGCCGGCCAGCAGATCCTCGGCCGAGACGGCGAAGATCAGCCGCTGCGGCAGCCCGCCACCGTTCGGGATCCGCAGCCGGTCGGCCAGTGGCCTGCCGTTGAGGCGAACGGTCAGCGGGGCGTGTCCGGGCGAGCCGGAGAGCATCGACGCGAGCGCCACGACGGCGACGCATGCCTCGCCGACGACGCCCGGATCGGGCACGTCGAACTCCAGCTCGACCGAGCCGCATGCATTGATGGCCAGGTGACCGTCGGCGTTCCACGACCGGTCGATGCCGGTGATGGTCACGTTGCCGGTGCGCGCCGGGTCGGTGCCGAAGTCGGCGTAGGTGGGCTCCATCTGGACGCCGGTGCGGTCGTCGACATGTGCGGCAGGAGCCGGCTGCGGGTCCAGCAGCACCTCGTACGTCGCGACCGTGCGTTCGTTCTTGCCGTACCCGATGTTGGCCGCGCCGAAAGCGGGCCGCACCTTGCCGACGTGCAGCGCGCCGGGCGCGACCGCGGCACGGGCGACGTAGAGCGGTTCGCCGCTGTGCTCCCGGCCCACCGGCGTCGCGTCCGACGGCACTGCGCCGTCTGACCCGATGCCCCAGACGCCGCGATCCATCAGCACTTCGTACTCGTCGACGCTGACCTCCGCGCCGCCCCAGGCGATAAGGGCGGCACCAAGATCAGGACGGACCCGGCCCGGGTGCATACCCCCGTGCAGCTCGGCGCGGCACACCCAGAGCAGCGCGCCGTTCTCCTCGTAGCCGTGGGGTGCCGCGCCGGCCGGGATCTGTCCTGCGCTGGCGGTCTCCCAACGGTATCCGCTTTCGGACTCTTCCATCCATGAAGGATAGTTCAGCTCCTCGGGCCGACGGCCACCCTGGGTCGTCAGGACGCCGTCAGGGTCTACCTGTCCCGGGTGGCGTCCTGCTGTTCAAGCCAGGTCAGGATCGTCCGGGTCGTCTCTTCCGGCTTCTCCTGCTGGATCCAGTGCCCGCAGTCCAGGGTGACCACGTCCACATTGGGCACGAACTCCGCCAGCCTGGCGGACTTGGCGATCGTGTCCCGGTCGCCGTAGATCATGAGGGTGGGCTGTCGGATGATCGGGTCGACGTCCGCCAGCAGATGCCAGTTGCGGTCGAGGTTGCGGTACCAGTTGATGCTGCCGGTGAACCCGGTCGACTCGAACGCGGCGACGAAGACGGCCAGTTCGCTGTCGCTCATCACCGGCTCACCGAGTGGTGCTGCCGCCCTGGCCAGCTCGATGAACGCCATGCCCGGCCGAGGCTGCACCATGGGCAGGTTCTTCCGGTACAGGTTGCGCAGGAACTGGTAGGTGTTCTCGTCGAACACGGCGTCCGCGACACCCGGCTGCCGGTTGAAGTGGACGAAGTAGAAGTCGCCGCCGAGTACGGCTTCCATCAGCTCGATCCAGGGCGTCTCGCCGCGCTCCTGGTACGGCAGGCTCAGGTTGATCACCTTGTTGACGCGGTCCGGATGCAGCAGGGTCAGCCCCCAGACGACCATCGCACCCCAGTCGTGGCCGACGAAGGTGGCATCGTCGTACCCGTAGTGATCGAGCAGCGCGACGAGATCACCCGACAGGTGCGCGATGTCGTAGTCGGTCACCTCGCTCGGGCGCGACGAATTGCCGTAGCCGCGCTGGTTCGGGACGATGACGTGGTAGCCCGCTTCAGCGAGGGCCGGCATCTGGTGACGCCACGAGTAGGCATGCTCCGGCCAGCCGTGACAGAGCACGATCGGCTTTCCGGCATTCTGCCGGCCAGCCTCGAAGACTTCGAGCTTCACACCGTTGACGGGGACAAGACTGGGTTCGGGAAAGTTCATGTCGCCATCCTGCCGACCATAACCGGTCACCTCATGACCGGTTTATCTGACAATCTTGGCGGCATGCGAACCGACCGGCTGGTGGCCGTACTCCTGCTGCTGCAACAGCGCGAGCAGGTGACCGCGGCGGAGGTCGCCCGGGAGCTGGAGGTCTCCGAACGCACCGCCCGCCGCGACCTCGACGCCCTGGCCATGGCCGGGGTGCCCGTGTACTCGACGCAGGGCCGGGGCGGCGGCTGGCGCCTCGTCGGCGGTGCCCGTACCGACCTGTCCGGGTTGACCGCAGGCGAGGCCCGCGCCCTGTTCCTGGTCGCCGGCCCGGCCTCGGCCACGACGCCGGCCGTGAAAACCGCGCTGCGCAAGCTCGTCCGTGCCCTGCCGGAGCCCTTCCGGGCGCCGGCCGAGGCGGCAGCGTCGTCGATCGCGATCGACCCGCAACGATGGGGGGCGGGCCGGGCCGATCGCCCGCCGCCGCGCCTCCTCGACGAACTCCAGGACGCGGTGATCCGGGGCGTCCAGGTGCGGCTCGGCTACGTCGACAGGACCGGCACCGTGAGCGAGCGGACCGTCCACCCGCTGGGCATCGTCGCCAAGAATCCGTGGTGGTACCTCGTCGCCACCACCGGGACCGGCCGCCGGACCTTCCGGATCGACCGCGTCTCGTCCGTCGACCCCACCGACGATCCGGTGCACCGACCCGCGGACTTCGACCTTGCCGAGAGCTGGCGGGAGATCGCCGACGAGGTCGACCGCAGGCGGATGCCCGTCGAGATCCAGGCGGTCTGCGCGCCCGACGGGATCGGCACGCTCCGGATGGCGCTCGGCGACCGGCTCGAGGTGGGTGGCCCCACGGCCGACGGCCGCGTCGAGGTCGTGATCCGTGGCTACAGCGAGTACACGCTCGCCGGCGAGCTCGCCTGGCAGGTCGAATGGCTGGAGGTGACCGGCCCCGCCGGGGTGCGGGACCAGCTGGCCGCGATCGGCACCGGGCTCGTCGAGCGGTACGGCTGAAAGCCCGTCGATCGGTACGGCTGAGAGCGCCTGCGCCAGCGGAGGCCCGTCGTCACCCGGTCTGGAGCAGGCCGCGGTTGACCATGAAGTCCCGCAACGTCTCGACATCGTCGGCGGACATCAACTCACGGGGGATCACGGTCGCCGGCATCCGGCCCACGTACACGATCCAGAAGCCGGGGGTGTCGAGCACCTTGCTGACCCTGTCCCAGGCGATGTCGCCGAACTCCGTACCGCTGCGCATCGTGATGGTGTCGTCGGTGATGTCGTAGCCGCCGTCGACCGCGTACTCGCCGGACCGGCGCCGGGCCCGCGAGCGCACCCACGGCCCGTACAGCATCGACAGCACACCGGCGGTGACCAGCGACATCCACAGCAGCGAGAACTGCTCGCCCCAGCCGTACTCCCGCCCGCCGACGAAAGCGGCCACCCCGGTCGCCGCCAGGACCGCGCCGATGTAGCCGTACTTGGCCAGCCGCACCCGGCTGAGCGCGGCGGCCGCCTTACCCGGGTAGTCGGGATCGGCGGGGACGTCGAAACGGATGCGCACGCCAGCACGATAGTGCCCACACCCGCCGCCGCCGCGAAGTCCCGCCGGGCCTGCTCGTCCAGGTCGGCCGCGTCCGCGCCGTCGAACGGCTCCCAGCCCGGAATCGGCACGACACCGGCGTCGACCTCGAAGAAGTCTGCGTACGTGTCTCCGTCGACCGCCGGGACGCCACCGATCAGCACGACCTTCGCCACCCGCTCGGGCCGGGCGTCGGCCGCCATCCAGACCAGGGTGCAGGCCGCCGAATGCCCCACCACCACCGACCTGCCCGGTCCCGCGTCCACGGCCGCGAGCACCGCGGCCAACTGGTCGGCGAGCGTCGCCGACGTGTTCCCGTCGCCTGACCCGGCAGGGTCACCGGCACCCGACGCCGGTCCATCTTCTCCAACTCGGCGGCGACGTCGGTCCACGCCGACCCGTCGAGCCACAAGCCACCGATGAGCACGATCTGTTCTGCGGTCATGGCCTCAACCTAACGGCGATTCCGGACGTTCTACTTCCGGTACTGTCTGCGTCGTGCGCACCGGACCGAGCCCGACCGCCCGCGCCGTCCGGACGCTCGAAATCCTGCGGGAACGCCCCGGCACCACCGCCGACCAGCTCGCCGCCGCCCTGGGCGTGACCGAGCGGGCTGCGCGACGCTACATCGGCATCCTTCCGGGAGGCCGGCATCCCGGTCGAATCGGTCCGAGGGCCGTACGGCGGCTACCGGCTCGGCCGGGGCACCCGGCTGCCGCCGGTGGTCTTCACCCAGGAACAGGCTCTCGGCCTGGTCATGGCCGTACTCGACGGGCAGCCCGCCGCGATCGACCCCGACGACCCGATCGGCGCGGCACTCAGCAAGGTCATCCGGGCGCTGCCCGACAGCGTCGGCTGGCAGGCGGCGGCCCTGCGGGGGTACGCCTCGGCCACCCCCGACCGGCATTCGGCCCGTACGGACCCGACCATCACGAACGCCCTGGTCACCGCCGTCGCCGACCGGCGCCGGGTCGCGATCACCTATCGCGGCGAGAGCGGCGAGCAGTACGACGCCGAGGTCGACCCGTGGGCGGTAGTGGTCCGGCACCGACGCTGGTACCTGCTGTGCCACTCGCACCGCGCCGACGCGGTACGCACGTACCGGATCGACCGGGTCCGGGCCGTGCGGCAGCTGCCGCACGGCTTCACCCCGCCCGACGACCTGGACCCGGTCGCCGCGCTGGAGGTCCATCTCGGCGCCGGCTGGCAGTACCGCACCCGGGTCGTGTTCCACGTGCCGCGGGAGCGGGTCGCCCCGTGGATCCGGCCGCCAATGGGCCGCCTCACTCCGGACGGAGACCGGTGCGTCCTGGTCGGCAGCACCCGCAACCCGACGATGTACGCCAAGGAATGGCTGGCGGTCGTCCCGTTCGACTTCACTGTGGAAGAAGGCCCCGAGCTGCGGGCGGCCGTCGCCACGGTCGCGGCCCGCTTCAGCGCGGCTCTCTCGCCCGCGCCGGACCCGCCGCCGCTGGACGGACGACCGAACCAGCGCCGGACAGAATAGCGAATACCGTGACGAGGAGTGACTTGCGGCGGCGCATCCTGCATTACTCCCGATTCTGGACAGATCTGTCATGCAGGTAGGAGAGCGCCGGGTCATCGTGCTGGGCGCTGTCAATCGTCACTACCGCTACTGAGCGTTAGGTGCGAGGGGCGGGCACACTGTGCGGGTGAGCATCGTTGGTTGCCTCCTACCGTCGCGCCTCTCCGACACCGACCGGGTGCCGGTGGTACGGCGATGACCACCCCCGGGTCGGGTGCCATCCTGACGATGGTCGAGGCGATCAGCCGGACCCGCGACCTTGGTGAGTTCGCGGAGGCCGGCTGTCGCGAACTGTTCCGCCTCGTGCCCTGTGTCAGTACGTCGTACAGGGAGGTCAACCTCAGGACCAAGATGGTGTCCGGATACCTGTGGCCGTACCCGGGCGTCGAATGGTTCGAGCGGCACGCCGCACTGCTCGGCCGCCTCGCGCTAGAGAACCCGTTGATCGCCCACATGGCTAGCGGCGACGGCTCGGTGGTGTCCTGGGCGGACGTCGACCCGGACGATACATTCCGCCAGACCGAGCTCTTCCGGGAGTTCTACGCCGTGAACGGCGTCGAGAGTCAGGTCGCACTGGGCGTTCTCAACCAGCCCGGGTTGGTGACCGCCTTTCACGGTCAACCGCGACGGCACTCCGTTCAGCGCTGACGAGTATCAGGTCCTCGGCGACCTGCGTCCGCACCTGATCAACCTGCACAGGCTGGTCAGCGGGTCGGGACGGGCCCGCGCCAACGACCTCCTCCTGACAGCGGACGGTTGGACCGGGGTCCGGCTCGCCGAGGGCGGCACGGTGCTGACCACGAGCGTGGAGGCAGTGGCGATCGGTGACCGGCTCGGGCTCGACCTGCGCGTTGGAGCCGACCTCACCTCGACGTCGTTCTGGCGGCGGCTCCGCGAGACCATCGGGTCGCGCTGGCAGGTCGGCAGGATGACGAGACCGATCCAGCTCGGTGCCGCCGATTGCCCGGTCGAGGCGATGGTCGCCACGACGGCAGTCGGCCCGTACTCGCTGATGTTCCGCGACCGGGACGCCGTGCGGCGCCGCCGCTGCCAGGAGTTGGGCCTGACCGGCAGGCAGGCCGAGATCGCCCGGCTGGTCATCGCCGGCGCGACCAACGCGCAGATCGGCAGGGCGCTGGGCATCACCGCCTCCACGGTGCGCAAGCACCTGGAGGCGACGTTCCGCGTTGCCGGCGTGCAGTCCCGGGCGGCTCTGGTTGCGGCGCTGCTCGGATCCCGGCTGACGGGCGGGCCGGATGGTTTCCAGGAGTCACGGCTTGTCGAGAACGCAGACGATCTCCATCTCGACCGATGAGCCGGCGCTGGTCGAGCCCACCAGCCGCACCAGTGCGATGTCCGCACTCGTGCCCTCGGTGACCGGCCCGGTGACGTCGATCGAGTCGAAGGTGCTCTTGAAGCCGCTTTCGCTGTTGACGTGCCGGAACGACCGATTTGAGATGGCGGTGAACGACTGGGCGTTGGGGTCGCCGGAGTCGAAGTTGTCGACGCCGAGGATGAGCCGGACGTCCTCGGCGAACGGATCCGGGACGGGCTGCGCACCGAAACTCCTGGTGAACTCGCACTCGCCCTCGAAGTCCTCGTGGGTGGTGCCGTCGATGGTGACCGTCCCGGTGCCTTCGTCTGATCGCTCGTAGCCGTCGCCGGGCGGGGTGTCGGACCCCGGTTGCGTGTCGGCAGCCGCAGCGGTCCCGTCGTCGCGACTGGCGGTCGTATCGTCGGGCTCGGTGAGGGAGCCCGAATCGGCGCACCCGGCCAGGGCGATCGTCGAGAGGGCGGCTATGAAGGCGAGGCGGGACCGGAACTTGACCATGGTCGCACCTTAGGGACGGACGGCGCGCCGGCCAACGGGACGAACGTCGTATTGCGCCGGCCACGGCCCGAAGGGGGTCCGGTGAAACCGGACCCGGCCTGGTCCGAGCTGAACCACAGCGGCCTACCGTTGGTGATGACAGCGACCCCGCCGCCGGAGCGCAGCAGCGGCCGGGCTGCGGGGTCAACCGGTTGGTTGATGCGCGGATCGACCGACCTCGGTGCCGGCTGGGCGATCCGGCAACCCCGGCGGCGGGCCACGCTGGTCCCCATGGGCATCATCGAGGTGACGAACCTCCACAAGCGCGGGTCAGGAGAACGTCCGTCGGGCCCAGGTGCGCAGGTCGGTGGTGGGCAGGCCGAGCGCCTGGGCGATCTCCGGACGCGCGGGGGGAGCCGTTCTCGTTGATCTGCTCGGCGGCGTTGACCGCGAACGGCGGCAGCCCGCGTTCCACCGCTTCCTCCGGGGTGAGGACCGGGGTGGTGACGGTCCGACCGGTGACCTCGCTGAGGATCGCGGCGACCTCGGTCATCGTACGCAGGTCGCTGGCGAGTTCCACGTCCAGACCGTCGAGGGTGCCCGGCGTGGTGAAGGCGGTGGCCGCGGCGTGGCCGATGTCGTCGACCGCCACCCAGACGATGCGGGTGTCCTCGGCGAAGGCGGTGACGATGGTGCCGCTGGACCAGTCGCCGAACATGTAGGACCAGCCGATCAGGTTCTCCATGAAGGTCGCGGGCTTGAGGATGGTCCAACGGGCGAAGCCGCCGGTGCGTACCAGTTCGTCGACGGCCGCCTTGCTCTCCCAGTAGTGCCGTTCCCAGCGACCCTCGGCCCAGCCGGGCTGGTTGCGGTGAAAGTCGCCAGCGCCGGCGACGCTGCTGTGGACGAACTGTGCCACGCCGGCCTTGCGGGCGGCCTCGACGACGTTGCGGCCCCGGCGGAGCTCGGCGTCGCCCTGCAGATTACGGGATGGAGAAGACCCCGTCGGCCCCGGTGGCGGCGGCGAGCAGCGACGCGGGGTCGTCCAGGTCGCCCCGGACCAGGGCGCGCACCGCGACACCCCGGTCGAGCAGGGCCCGGGCGGTGGCCCCGCCCTGCTTGCCGGTCGTGCCGATGACAAGGACGGTCAAGCTTCCTCCTGGGTGAGTGGGGTGGTGCCCCGCCGGACGCCGGCCAGGCGCTGACGACCTGGCTGTGCGAGCTGGCGGCGTACAACGCGACCACCCGTGGCCTGGTCGCCTCGCTGCTGCAGGAGCCACCGGAGGACGAGTCCTGCTGCGCGATGCTCGTGGCGGCCGGCGAACCGCTGCTGCGACGGGCCGTCGACAACGGAGCCGTACGCCCGGACGTCGCGATGGCCGACCTGGTGACCCTCGTCAACGCGATCGCGCTGGCCACGGAATCGGCCAGCGCGGCCGAGGCGCAACGGCTGATTGCGAGCAGGTACGCCCGCAGGTCGGGGTGCTGGCCGAACTTGGCGAGGTTGCCGCCGTACGGCCAGCGACGGCTGAGCCCGCAGGAGGTCGGGCTTTGGCGGCGAGGCTGTAGCACCTCGTAGCACAGCTGTTAGGCTGTGCTTATGGCTGAACCGATGCCGAGAGAGATCACCCAGCGCGAGCTACGCAACGAGTCCGGTGCGATCATGCGCGGCGTCGAGCGCGGCGAGTCGTACGTCATCACCCGCAACGGCACCCCGATCGCCCGGCTCATCCCACTGCGCCGACGGACCTTCGTCCCACGGGCCGAGGCGATGGCGGCCTTCGCCACTGCCCCCGTCCTCGACGCAGAGCGGCTCCGGGCTGACCTCGACGACGCGGTCGACCAGGATCCGTTCGATCGTGACTGGTGAGAACTTGACTGATGCACCTGCGGGTCGTGGCCTGATCGACACGAACATCGTCGTGCATCTGGCCGCGCTCGACCCCGACCACCTGCCGAACGAACTCGTGATCAGCGCGGTCACCCTCGCGGAGTTGTCGGCCGGCCCGCATCACACCGATGACCCGGCCGAGCGGGCGAGGCGACTCAACGTCCTGCAGCACGCCGAGGCCACCTTCGACCCATTGCCGTTCGACGCGGAGGCCGCCCGTGCATACGGGATGATCTGCGCGGCCGTGCTCGGCACCGGCCGTAAGCCTCGGCGTCGGCTCGCCGATCTGATGATCGCCTCGGTGGCGACGGTCAACGGGCTACCGCTCTACACGACCAACCCGGACGATTTCGTCGGCTTGGCCGACCTGGTCGACGTGCGGTCGGTTCCGCGTCCCTGACCATTCCTACCGGGGCCGTCGCGGGTCACCGGATCCGCGTACGGTCGGCGGTCACCCGTCTCCTCCTGCTCAGTCGAGGCAGAACTCGTTGCCCTCGACGTCCTGCATGACGAGGCACGACTCGCTGACACCGTCGGCGCGCAGCAGCCGTACGCGTACCGCGCCGAGCGCGACCAGTCGGGCGCATTCGGCCTCGAGTGCGGCCACGCGCTCGTCACCGACGAGACCAGTGCCGACCCGTACGTCGAGATGCAGCCGGTTCTTGACGGTCTTGCCTTCGGGCACGCGCTGGAAGAACAGCCGTGGACCCACCCCGGTGGGATCGACGCAGGCGAACGCCGAGCCCTGACGCTCGGGCGGCAGTGCGCGGTCGAAGTCGTCCCAACCGGCGAACCCCTTCGGGGGCGGCGGTACGACGTACCCCAGCGCCTCGCACCAGAAGCGGGCGACGCGCTCCGGTCGTGCGCAGTCGAAGGTGATCTGGAACTGCTTGACCGACGCCATCAGCCCACCATAGAGGTGTTTCCTTCCTCGTCCGCCCTGGGCACGCCCCGGCGGTACATCGGCTTGATGCCTCTCGTCGGATCAGCAGCTGAAGGCCAGCGCGGCATGGAGGTGCCCTGCGGTGTCCTCGTCGAACGCTACGAGCCGGATCCGTTCGACGGTGGTCGGGGTGGCCGCGAGGGTCACGGCGGCGACCCGGGCGGCCTGGTCGGCGGGGAAGCCGTACACGCCGGTGGCGATCGCGGGGAAGGCGATCGCCCGCACGCCGAGTCCATCGGCGACCCGCAGACTGCGCCGGTAGCAGGAGGCCAGGATGTCGGCTTCGCCGTGGCCGCCGCCTTCCCAGACCGGCCCGACAGTGTGGATGACGTGCCGTACCGGCGGGTCGAGGTCGAACGCCGGCGTAGCCTTGGCGTCGCCCGGCTCGCAGGGGGCGATCGCGCCGCCGGCCCGCGCCAGGCGGGGGCCGGCCGCACGGTGGACGGCCCCGTCGACACCACCGCCGCCGAGCAGTGACTCGTTGGCGGCGGTGACGATGGCGTCGACGTCCACACGGGTGATGTCGCCGACGACGACCTCGATGACTGCCACGACGCGATCCTGGCACACCGGCCGGGAATATGAAGCTGCCGCTGTGGTGACCCGCCGAGCGGGAACCTAGCCGGTGGTGGCGGACAGACACAGGACATGACGACGGTCCTACGCGCCCGGACGCGGGCCGGTGACCCCGCCGCCTTCGGCGAGCGTTGGCCGGTCTGACCGTCGTCGGCCTGGCGTTGAACCCCGGCGGCGATCCGGCCGGCCCAGCGGGCACCACCGCCGGTCCCGACCAGTCCGCCGCCGGCCCGGCGCAGGTCGCCGACCCGACGCCGGCACCGCCGAGGGCGCGACGGTGCTGCTCGACGAGATCGCGCTGGTCGCCGCCACCCGGGCCACCGGCCCGGTACGGCCGGACCAGTTCATCTACATCGAAAGCCAGATCGCCGACACGTACGAAGCCCTCAACGCGGACACCGGCGAAACCCCGACTGGTACGCCAAGGCTGCACAAGCGTCAGGTGCGGCTGTCGCCGGACGGCCACCGTGGCTGGCTGGTCGACGAGTTGAACGAGCCGGCCGGCATCGCCCTCGACAGCGACGCGGTGCCGCATTTCGGCGCGTACGACCGGCTGACCACGCTGCCGATCGATCCGGAGGTGCTGCTGGAGTGGATCTACGCCGAGACGCGGGGGCAGGGCAACCACCCGGACCACCAGGCGTTCACCACCATCGGCGACGATGGGACCGACGCGATCGGTCGCAGCGGCGTCGCGGTGGCCCGGGTGGAGGAAGGCACCGGCGTCCGCCACGAGTGGATCTTCGACCGGGAGGACCACACCTACCTCGGGTCGCGGTCGGTGTACACCACGGCGGTGCCGGACAGCATCATCCCGGTCGGCACGGTGACGTTCAGCCAGGCGGTGGTGCGGCGGACCGTTGTCGACGAGCTGAAGCAGTTGCCGTAACGGAAGAAGCAGCGGCCCGCCACTGCGCCGGGGGTGACGGAGTGTTCGGCCCGGAACCGCTTGATGAAGTAGCTGACGTCGGGGTATCCGACCCGGTGGCTGATCGCGGCCACGGTCAGCGAGGTCTCGGTGAGCAGCACGCGGGCCTGCTGCATGCGCCGTTCGCTCAGGTCGAAGACGGCCGCGAGCAGCGGTTCGTCCGAGGCTCGCAGTTGGTCGGCGACGCTGGTCGACAACCGGGCCGCCTCCACCAGCAGCAGGGTCAGATGGGCGAGCGCGGCGTCCTGGTGGCCGTCGCGTCGCACCCGCAGCTCCTCGGCGAGCGCGGCGAAGCGCCCGGACCAGGTCGCCCGGTCGTCCGGGGGTACGTGCAGCCGCTGCGCCCGGTCGGTGCCCCGGGCGAACGGGAACAGCAGCGGGTGGGTCCGCCACGAGGCGTACGCCCCGGCGGTCCCGGGCCGGACCGCGTCGGCGGGGAACCACACCACCCAGCCGTCGATGTCGAGCTGTTCGGGCCGTTCGCCGAAGGAGACGACCTGGCCCGGGGCGACGATGAGCAGATCCCCCGTCGGTCACCGGCCAGGTCCGATCGTCGATGCACACCGTTGCGTCGGTCCTTCGGCGTAGCAGAGCGCGACGAATTCGTGGGTGTGCGCGTCGGCGGGAAGCCGGATCCGAACTTTGTCGCATCGTCTCCACAACCTCGCCGATGCCACGCTGCGGTCAGTGGCCGATGCTGGGAAGAGTGACCGAATCTCGTCCGACATTAGGAGAGTGACATGACCGGACAGGGCAGCGGCAGTCGTCCGCACCAGCACTACCTGCCCGCGATGGGGCGGCAGTGGTTGCTGCCGATCTACGACCCGTTCAGCCGGCTCGTCGGCGCGGGGAGGATGCACCAGCAGTTGCTCGACCGGGCCGAGATCCGGCCCGGCCAGCGTGTGTTGGAGATTGGCTGCGGCACCGGCAACCTGCTGCGGGCGCTGCTGCGCCGGCAGCCGGACGTCGATGCCGTCGGCATCGACCCGGACCAGGGCGCGCTGCGGCTGGCCCAGCGCAAGGCCGCCCGCGCCAAGCTGCCGATCCGCTACGAGGTCGCCTTCGCCGGCGACCTGCCGCTGCCCGACGCCAGCGTCGACCGGGTGCTGTCCGCGCTCATGATGCACCACCTGGCCGATGAGGAACGGGGCCGCGCGCTGCGGGAGGTCCGCCGGGTGCTGCGCCCCGGCGGTCAGCTGCACGTCGTCGACATCGACGGTACGGCCCCGGGCCACGGGTCCGGATGTCTGCACAACGACCCCCGGTTGGTGGCCAGCCGGCCCGAGCGGGTGCTGGCCGCGCTGGCCGAGGCCGGCCTTACCGGCGGTACGGAGAACGGCCGCAGCCGCGGTCGACTCGGTCGAATCGCCAGCTTCGTCTTCTACCGCGCCATGGGCCCGACGGAGCATGGCAAATAGGGCCGGCGGCGCGGTAGCACCCTGCCCAGGCGCCAAGTGGGTCGCGCCAGTCAGGCATTCTGCCCCCATGATCACTTAACGTTCTGCTGGGCGCCACGCCGATGCTCTCCCAGCTGCAGGTTAAGTGATCATGCTGAACCACAGTCGGCGGGTGAGACGTGCGGTGTTCGTCTGCCGGACAACTCGGCGCAGCGCGCTGGAAAGACTTATATCGATCTAATGATTGGCATGAGTGGATCACGCCCCCACCGCTGCCATCACACACCCGACGACCACCAGACAGGCCAGATACCGTACGGCCAGATCGACCCCGCCACGCACCCGGCCGGTGGCCTCGGACGCAGATCGATGCTGGCCGCCGCCGGCGGCATGCTGATGCTCGCCGCCGTCCCCGGCACCGCGCGGGCCGCCACCGCGATGACAGCCGGTGCGACGTCGGCCGGCGCGACGGCGGTGGCCGCACCCGGCGCCTCCCGGGCGTCGCGGATCAGCCAGGGGACCACCCTGGTCCACGCCGACCTGCACAACCACACCGTCATGTCCGACGGGGACGGCAGCGCCGACGACGCGTTCGCCTCGATGCGCGAGGCCGGGCTCGACGTCGCCGCGCTCACCGACCACGCGACGATGTTCGCCATCAGCGGGCTCAGCCAGTCCGAGTGGCGGGCCACCGGAGACCTCGCCAACGCGGCCGACGACCCCGGTCAGTTCACCGCGATCCGTGGCTTCGAGTGGTCGCACCCGTTGCAGGGTCACATCAACGTGTGGAACACCTCGGACTTCGCCGACCTGCTGCGGGCCGGCAGCCCCGGCAGCCTCTACCGGTGGCTGACCGGCCGGCCCGGTGGCCTGGCCAGCTTCAACCACCCGGGCCGGGAGATCGGCCGGTTCGACAACTTCTCGTACGACGCCTCGGCGCGGCAGCAGCTCGTCGGCCTGGAGATGTTCAACCGCACCGACGACTACCTGTTCGAGGGCTGGTCGTCCCGGACGGCCTCGCCGCTGGTGGCCTGCCTCAACGCCGGCTGGCGGCCCGGTCTGACCGGGGTCACCGACGAGCACGGCACCACCTGGGGCTTCCACGAAGGCAAGGGCCGAAGCGGTCTGTGGGTCGCCGAGAACACCCGCGCGGCGGTGTTCGAGGCGATGGCGGCCCGCCGCTGTTTCGCCACCCGGGTGTCCGGCCTGCGGCTCGACGCGGCCGCCAACGGCGTACGGATGGGAGGGGTCCTCGGTCTGGCCGCCGGTGACGTCCGGTTCCAGGTGGACCTGGACCGGGGAGCGGTCTGGGACGGCAAGCCGCTGCGGATCCAGGTGCTGCGTCCCGGGACGTCGGTGCCGACCGTCGTCGACGTCGTCGACACCGTCTCCGGGTCGGTCGCCGACTTCACGGTGCCGCTCGACGTCGCCGACGGCGACTGGATCGTGCTGCGGGTCTCCGACCCGGAGCTGGTCAACCCGACGCCCGGCCCGGCCGGGCACCCGTGCAACGACTTCGGGGTGGCGTACAGCAGTCCATGGTGGCTGCAGCCCTGATCAGAGGTTGCGGAGGCAACGTCGGTAGGCGCCCGGACCAGTTTGAGGGATAGCCCCTATGTAGAAGACCGAGTATGGTCCACGTATGACTGAGCGTGTCCGGGTCACCACCAGCGTGGCTCAGGTGTTGGCGGTACTACTCGACGATCCGCAGGCCGGCCGGTACGGCCTGGAACTCATGCAGGCCACCGGCCAGCCCAGCGGCACCTTGTATCCGATCCTGGCCCGGCTGCAGGAGGCGGGCTGGCTACGGGCCGACTGGGAGGACATCGACCCCAGCAGAGAAGGACGGCCTGCCCGGCGCTACCACCGCCTGACGCCGGAGGGGGCGGTGGCGGCCCGCGCCGAGCTCGCCGCCCTGCGGGCGAAACTGCGCCCGCGCGGCGCCGGTGGCACCCGGGCCGCCGACGCCGCGACCTTCACGTCGGCGCCGGGGTGGTGAGCACCTTGACGCAGCGGATCGCCGATTGGCTGCTGGCCGTGGCGGCACGGCGTTGGCCGGCACACCTGCGCGAGGAGATGAGCCGGGAGTGGGCCGGCGAGTTGTACGCACTCGGCCATGAGGAAAGCGCTGTCGCTGCGCTGCGGAAGTGGCGGCAGCTCCGCTTCGCGGCCAGTCTCGCGCTCGCCCGCCCACCGGGTGCGGATCCGGTACCGCTGCCCCGGCTGCCCAGACCCTCACCCACCCAGATACACGCGGGATGGTTGTTCCTCGCACCCC
Source organism: Solwaraspora sp. WMMA2065 (assembly GCF_030345075.1). Lineage (NCBI taxonomy): Bacteria > Bacillati > Actinomycetota > Actinomycetes > Micromonosporales > Micromonosporaceae > Solwaraspora > Solwaraspora sp. WMMA2065. The sequence continues at coordinate 5,967,335 of NZ_CP128361.1, forward strand.
TGTTCAGCCTGGTGCTGGCAATGGCAGCGGTGGTCCTCCTCAGCCGGCTGATCGATGTGGTGACTCGTACGCCGACGACCGCAGCCGTCTCCTACATTGTCATGAACTATGTGGTTCAGGTCGCCATCGCGGCAGTGGTCGGCACGCTGCTGGCCCGGCGGCTGCTGCGGCGGCGTGCCGGCCGGGCGCTCGGTGTGGCGGGCTCCGGATCGGCGACACTACCGGTGATCGCCGGCCTGCTCGCCGTCGATGTGCTCGCCCGTGCCGCGAACCAGGTCTGGGACAGCGCCCTGTTCGCCGTCGGCGCAGCCCTGTGCCTGGCAGTGCTGCTCCCGCCGGTGGCGGCGGGCATCGCCCTGCTGTCCCGCCGAGTACGGCGGCCGGTGCCGGCCGTCATCGTGGCCATCATCCTGACAGGGCTCGCTGCCCCCGCCCTCACGCTGGCCAGCACCTACGCCATGGTGCTCCTGGCGTCGCGGACACCGGCCGTGGCGACCGGGCAGCCCTGGTGGTGGCTTGCCTACCTCGGCCGCGACCCGATCCCGCTCGTGGGATACCAGAACCGGTCCGACTCACTGCCGATCGAGACCGTCCTGCCGAGCGTACCCACCTTCGTACTTACCGCGGTGGTGCTTGCCCTGGCCCACACGATCCGCCTGGCCAGACCACTCAACTCCGCCGCGCCCGCGACGGCGACTACGGCGCCGTCCGCGACCACATCCGCGACCGAGCCCGACCATGTCGCGGCCAGCGAGATGCCGGCCCCCGCGCGCGGTCCGTGGTGGCACCGGGTCGCATTGGCAGGCGCGATCTACTCGGTCGTGGCCTGGGCAGTGACGCTGACCTACCTGACTCCCAACATCGGGGTGCAGAACTCCTGGCCCAGCCGGATCATGCCGGACGGCTCGGTGGTGCCCCCACAACCCGCCGGCTGGCCGGAATGGTCAAGTGAGGAGGGGCGGGTGTGGATGCACGAGCTTCAGCTCTCCGGCATCGTCTGTGCCGCGCTGTGCCTGCTCCTCGCCGCCGCCTACCGTGGCCGACCACTGTTGCCGACATTGGCCGGCTCTGCCGTACTGCTGGGGGTCAACATGGCAGTGGTGCGCGGCGGCTGGACGACACCCCGGCTGCTGCCCTGGCTCGCTGCGGGCGGGCTCATCCTCGGCATCGCCGTCTGGACGGCCGCGACGAGCTCGGCCATGACCCGGCGGCCACCCCGGCGACCACGCCGGCTCGTCATCACCATCACCGTGCTGGCCGCGTTCCTCGTCCCGGGTGGTTTCCTCGCCCGGCTGTATCTGGGGGACAGGCAGGCACCAGCCGCCCTGCTGCTGGTCGCGGTGGGCCTGCCGACCGTACTGGCCGTTGTCGCCGCGATGGGTGTCCTGGCGACCTCCAGCCGTCAGCCGAGCCGGCCGTACTGGCGGCCACCTGCCACCTTCGCACTGCTGACCGCCGTCGGTGGGGTCCTCTACTACCAGTACTCTCCCGAGCCCACCCTCTCCGGTGAACGGCCCATGGTCGACTTCCTCGCCATCATGGCCGTACCGGGATTGGCGGTTCCCGTAGCGGCCTGGACGATCGTCGCGATCCGCAGCCGATCCGCCTGGCCGCGACGCCTCGGACAACACCTGCTTCTCGCCGTACCGCTGTTCGTCGTCGGTGTCCTCGCCGTGTCCGGCACGCTGACCGTCAGTCTCGCTCTGTCCCTGCTTGTGCTCTTTCCGATGGAGTACGGGCGAGCCTACGACGGTCTGCCGTACCTACCGGGTGCGATCGCTGTCGGTCTGCTGCTCGCATACATCACCGCAACCCGCCTCGATCGAGCCGGACCAGCACCGTCACCAGCCATCCGCAGCGACCCGACACCTGCTCAGCATCCGTCGGGCTGAGTTACCAGCTTCGTCCTTCGAGGACTATCGACGAACTCTGGGTGGAGTCTGTCGCGAAGTTCCCGGGCGAACGGCGAACAATCTCCTCAGATCTTCCTCAAGCTTCCCGGGCACCTGTACCCGACGATGTACTGCGATCCGATTGACGGATCGCAATGCCAAGGGGAAGGTCGCCGCCGATGGGCACGGGCCGGAGTACTCAGCAGTGGACTCGAGCAGAGCAGGCGCGGCTGCGTGCCGTCTGGCAGCGTTCGGTGGCCGGGGTGGCGACCGCCCTGGTGGTGCTGGTCGGGCTGACCGCGTCGGCGCCGCCGGGCGCGGTGCAGCCGGGTGGCGAGTTCCCGATCGGCTGGTTGACCTCCTGGCTCACCGATCGGCCGTCGTGGCTGCTGGGGTTGAGCGGGTCGCCGGTGGAGCTGCCGACGGCGCGGGTCGGTGACGGTGCCGGCCCGGGCGGCTACGTGTCGTCGGCGGCGACCCGGGCGTCCGGTGGCGCGGGCTCGGCGCAGGAGCTGGTCGACGGTCTCCCCGGGTGGGCGACGCAGCCGGCGGTGGACCGGACGGTGACACCGGACACCGGGAGTCAGTTCGAGCCCGAGACGAGCCGGCGGGACGCGCGGGCGTCGCGGTCGAACATGGACGTGTACGTCAACGCCGACGGTTCGAAGACGGCGGAGATCTCTACCGGGCGGGTCAACTACCAGGCGGCGGACGGGTCGTGGCGGCCGATCGACTCGACGTTGACGCGGCGCGGCGACCGGTGGACGGTGACGGACAACTCGCTGGGGATCTCGCTGGCCGACACGGCCGAGGCCTCGCCTGAGCCGCTGGTGGAGCTGACCCTGCCGGCGGGCGGGTCACTGGGGTGGAGTCTGGCCGGTGCGGCGGCGGTGACGCCGACCGTGACCGGTGCGACCGCGATCTATCCGAAGGTGCTGCCGGGCACCGATCTGGAGCTGGTGGCACGGCCGGACGGGGTGAAGGAGACGCTGATCCTGGCGTCACCGCGCGCGGCGTCGGAATGGGTGTTCCCGCTCGTCCTTGCCGGGTTGACGGTCCGGGCCGGCGACGGCGGATCGATCGAGCTGGTCGACGACGCGGGCGAGGTGGCCGGGTCGATTCCGGCGCCGTTCATGCTGGACTCGTCGGTCGACGCGAAAACAGGCCTGCCGGCCCAGTCGCCGGCGGTGTCGATGGAGCTGGTGGAGGTCGACGGCGGGCCGGCGATCAGGCTGGTCGCGGACCGGGCCTGGCTGACCGACCCGGCCCGGGTGTTCCCGGTGCGGGTCGACCCGACCGTGCTGGCCGACTCCGAGGTCGACACCGACGGCGACGTGTTCGTCGACAGCGACCCGGACACCGACGAGACCGTGCAGGACGGCAACTACCTGGCGATCGGGGTGGACGAGGACGGAGTCAAGGCCCGCACCTTCCTCGAATTCGACATCTCGTCGGAGTTGATCAACGCGACGCCGACGATCCGTAACGCACGGCTCGAGCTGTACCTGACCTACCGGCCGGTCTGTGAACAGCTGCCGGTGGGCAGCCACCTGGTCGAGAAGGAGTGGACGGTCGACGAGTTGGCGACCGCCTCCTATCCCGGGCCGGGCGTCGACACGAGGTACGCGCCCAGCCTGGTCGAGTCGGCCTGGGCGCAGGCGGTGTGCACCAACTCGTCGGTGAATCCGTCCGTCGGCCGGTGGGGGACGTACGGGCTGGGGAGGTCGCTGATCGGCGGGTGGGCGCTCGGTGCCCCGAACTTCGGGCTCGCGCTGGACGCCGTGGCGGCGACGAGTCCGGTCACCTGGGCGCTGTTCACCTCGTCCGACTACGGCTCCGGACAGTACGCGCCCAAGCTGGTGCTGGAGCTGAGCGGCAACCTGGCACCGCTGGTCGAGGCACGCTCCCCGGGACCCGGGACGGTGATCTCGACGCTGACGCCGGAGCTGCTGATGTCGGGTCGCGACCTGGACGGCGTTTTCGGCATGGTCTACCACATCTACGTCCATGACAGTGACGGTGACGTCATCTTCTCCGGGACCGCAGCGCAACCACCGGGGATGAAATCTGCCTCGCTCACCATTCCGCCCGGCGTGTTGGAATGGAACCAGACGTATTCGTGGTCGGTGCAGCCCGAGGACATTATTGGGGCAATTGTCAACGGTGTCCTCGGCGCGCGGTACCCGAAGTACGCGTTCTACACGCGGGCGCCGCAGCCGGCGTTGGGGTCGCGGTTGGTGCAGAACCCGGGGGTGGGCTACCACCCGGAGATCGGCAACTACACCACGTCGGCGACGGACGCGCAGGTCGCCGGGCTGGGGCCGGCATTGGAGATCACCCGGTCGTACAACAGCCTGGACACCCGTCGGTCGGGGGCGTTCGGGCAGGGCTGGTCGAGCCTGCTCGACACCCAGGTGGTGGAACGCCGGAACTGGACCGGCCTGTTGCGCACCGCGACGGTCACCTATCCGGACGGGTCGGCAGCAGGGTTCGGGCCGAACACGGACGGGTCGTTCGCGCCACCGTCGGGGCGGCATGAGGTGTTGACCGCGGTGAAGTCCGGGACCACGGTGACCGGGTACCGGTTGACCGTCAAACACGGGACGACGTACGTGTTCGGCCGGGCCGCCGGTGGCGGGGTCTTCAAGCTCACCTCGGTGAGCGACGCGAACGGGAACACCCTGACGTTGACCTACAACGGCAGTGGGCTGGTGTCGAAGCTGACCAGCGCGTCGGGGCGGTCGCTGACGTTGACCTGGGGGGCGACGGCGAGTCCGTCGGTCGGGTCGCATGTGACGAAGGTGACGACGGACCCGCCGACCGCCGGTGGCGGTGGGTACGTGTGGGAGTACACGTACGGCAGTCATGACCGGTTGACGAAGGTGTGTCCGCCGACGGCGTCGTGTACCACGTACACCTGGGGTAACAGCGTCAACCAGGGGGCGAACGCGGTGCTGAACCACGCGCCGTCGTCGTACTGGCGGTTGAACGAACCCGCCGGCGAGAGGTGGGCGACCAGCAGCGTGCTGGACAACGGCGGCACCGACCTGGGGTTCCACCAGAACACGTCGGCGGGCGTGGTGCCGGGGGTGTGGTCGGGATCGACCTCCGCGTCGACCGACTTCAACGGTTCGTCGTCGCGGGTGCGGTTGCCCCGTCGGCTGGTGACCGACGGGGCCTACCAGTCGATCAGTCTGTGGTTCCGGACGACCGACACCGATCAGGTGCTCTACTCGTACCAGAAGGATCCGATCACAGCGGGAAGTACGGAGGACGGCTTCACACCGGTGATGTACGTCGGCGCGAGCGGCAAGCTGCGGGCGAAGTTCTGGGACGGCGAGTTCGACACGATGGTGACCGCCCAGCGGGTCGACGACGGGCAGTGGCATCACGCGGTGCTGGCCGGAGCGGGTGACAGCCAGGCGCTCTACCTCGACGGAGCGCGCCAGGACACCGCCGACGGCATCATCGACATGTTCCAGTACGGTGGGGCGGCCAACGAGTACGTCGGCGCCGGGTTCCTGGGTGGAAAATGGCCGGACCAGAGCCTTCACAACCCCGTTGTCCACCTCGGATTCGCGAACTTCTTCGACGGGCAGGTCGCGGACGTCGCGTACTTCGACCACTCGCTGACCGGAGCGGACGTCACCGAGCTGTACACGGCGGCGACGAGCCAGAGCTGGCAGCTGTCGAAGGTGACCAGCGCCGAAGGGCGGACGCTGGCGTCGCTGTCGATGGATTCGGTGACCGGGAAGCTGGCGTCGGTGACCGACAGCAACGGTGGGACCTGGGGGTTGGGGACGCCGCGGGTGGCGGGGACGAGCGCTGTGTACGCCGCGGCGGTGCTGTCCTCCGAGCCGACGGACTACTGGCGGTTGCGGGATGCGGCCGGTGCGCAACCTGTCAACGAGACGCGACAGCCGAGTGATTCGTTCGAGTCGGTGAGGTTGGGGGCGGCGGGTCCGTTCGCGGACGGAACGGCGGCGGAGTTCGACGGGGAATCGTCGTCGGTGTACGTGCCAGGGGGGCGGGTGATGCCGGCGGGGCCGCGGTCCCAGGAGCTGTGGTTCAGGACCACGGCGACCAGCGGGGTACTGGTGGGCGCGCCGCTGCCCACGCTCGGTGGCATCCCTTCGCCGGCGCTGTGGATCGACGCCGACGGCCGGTTGCGGGGGCTGACGCCGTCGGAAGATCCGAACGGGCCGTTGACGGGGATCGCCGGCAAGTGCGCGGAGTGGGACAAGGCCGACAACAGCGTGCGGCTGCGCACCTGCAACGGTGAGTGGGAGCAGAGCTGGCTCTTCGACCGCGAAAGCCAGCAGCTGCGCCAAGGCACCAAATGTCTGGGTCTGACCGGTCAGGCGACCGGCAACGGCACCCTGGTCCAGGTGCAGGACTGTTCGAGCAGCTCGAGGCAGCAGTGGGCGCCGGACCGGGACGCATGGCGCAATGTGGGTGCCGGCCGTTGCCTGGAGGTGCCCGGCTCGTTGACTACGGACGGCACCCAGCTGGCGATCCGCAACTGCAACGACCAGGCCAATCAGTCGTGGGCGTTCGCGTTGGTGTCGGCGGTGCCGGTCAACGACGGCAAGTGGCACCACGCGGTGCTGACCGCGAGCAAGGAATCCACCGGCACGGCCCAGTCGCTGTACCTGGACGGCGTGCACGTGCAGACCACCACGAGTGCCGAGCCGTTCGACGGGGCACCTCCGCTCAGCCGCGCGAGCCTGGGCGCGGGGTACGTGGACAACGGTTGGTCGGGGTTCCCGGAGGAAATATGGGTCGCGCTCTACGCGGGTTCGTTGGCGGAGGTCGCGCTCTACGACCGGGCGTTGAGCGCGGACGAGGTGGCGTTGCACTACGAGTCGGTGGGTCGGACGGTGCCGTTGGTAGTGACTGCGGCGGGCGATGAGGTTGCCGAGTCGTCGTTGTCGGAGACGGCGGCGGGTGGGTTGCCGGTCGAGGTGTTGCCGCCGGGTGCGGTGCGGGTCGACGAGGCGGCGGAGCACGTGCAGACGACGACGGTGTCGAATCCGGTGAAGATCGTGTCGGTGACCGGTCCGGGTGGCAACGAGGTGTCGTACTCGTACGACCTGGTGTCGGGGCGGAGGGTGTCGCAGACCGACGCGTTGGGTCAGACGACGTTGTACGGCTATGACACGGGTGGGTTCACGAGTCTGGTGTACGACCCGAACGGGAACGTGACCCGGTCGGTGCAGGACGAGCGGGGCAACACCATCCAGGAGGTGACCTGCCAGGATCAGGCCGCGGACAAGTGTTCCAGCAGCTACTACCGCTACTTCTGGAACAGCGACAACGTGGCGGATCCGCGGAACGACCGGCTGATTGAGCTGCGCGGCCCGGGCTCGGATAGCGCGCAGGACAACGAATACCTCAGCCGCTACTCATACGACCACAAGGGCAACCTGACCGAGTTGCGGGACCCGGTCGGCCGGCAGATGAGAATCACCTATGGCGTGTCTGGCAGGTCGGCAGGTATGCCTTTGCGGGTGCTGGACTTCTCCGCCGGATCCCAGGAGATCACGTACACCACGGCGGGTGACGTGGCCGGGGTGTTGGACGCGGCGAATGCGGAGACGACGTTCACGTACGACGGGTTGGGTCGGACGTTGACGGAGACGGTGGTGACGTCGTCGTTTCCGCAGGGGCGGACGACGTCGTTCACGTACGACTCGGTGGGTCGGGTGGTGACGCGGACGGGTCCGGCGGTGACGGACCGGGTGTCGGGTGCGGTGCATCGGGCGGTGACGCGTTTTTCGTACAGCGTGGACGGGTTCCTGGTGGAGGAGCGGGTGAGTGACGCGTCGGGTGGGGATGTGGCCCGGGTCAGTACCTGGTCGTACGACTGGCACGGTCGTCGGTCGGCGTCGGTGGACGCCGAGGGCGCGGTGACCGGCTACGGCTATGACGTGTACGGGCACCTGGTGGAGCAGACCGATCCGGACGGTGTGGTGAACGCCTACGAGGTGGATGTCAACGGGAATGTGCTGTCGCGGACGGTGAAGGGGTTCACCGGGGATCCGAATGATCCGACGGATCCGGTGGATCTGGTGGTGGAGTCGAACGTGTACGACCCGGCGGGTCGGTTGGCGTCGGCCACGGACGCGATGGGCTTTGTGACGCGGTACACGTATACCGATGATGGGCGGACGGCGTCGGTGACCCGCTCCGACGGTGACAGTTCGTTCCTGCTGGAGGGCAACGGTTACGACGCGGCGGGGAACCTGGTTGAGCAGGTCACCGACAACGGTGCGACGGTGACGGCGTTCGAGTACGACGCTGCGGGTCGGCAGGTGCGGAGTGTGCTGGATCCGGGCGGCCTGGAGCGGGTGTCCGAGGTGGCGTTGTCGCCGGCTGACCGGGTGTTGTCGCGGGTGGATCGGGACGCTGCGGGGGAGGCGTTGTCGGTCGTCGATTATGCGTATGACGTGTTGGGTCGTCCGGTGTCGCAGACCCGGTATCTGTCGGCGGACCGGATGGTGACGCCGGTGGCGCGGTGGCGGTTGGACGAGGCGGGTGGGACGACGGCCGCTGACTCGGCGGGTAACAGTCCGGGTACGGCCACGGACGTGGTCTGGGCGTCGGATGCCGAGCGGGGTCGGGTCGCGTCGTTCAATGGTTCGTCGTCGCGGATCGTCACCGATGCGCCGGTGGTGGACACCACCCGGCCGTACACGGTCGCCGCCTGGGTGAAGGTGGACGACGTCGCGGCTGACGCTCTGGTACTGGAGATACCCGGCTCCGCCCGCCTGGGTCGGACCGCGTTCCTTGCCGCCTTGCAACTGAGCTTCGACTCCGCCACCGATGGATGGCGGATGACCATGACCGAGCAGGTGGGCCCGGGCGCCTACGTGACCCGCGATCAGACCTTCGGCCAGGGCACGGTGCAGGCGGGCGAGTGGCAGCACGTGGCCATCGGGCTGAACCCGCTCTCCGGATCGACCACGGTGTACCTCGACGGCGTCTACATCGGTCACTTTTTGGCGCTGAGCAACCAGGCGCGGGGCGGTCTGCGGATCGGTGGCGGGCTCAAGGGGGCCGTCTCCGATCTGCAGATCTATCAGGGGGTGCCGGGCGACGACGGCTGGGCCGCTGGGGTGATGGCGGGTGCGGTGCCGGTGGCGGATGCGGGGGTGTCGCGGACGAGTTATGTGGTTGATGAGGCGGGTCTGGCGACGTCGGTGGTGGATCCGTTGGGTCAGGCGACGTTTGTGGAGTATGACGAGGCGGATCGTCCGGTGGTGACGACGGGTCCGGCGGTGCAGGTGGAGTCGGGTGAGTTGGATGGTCCGGTGGTGTCGGCCCGGCCGGTGGAGCGGGTTGGTTACAACACGTTCGGTGAGGTGGTTGCGGAGTCGGATCCGAACGGGGCGGTGACGACGTTCGGGGTGGATCGGGTGGGTCGGCCGGTGGAGGTGCGGTTGCCGAGCTACACGCCGCCGGGGAGTTTGACCCCGGTCACTCCGGTCAGGACGGCGAGTTACGACAGTCTGGGGCAGGTGGTGTCGCAGACGGATCCGCTTGGCCGGGTCACGGAGTTCGACTATGACCAGTTGGGTCGGGTGGTGACGCGGGTGGCGCCGGACGGTGGCACGTCGACGGCGCGCTACGACCTGGTGGGCAATGTGTTGGCGGTCACGGATCCGACGGGTGCGGTGGCCGGTAGTGGTTACGACTTCCTGGGTCGGGTCACGAGTGTGAGTGAGGCGGTGCGGCAGACCGGTCAGGTGCACACGACGACGGTGGGTTATGACGCCGCCGGGCGGTTGTCGTCGGTGCGGTCGCCGGCGGGGGTGACGGTCGGGTACGGCTACAACGCTGCTGGTGAGGTGACGGGTGTGGTCGACGGTGCGGGGCAGACCCGGGGTGTCGTCCACGACGGGTTGGGTCGTGCGGTGAAGGAGGTCAATCCGGACGGTACGTACACCACCACGGGTTACGACATGTTGTCCCGGCCGGTGTCTGCGGCGGCGTTCCGGGCGTCCGGCGGGGCGGCGTTGGCCACGTCGAGTTGGACCTACGACGCCGCCGGCAACACCGTGTCGGCGACGGACGCGCGGGGCACGGTGACGCGGTTCGGTTATGACGCGGCGGGGTTGTTGCGGACGCAGTCCGAGCCGGTGGATGCGGCGACGACGATCGAGTCGTCGTTCGGGTATGACCTGGCGGGGAATCCGACGCGGTTCACTGACGGTCGTGGTCAGGCGTTCCGGTCGACGTACAACGTGTGGGGGTTGCCGCAGTCGCGGATCGAGCCGGTGACGGCGGCGTATCCGGATGCTGCGGACCGGACGTTCACGACGGTGTACGACGTGGCCGGGCAGCCGGTGTCGCAGCGTGCCCCGGGTGGGGTGGCGCGGACCCTGGTCTACGACGACGCGGGCCGGTTGGTGCGTCAGTCCGGCTCCGGTGCGGAGGCGGCCACCACGGATCGGACGTACGGCTACGACGCGGCGGGTCGGTTGGTGGAGTTCTCCGCGCCGGGGGGCAGCAATCAGGTCGTGTACGACGATCGGGGCCTGCCGTTGTCGGTGACCGGTCCGTCGGGGGACGCGGCGTTCACGTACACGGCGGACGGGTTGATGGCGTCGCGGGATGACGCGGCGGGGTTGACCGAGTACGGGTATGACGGTGCGGGCCGGTTGGCGTCGGTGGACAACACGGACATGGGCACGGCGATCGGCTACACGTATGACGTGATGTCGGCGGTGTCGTCGATGACGTTCGGGACGTCGGGGAACCGGCGGGTGTTCGCCTACGACGATCTGCACCGGTTGACCAGTGACCGGTTGGTGTCGTCGGGTGGGTCGACGATCGCGTCGATCAGCTACGGCTGGGACGTCAATGGTAACGAGACCAGTAGGACGGTCACCCGTGGCTCGTCGACGACGGTCAACACGTACAGCTACGATCTGGCGGACCGGTTGACGTCGTGGGACGACGGGAACACGACGGTCGGTTACCGCTACGACAGGGCGGGGAACCGGACCGGGGTCGGGGATGTCGACTACGTGTACGACGCCCGTAACCGCCTTGTGTCGGACAGTACCGGTGTCGGTTACCAGTACACGGCGCGGGGCACCCGCAGCGCGGCTGGTGGTGCGGCGACGGTGTCGGACGCGTTCGACCAGGTGGTTGAGCACGTTCCGGCGGGTGGTAACGCCCGGGTGTTCGACTACGACGGGTTGGGTCGGGCGTTGCGGGACGGCTGGGAGTACACCGGTCTGGGTAACCATCTCGCGCGGGACAGTTCCAACGCGTTGTTCACCCGGGATCCGGGTGGTGGTGTGGTCGGGGCGCGGCACAACACCACGCGCCGGTTGGTGTGGACGGATCTGCACGGTGACGTGGTCGCCCAGTTGAACCCGGCCGGGGCGTCGGTGACCGGCAGCCGCACCTATTCGCCGTTGGGTGAGGTGACCGCGGACAGCGGCATGCTCGGTGACCTCGGCTACCAGTCGGAGTGGACCGACATCCGCAGCGGGCAGGTCAACATGCATGCCCGCTGGTACGACCCGGTGACGGCGCAGTTCGGTGCCCGCGACAACCTGACCGTCAGCCCGGTGCCGGACTCGGTCCGGGCCAACCGCTACCAGTACGGCGACGGCAGCCCGTTGACGGTGGTCGACCCCACCGGCCACGTCGGAGAGCGGTTGACGAAGGGCTGGGACGACTTCACCGACTGGGCCGGCGACAGATGGGAAGACGTCACCGACTGGGTCGGCGACCGGTACGAAGACGCGACGAAGCTTGTCAACGACATCAAACAGAACGTGCAGCAGACGTACCAGGACGCCGCCCGGGCATTCGAAGCCGGTCTCGACCAGATCGGACAGTGGGCCCGTACGGCCCATGACTGGATCGTCGAGCACAAGGCCGCGATCGTCGGCGCGATCGTCGGCATGGTCGTCGAGGCCGGCTGCCTGGTCGCGATCGGTTGGACCGGTGTCGGGGCGGTCGCCTGCGGCATGGTCGGCGGCATGACCGATGCCCTGGTCGCCGGCCTCATCGACGGCAAGAGAGGCTTGGAGCTGCTGCAGGACGTCGCGATCGGCGGCCTGGCCGGTGGCCTCGGCGGCGCCCTGCCGATGATGGGCCCCGCTGCCGGTAAAGCCCTCGGCAAGCTCGGCTCCACCGGGGCGAAGAAGGTCGCCGGTACGAGCCTCGGCAAGGCCGCCGCCAGGGTCGGCGCGAAGGCCGTCGCCGGGGCCCGGTCGTTCAGCCGGGCGGTCACCCGCAAAGCCGACGACGCGTCCCGGGCGGTGTCCCGCGGCTCCAGCCGGTCCACCCGGGAAGCCGCCGAACACACCGACGACGCCGCCCGCGCTGGCGGGAGCCGGGTCGACGACGCCGCCGGGACTGGTGGCAGCCGGGTCGACGACGCCGCCGACGGGACGGCGGACGGGGCCGCCGGCTGCATGCTGCACAGTTTCGCCCCGGACACCCGGGTGCGGATGGCCGACGGCAGCACCAAGCCGATCGGCGAGGTGGAGCTCGGTGACGAGGTGCTGGCGACCGACCCGGCCACGGGGCGGAGCTCCGCCCGGCCGGTGCGGGTGCTGCACGGTCACGTCGACCGGGAGTTGACCGATGTCACGGTCATCGACACCACGACCGGTGAGAGCGCGGTGGTCGAGACGACCGCCCGGCACCCGTTCTGGAATGTCGACACCAACAGGTGGACCGACGCCGCGGACCTGCGTCCGGGTGACCGGTTGCGCAGTCCGGACGGCGAGACCAGCCAGCGGGTCGCGGCGGTCCGGGTGTGGACCGGCCTGAAGTGGATGCGCGACCTCACCGTCGGCGGCGTCCACACCTACTACGTCCTTGCTGGTGAGGCGCCGGTCCTGGTGCACAACTGCAGCCGGAAGACCACGTTGCTCGGCCGGTTCGCGGACATCAAGCGGTACATGCTCGATCGGCCCAGTGGAGCCTTCGACGCGGACTTCCTGAACATCAGGGGGACGTTGAACAACGGTAAGGGCGGCGTGGGTGGCTGGAACTGGACGCGGAACAAGCGGTTCATCAACGACGCTTTCGCCAACGGCAACGAGGTGCGGATCGTGACCAACCCCAACGTTCCGAACTATGCGGGTGGGAACGTGTTCCAGCGGGAGTTGAAGTACCTTCGGGACAAGGGCTACGGGTGGGCGCCCGTGGGTGACCACTGGTTGGTCACCAAGGTCCGACCGTAGGAGACAGTCCGACCGTAGGAGACGGTCCCGGTCGGGGTGACCGGGGTGGAAGGTGGACGTGCGGTGGCCGGTAAGGGGTTCGTCACCGTCCAGAAGGCGTTCGCCGAGGAAGCGGGAACCGCGTTCAGCTTCCTCGGCGACGAGTTCGGGCTGGTCGGACCGGTGTACGACGATGTCGTCCCGCAGACTGTCACGTTCACCTCGCCGGTGGCCCGGTACGCCGTCATGCTCGACCCGGCCGACAAGCTCGTGCTGACCCAGGTCGCGATGGACGTCGGCGCCAAGACCCTGGTCGCCGACCTGCCGGATCTCGTCGCGGCCGCGGAACTCGGCCCACGTAACCAGGTCCCGCAGTCCGCGCACACGCTGACCAGCCTCCGGAAGGCCCTGACCGGGCAGGCCGGCTACCTCAGGGCGATCCACCCGCGGATCGGAGCCGACTCGGCACCGACCCTGCTACGCGCGGCAAATGCCCGGGAATGGGCGGGCAGGTAGGCCGCGCCGGTGCTCGATGGTCCTGATGCGGTGGCGTGGGACGAGCTGTCGCAGGAAACGCTTCTCGACGAGCTGCTTCAAGCGGAGATTAGCGTGATCGCCTGTCTCCGCAACTAGGTAGCCGGGGCATCGCTGTCCGCGACGGTGATCACGACGTTGCCGACCTTGTGCCCGCTGTCGACGTACCGGTGGGCCTCGACGATCTCGGCCAACGGGTAGCTGCGGTCGATGACGACCCGGAGCCGGCCGTCGCCGAGCAGGTCCCGCAGCGCGGCCAGGGCGGCGTGCTTGCGTACCGACATCCCGGTCCGGACCCGCCGGCCGCCGGTGACGGCCGTGCCGGCAGCCAGCAGGCTGTTCGTCATCAGCCCGGTCGTCGGCAGGTAGCGGCCGCGCCGGTTCAGCACCGGCCGGCACCGGGCGAATGAGCTGCGACCTACGGTGTCGAAGACCACGTCGTAGCGTTCGCCGCTGGCGGTGAAGTCCTCGGCGGTGTAGTCGAACACCCGGTGTGCGCCGAGCGAGCGGACCAGTTCGGCGTTGCGGCCGCTGCACACGCCGTGCACCTCGGCGCCGAGGTGCTTCGCGAGCTGGACGGCGTACGTGCCGATGCTGCCGGAGGCGCCGACGACCAGCACCTTCTGACCGGGACGCAGGTCGGCCAGGTCGTGCAGGAAGTGCCAGGCGGTGGTGAAGCCGTCGACGGTCGCAGCCGCCTGCGGATACGTCACGTTCGCCGGCATCGTCGTCATCGACGCCCGCTCCGGCAGGCACTTGTACTCGGCGTTCGCCCCGACACCGAAGCCGGTGAAGCCGAAGACCCGGTCGCCGACCCGGAACCGGCTGGTCGCCGGCCCGGTCGCGGTGACCTCGCCGGCGAACTCCAGCCCGAGCACCCGGATCCCCTTGCGTGGACGCCGTACGCCGATGATTGCCCGGCCCCAGCGGGGTTCGCCCCTGCGCATCCCGCACTCGGCGGACGTCACAGTGGTGGCGTGCACCCGGACCAGCACCTGGTCGCCACGGGGCACGGGGGTCGGCAGGTCGACCTGGGTGAGTACGTCGGGCGGGCCGTACGCGTCGAACATCACCGCTCGCATGTGGCGATGATGGTGCAGGCACGCTGTGAGCGTGCTGAGAGGGAGCGGGACCACCTCCGATCACCAGGACAGCAGCGGTACCTGGCTGTCCGTACCGAGGTGTTCAGACGTTCGGCCAATCCCATGATCCGCCGGTGTCCGACCGCCGTACCCCGAGTTGCGACAGGTGCAGGACAACCCTATTGACCTGCGTAAACACCCCTGTGGCGACGAGGAAGGGCAGCAGGATCGTGACAGGACAGACAGCATCGACGGCGGCCTACCGGTCGCCGCGCGGGCGGCGGCGCCGCCCGCGCAACCGGCCGGGCTGGCTCCGGCTGCGGAACCTCTTCGTGGGCGGCGCGGCGGCGGCGGCGATCTCCGCCGGCGTCGTACTGGCGCCGACCGCGCAGGCGGCGGAGAGCCCGTTCGAGCGGGGACCGGCGCCGTCGGCGGCCAGCATCACGGCGGCCAACGGTCCGTTCGACATCGACGAGACGGTGGTACGTCGTTCCCAGGCCTCGGGCTTCGGGGGTGGGACCATCTTCTTCCCGACGTCGACCACGGAGGGCACCTTCGGCGGGGTGGTGATCGCGCCCGGTTTCACCGCCCGGCAGTCGTCGATGGCGTGGCTGGCGCCGAGGCTGGCGTCGCAGGGCTTCGTGGTGTTCAACATCGACACGAACACGACGACCGACCAGCCGGCCAGTCGGGGCCGGCAGATGCTGGCCGCGCTGGACTTCCTCACTCAGGACAGTCCGGTGCAGGACCGGGTTGATGCCGACCGGTTGGCAGTTATCGGACACTCGATGGGTGGGGGAGGAGCTCTGGAAGCGGCGGACGCCCGGCCGGAACTGCGGGCAGCCATCCCGTTGACCCCGTGGAACCTCACCAAGAACTGGTCCGACCTGCAGGTGCCGACGATGATCATCGGCGCAGAGCGGGACGGCATCGCTTCGGTACGGCGCCACTCGGAACGGTTCCACGCGAGCTTCCCGGACGACCTCGAGTCGGCGTATCTGGAACTGCGGGGTGCCAGCCACTTCGCGCCCAACATCCCGAATGCCACGATCGCCTCGTCCAGTGTCGCCTGGTTGAAGCGGTTCGTCGACGACGACCTGCGGTACGAGCAGTTCCTCTGCCCGCCGCCGGCCGACGACCGCGCCTTCTCCGAGTACATCGACAGCTGCCCGCTGCTCTGATTGGGTAGGACGTGCCGGACCCGGGGGCGGCCGGGAACGGCACGGTGCGCGAGGATGAGCAAGTGGAAGCTCTCAGACTCGTACTGCTCTACGCCCACCTGATCGGGTTCGCGTTGCTACTCGGTGGGGCTGTCGCCCAGTGGTTCAGCGGTCGCATCCGGATCAACCCGGCGATGCTCTGGGGCGCGGTGATCCAGGTCGTCACCGGCATCGGGCTGTCCGCGCCGTTGCGGGACGGCGCCGAGCCGGCCCCGGCGAAACTCGTTACCAAACTGGTGCTCGGGCTCGCCATCCTGGCGATGGTCTTCTTCTCCCGTAAGCGCGAATCGGTCAACAAGGGGCATTTCCTGGCGATCATCGTGCTGACGTTGGTCAACGCCGCCGTCGCCGTCTTCTGGCGCTGACGCCACGCCACCGTACCGCGACCGACCGTGCCGTCACCTGCCCCGGTCACGACCGGGTGAACCGCCGACGACCCGCTGCCGCCCCTTATAGGGTCGGCGGCGGGAGCGACCCTGCGGATCCGCGGGTGATCTCCCGCGCGGGAGAGTTACGCGAGGGTAACGGCGGCTCAACAGTCGTGCACGATTGTCGGCCGGTGGACGGGACCGCGCGTACGCTCCCGTCCAAAGTACGTCCGGTCCGACCGGCCGGGTGGGGACGCGATGCCGCGACAGTCTGCGGTGTGCAATGGAAGGAGACCGTCTTGCGCGCTACGCGTGGGATGCGGATCGTCTCGATGATCGCGGCGGGTGGGCTGGCGCTCACCGCTGCCGCGTGCGGCGAGGCACCCGATAACGAAGGCACGGACGGCACCGGTGGCGAGCCCACCGAGGCGTACAAGGCGTGCATGGTGACCGACGTCGGCGGCATCGACGACCGGTCCTTCAACGCCTCGGCCTGGGCCGGGATCGAGGCGGCGCAGAGCGAGAACGACGCGGTCGACGGCGACTACGTCGCCTCCAGCGCCGAGGCCGACTACGAGCCGAACCTGACCGGCTACGTCACCGGGGACTGCGACTTCATCCTCGCCGTCGGCGGCCTGATGCGCGACGCCACCATCGCGGTCGCCGAGGCCAACCCGGACCAGCAGTTCGGCATCGTCGACGCCACGACCGACCTGGCCAACGTCTACCCGATGCAGTTCGACACCGCCCAGGCCGCGTTCCTCGCCGGCTACCTGGCGGCCGGGTTCTCCGAGAGCGGCATCGTCGGCACCTACGGCGGCCTGCCGATCCCGCCGGTGACCATCTTCATGGACGGCTTCGTCGACGGCGTCGCCCACTACAACGAGGTCAAGAGCGCCGACGTGCAGGTGCTCGGCTGGGACAAGGCGACCCAGAACGGCTCGTTCACCAACGACTTCGTCAAGCAGGACGAGGGCAAGAAGGTCGGCGACAGCCTGGTCGCCCAGGGCGCCGATGTGATCATGCCGGTCGCCGGTGGCGCCGGGCTCGGCACCGCCGCCGCCGCGCAGGCCGCCGGTGGCGCGTACAGCGTCATCTGGGTCGACGTCGACGGCTGCCAGAGCGCCGAGCAGTACTGCGACACCTTCCTGACCACCGTGGTCAAGAACATCCCGGACGCGGTGAAGCAGGCCGTGCTGGCCGGCGCGAACGGCGACGAGCTCGCCGCCGACCCGGGCTACCTGGGGAACCTGGAGAACAACGGCGTCTCGCTGGCCCCGTACAACGAGTTCGACGACCGCGTCTCCGACGAGCTGAAGGCCGAGGTCGAGCAGCTCAAGGCGGACATCATCGCCGGCACCATCGAGGTCACCTCCGACGCGCAGCCGGAGTAGCCGGCGGCCGGCGTGCCGGGGCTGCCCCGGCACGCCCCGCGAGCGACACCCCGCCCCTGTCACCGGGGTCCACAGACCCCGGTGACAGGGGCGGCCTCAGCCATCGACCCCTCCGGGCACCCGCCGGTGGCCCGGAGTCTCCCCGGGAGGCTCCGCTGAGACTCGAACTGCGCGGCATCACCAAACGCTTCGGCGACCTGGTCGCCAACGACCACATCGACCTGACCGTCGAGCCCGGCGAGATCCACGCCCTGCTGGGCGAGAACGGCGCCGGCAAGTCGACCCTGATGAACGTCCTCTACGGGCTGCTGCAGCCGGACGAGGGCGAGATCCTGGTGGACGGCACCCCGATCAAGATCCGCAGCCCACGGGACGCCATCACCGCCGGCATCGGCATGGTGCACCAGCACTTCATGCTGGTGCCGGTGCTCACCGTGGCGGAGAACGTCATGCTCGGTGCCGAACGCACCCGGGGCGGGCTGCTCGGCTTCCTCGACCAGCGCCGGGCCCGCGCCGAGGTGGCCGACGTCTCGAACCGGTACGGCCTGGCGGTCGAGCCGGACGCGGTTATCGAGGACCTGCCGGTCGGCATCCAGCAGCGGGTGGAGATCGTCAAGGCGCTGACCCGCGACGTCGACCTGCTGATCCTCGACGAGCCGACCGCCGTGCTCACCCCACAGGAGACCGAGGACCTGCTCACCGTCATGCGGTCGCTGAAGGCGGCCGGCAAGTCGATCGTCTTCATCACCCACAAGCTCGGCGAGGTGAAGGCGATCGCCGACCGGATCACGGTGATCCGGCGGGGCCGTACGGTCGCCACCGCCGAGCCGACCGCCAGCCGCGACGAACTGGCCGCGCTGATGGTCGGCCGCAGCGTCAGCCTGACCGTGGACAAGTCCCCGGCGCAGCCGGGCGGCCCGGTGCTCGAGGTGGCCGGCCTGGTCGTCGCCGACGAGCGCGGCGTGCGGGTGGTCGACGGGGTCGACCTGACCGTACGGGCCGGCGAGGTGCTCGGCATCGCCGGAGTGCAGGGCAACGGCCAGACTGAACTCGTTGAGGCGATCATGGGTCTGCTGCCGGCGGCGGCCGGCACGGTCACCCTCAACGGCGAACGCATCGACGGCTGGAGCACCAAACGGGTGCTGCGCGCCGGGGTCGGCTACGTGCCGGAGGACCGCAGCGTCGACGGCGTCGTCAAGGAATTCACCGTCGCCGAGAACCTGGTGCTCGACCTGTACGACCAGCCGCCGTTCGGCTCCGGCCTGGCGCTGCGGCCGGCGGCCATCGCCGCCTCCGCGACCGAGCGGATCGCCCAGTTCGACATCCGTACGTCGTCGGGACAGGCGGCGGTCGGCACCCTGTCCGGCGGCAACCAGCAGAAGGTGATCGTGGCCCGGGAGCTGAGCCGGCCGCTGAAGCTGTTCATCGCCGCCCAGCCGACCCGGGGCGTCGACGTCGGCTCCATCGAGTTCATCCACGGCCGGATCGTCGACGAACGCGACGCCGGCACCGGCGTCCTGGTCGTCTCCAGCGAACTGGACGAGGTGATCGGGCTGGCCGACCGAATCGCGGTGATGTACCGCGGCCGGATCATCGCCGTGGTCGGACCGGACACCCCACGGGAACAGATCGGCCTGCTGATGGCCGGGGTCACCGGCGGGACCGAGCAAGAAGGGACGCAATGAGCAGCGACAACGGCTCGTCGGCCGGTTCGCCGGACAAGCCGCCCGCCGAAGCCGGTGACTCCCTCGGCCAGCGCTTCCTGCACAACCTGTGGGCCGCCAACACCGTCACCGTGACGGTGCTCGCCCTGCTGCTGGCCGTCGTCATCGGCGGCGTACTGATGATCGTCTCCGACCCGGAGGTGCTCGCCACCTACACCTACTTCTTCGCCCGCCCGGGTGACGCGCTGTCCGCCAGCTGGACCCTGGTCAGCGAGGCGTACGCCAACCTGTTCAAGGGCTCGGTGATCGACCCGGCGGCGGTGCGGTCCTTCGCCGCCGGCGACGCCGAGTGGTCGACGGTGTTCCGGCCGATCTCCGAGACGCTGACCTACACCGCGCCGCTGGTCTTCACCGGGCTGTCGGTGGCGTTGGCCTTCCGGGGCGGCCTGTTCAACATCGGCGCCCAGGGGCAGGCGATCATCGGCGTCGTGGTGGCCGCGCTGGCCGGCTTCCTGCTGCCGCTGCCGCTGGTGCTGCACGTGGTCGTCGCGGTGCTGGCCGGGGCGCTCGGCGGCGCGCTGTGGGGCTTCTTCCCCGGTTTCCTCAAGGCCCGCACCGGCGCCCACGAGGTGATCACCACGATCATGCTCAACTACGTGGCGCTG
This sequence comes from Solwaraspora sp. WMMA2065, assembly GCF_030345075.1. NCBI lineage: Bacteria > Bacillati > Actinomycetota > Actinomycetes > Micromonosporales > Micromonosporaceae > Solwaraspora > Solwaraspora sp. WMMA2065. The sequence goes on from NZ_CP128361.1 coordinate 5,987,349, forward strand.
TACTTCCTCACCTGGATCATCGTGCAGCCCGGGGTGCAGAACCCGGACCGGCCGGACGCGATCAGCCGGCCGGTGGACACCACCGCCCAGCTGCCCCGGCTGCTCGGCGACGGGCTGCGGGTGCACGCCGGCATCCTGCTGGCGGTCGTCGTCACCGCCGCCGTCGCGTGGCTGCTCAACCGGTCCACGTTCGGTTTCGAACTGCGCGCCGTCGGCGCCAACCCGGACGCCGCGCGGACCGCCGGGATCAGCGTCACCGGCACCTACGTACTGCTGATGGTGGTCGCCGGCGGGCTCGCCGGGCTGGGCGGCGCCAACATGGTGCTCGGCAGCACGGCGAACGCGTTGACCCCGCTGGTCGCGGCCCAGATCGGCTTCGACGGCATCCTGGTCGCCCTGCTCGGCCGGGTCAAACCGTGGGGTGTCGCGCTGGCGGCGCTGCTGTTCGGGGCGCTGCGGGCCGGTGGCAACGCGATGCAGTCGGGTTCCGGTATCTCACTGGAACTGGTCACCGTGCTCCAGGCGTTGATCGTCATCTTCATCGCCGCCCCCGCCCTGGTGAAGGCGATCTTCCAACTCCGGGCGGCCCGGTCCGCCCGGTTGCAGACCAGCATGGCGAAGGGCTGGTGACCGCGTTGTCCACCATGATCGCAACTGACGCCCCGGTGGCGGTGGTGCAACGGTTCTGGAACCGTACCCGGATCAGCGGCGCCGTCCTGGTCGCCGCCGGCGTGGTCGCGGCCGCCGTCTTCGGCTCGCTCGCCGCCGAGCAGCAGGCCCGGTTCACGCTCAGCGAGACCGCCGGCGGGGCCGCGCTGCGGATCCCCGGCAACCTGGGCGCGGTGCTGTTCGGCCTGGCGACCCTCGCCGCCGGTGCGCTGCTGCTCAGCCCGTACGGTGCCCGCTGGTTCCGCTGGCTGCTCGGCGTCGGCATCGTCGGCTTCGTGGTCAGCTTCCTCTGCTGGCAGATCTCCACCGCGCCGACCGGGCAGAACTTCATGCCGATGGTCAACATCGTCCGGGGCACCTTCCTGCTGGCGTTGCCGCTGGTCTTCGGCTCGCTGGCCGGGGTGCTCTGCGAACGCTCCGGGGTGGTCAACGTGGCCATCGAAGGACAGCTGCTGATGGGTGCGTTCGCCGGTGCGCTGATCGGCACCATGTCCGGCAACGTCTGGGTCGGGCTGATCGCCGCCGCGTTCGGCGGGGCGTTCATCTCGCTGCTGCTGGCCCTGTTCGCCATCCGCTACCTGGTCGACCAGGTGGTCATCGGCATCGTGCTGAACCTGTTCGCGATCGGCCTGACCGGCTTCCTCTACGAGCGGCTGATGCAGACCGACCAGCCGGCCTACAACCAGCCGCCGCACTTCGGCACCTGGGAGATCCCGCTGCTGTCCGACATCCCGGTGCTCGGGCCGGCGCTGTTCCGGGGCAGCATCTTCCTCTACCTGGCGCTGATCCTGGTCGTGGTGATCAATGTGGCGCTGTTCCGGACCCGGTGGGGGCTGCGGACCCGGTCGATCGGCGAACACCCGATCGCGGCGGACACCCTCGGCGTACGGGTGCTGGGATTGCGTTACCGCAACGTGCTGCTGGCCGGCATGGTGGCCGGGATCGGCGGCGGGTCGTACACCCTGCTGCTCTACTCGTTCACCAAGAACATGATCGGCGGCAAGGGCTTCATCGCCCTCGCCGCGATGATCTTCGGCCGGTGGAGTCCCACCGGGGCGCTGCTGGCGTCGCTGTTCTTCGGCTTCGCCGACCAGCTCGGTGCCTACCTGGGGGCGATCAGCAGCGCCATCCCGAGCCAGTTCCTGGCGATGCTGCCGTACCTGGCGACGCTGCTCGCGGTCGCCGGACTGGTCGGCCGGGTACGGGCACCGGCCGCCGACGGCAAGCCCTACATCAAAGCCTGATCAACGCCGGTTACCGTTTACTACTGGCCGGTCAGGTCCGGTCGAACGAACCGGACCGACCGGCCGGTGGCGGTGGCCGGTGCAGGTGAGGAGGGCAGTCGTGGAGATCGACTGGGTGGAGCTGCGGCGGGCCGCGACCGAGGCGATGCGGCACGCGTACGCGCCGTACTCGAACTTTCCGGTCGGCGCGGCCGGGCTGGTCGACGACGGCCGGGTGGTCGTCGGCTGCAACGTCGAGAACGCCGCGTACGGCGTGGTGCTCTGCGCCGAGTGCGGCGTCGTCTCGTCGCTGCACAGCACCGGCGGTGGCCGGCTGGTGGCGTTGTCCTGCGTCGGCGGGGACGGTCAGCCGCTGATGCCGTGCGGGCGCTGTCGCCAGCTGTTGTGGGAGCACGGCGGGCCGGAATGCCAGGTCGAAGCGCTGCCTGCGCCGTTGACCGTGGCAGAGCTGCTGCCGCACGCGTTCGGCCCGGCGGACCTCGCGGCCGCCGCGCTCGCCCCGGGCGTCGGCGTCGGCCGGGGCACCGGACGCGGTGCCGGTCGTGGCGCGGCGGAGCGGGACCGGGTCGGCCCCGAGCACGTCGGGCGGGCCGACGCCGCCGGCCGCCCGGTGGTGGCACCGGACACCGCGGTGCCGGCCCGGCTGGCCAAGTGGCGGGGCCGGGGCACCGTCTTCGTGCACCCCGATTCGGCCGGCGGCGAGCTGGTCTGGACCGGCTACTGGGAACGGTCCGAATCCACCGGCGAGGCGGCCGGCTCGGGCATCCTGGAGGAGGCGCCGAGCTGGCCGTCGGCCGAGTCGGTGGTGGCCTGGGGCCGGGCGCGCACCCACCGGGTGGTGGTGGTCGACGCCGACGGCGGGGTCTCCTGGGCCGGCGAAGGCGACCCGCCGACCGAGGTGAGCACCCGCTGGACCAGCTGATCGAGCGCGGTAGCACCGCGAGCACCCGGCAGCAGCACCGCGAGCATCCGGCAGCCGATTTTCCTACCCCGCCCTCTCCGGCGTCGCCCGCGACCCTGGAACCATCGTAAAGGTATGACCGATTTGTCTAGTTACAGCACCAAGATAGCCGGCGTAGTCGACGTGATCCGCACCAAACGCGACGGCGGCCGGCTCAGCGACGCCCAGATCGACTGGACCATCGCCGCGTACACCCGGGGTGAGATCGCCGACGAGCAGATGTCGGCGCTGGCCATGGCGATCCTGCTGCGCGGCATGGACACCGCCGAGATCGCCCGGTGGACGGCCGCCATGATCGCCAGCGGCGAGCGGCTCGACCTGTCCGGCGTAGCCCGGCCCACCGTCGACAAGCACTCCACCGGCGGCGTCGGCGACAAGATCACCCTGCCGTTGACCCCGCTGGTCGCCGCCTGCGGCGCCGCCGTACCGCAGCTGTCCGGCCGAGGGCTCGGCCACACCGGCGGCACCCTGGACAAGCTGGAGTCGATCCCCGGCTGGCGGGCGGACCTGACCAACGACCGCTTCGTCGACCAGCTGCGCGACGTCGGCGCGGTCATCTGCGCGGCCGGCGACGGCCTCGCCCCGGCCGACCGCAAGCTGTACGCGTTGCGCGACGTCACCGGCACCGTCGAAGCAATCCCGCTGATCGCCAGCTCGATCATGAGCAAGAAGATCGCCGAAGGCACCGGCGCGCTGGTCCTCGACGTCAAGGTCGGCAGCGGAGCCTTCATGGCGTCGGTCGCCGACGCCCGGCAGCTCGCCCGCACCATGGTCGACCTGGGTGCCGCGCACGGCGTCCGCACGGTCGCCCTGCTCACCGAGATGTCCACCCCGCTGGGCCGGGCGGTGGGCAACGCCGTCGAGGTGACCGAAGCGGTCGAGGTGCTCGCCGGCGGCGGGCCGGCCGACGTCGTCGACCTCACCCTCGCGCTGGCCCGCGAAATGCTCGACGCCGCCGGCCTGCCCGACGCCGACCCGGCCGCCGCGCTGCGCGACGGCCGGGCGATGGACACCTGGCGGGCGATGATCGCCGCCCAGGGCGGGAATCCGCACGCCCCGCTGCCGGTCGCCGCCGAAGCCGAACTGGTCCGCGCCGACCGGGACGGCTACGTCGCCGCGGTTGACGCCCGTGCGATCGGGGTGGCCGCCTGGCGGCTCGGTGCCGGCCGGGCCCGCAAGGAGGATCCGGTCAGCGCCGCCGCAGGAGTGATCCTGCACCGCAGGCCGGGGGAGCCGGTCCGGGCCGGTGACCCGCTCGTCGAGCTGCGCGCCGACGACCCCGACCGGATCGCCGACGTGCTGCCGGCCCTCTCCGGCGGGTTCGGCCCGACGGATCCCGTTCAGCTCACCGACGCACCACCGGCGACTACCGAGCTGGTCGTCGACCGGATCGCCTGATCCGCCGCGACCGGCGTACCGACACCCCTTGTCGTGGTACCCGTGACACAGAGCGGATATCCTGCCTCGCCGGGGGTCCGTTCAGGAGAGAAGCCGACGCCGACTAGCAGGGAACGAAGCCTGTGACCGTACTCGCTCCTGACCCCCGGGCCATCCGCGCGGAGAGTCTCGACGAGCTGCGTCGGCTCCGCCTACCGTTGCCTCCGGCCGGCTTCCCGCTGGTCTGGGAGCCGGGTGACGGGGTCGAGCTGCGGCCCACCCCGGAGATCGAGGCCCGCACCGCGATCCTGCATCTGGTGCTGGCCCGCTGCTTCGGGATGCCGCCGCAGGCGGCGATGAGCTGGCTGCTCAACTCGCACCTGGTCGAGCTGGTCACCCCGCCGGAGTGGCAGTTCGTCATCGGGGGGCGTGGCGACCACCGCTCGTTCGTCCTGCACCACGACGCGATCTTCGCGTTGGCCTGGGTGCTGGGGCTGACCCGGCACCTCGACCCGGTCGCGGTCTCCGACGACCGACTGATGGCGTTGCTGCCGAAGCTGGCGGCCGGCGAAACCTTCGCCCAATGGCGTTCCCGGACCCTCGTCGCCCCCCGCGACGCGGCCGAGGCCGCCGTACTGCTCGACTTCTACTACTGCCTGGACTGGGGTTACCTGGAAGCGGAACGGCGGGGCGACCCGTTGCCCGGGGTGGTGGACGCCAACGCCATCGGGCAACGGCGGTGGGCCCTGGAATGGGCGGTCGTCTTCCGGGGCCCGTACCACGACGCACCGCCCGGCTGGGAAGAGGTTGACCTGTCGACCTGACCGGTCCTCGGTCAGCTGCCCGGCTGGCAGCGGTAGATCGCCAGTTGGACGGCGGCGGAGACGGTGACCGGTTCCGGCAGCGCGGCGATCGCCGAGGCCAGGTCGGCCGGGTCGGTGTGCCGGGCGCTCGGCCCCATCCGTACCAGCGCGGTGACGTCGCGGTGCGACAGGCGCAGCCGGCGGCGCAGGACGTGCAGCGCGACCCGGTCGAAATGGTGCCGTAGCGCCGCGCCGGTACGGTCGTCCTTCGCCGGGTCCACCCGGAGCAACCCGAGGGGGCCGATCACCTCGCCGAGATGGTCGGGCAGCGGGGTGACCACGACCAGCGCGCCGCGCGGGCGCAGGATCCGGGCGAACTCCCCGCCGTTGCGCGGAGCGAACACGTTCAGCACCAGGTCGGCGCAGGCGTCGGCGACGGGCAACGGTCGCCAGGTGTCGCAGCGGACCGCGGCGGCCGACGGATGGGCGCGGGCGGCCCGGCGTACCGCCGCCTTGGACAGGTCCAGGGCGAGTCCGACGGCGCCGGGCAGCGCGTCGAGCACCGCCGCGAGGTAGGCCCCGGTCCCGGCGCCGGCATCAACCACGATCGGCCCGGCCCGGTCGTCCGGAGCCGGCTTGCCCGCGACCCGGTTGTCGGGGGCTCGGTTGTCGAGGGCCGGGCTGCCCACCGCCTCGACCAGCCCCGTGGCGACAACGTCGAAATGTCCGGTTCGAAGGAACTCGTCGCGGGCGGCGACCATCTCGGCGGAGTCGCCGGCGTGCCGGGCCCGGCCGGTCACCAGGTCCACGTAGCCCTGCCGGGCCACGTCGAAGCTGTGTCCAGCCGGGCAGCGCAGCGCCCGCACGGCGCCGTCGGCGTTGCCGTTGGTGCCGCCCGCGCGGGGGACGCCGCCGTCGCGGGCGGCGAGCGGCGCTCGGCAGACCGGGCAGCGCAGGTACGGCAGTACGTCGGTGAGCATCGTAGACATCCTGCCTGGCTGGTGACCGGCACCCGCGCAGGCATCGGCAATACCCGTGTCCCGTGCCGGAGCGCGACGTCGGAACCTACTACCCTCCACCCATGGTGGCTGTTTCGTTGGCGGAGATCGTTCGGGCGCCGAAGGTGTTGCTGCATGACCATCTGGATGGTGGGTTGCGGCCGGCGACGGTGGTGGAGTTGGCGGACGAGGTGGGTCATGTGCTGCCGGTGACGGATCCGTCGGAGTTGGGTCGGTGGTTCGTGTCGGCGGCTGATTCGGGGTCGTTGGAGCGGTATCTGGAGACGTTCGCGCACACGGTGGCGGTGATGCAGACGGAGGCGGGGTTGTTCCGGGTGGCGGCGGAGTGTGCGGTGGATCTGGCGGCGGACGGGGTGGTGTACGCGGAGGTGCGGTTCGCGCCGGAGCAGCATCTGTCGCGGGGGTTGGGGTTGGGTCAGGTGGTGGAGGCGGTGTTGGCGGGGTTCGCGGCGGGGTGTGCGGAGGCGGCGGAGGCGGGTCGGGTGATCCGGGTGGGGACGTTGTTGACGGCGATGCGGCATGCGGCGCGGTCGCAGGAGATCGCGGAGTTGGCGGTGCGGTACCGGGATGTGGGGGTGGTGGGGTTCGACATCGCGGGTGCGGAGGCGGGTTTTCCGCCGACGCGGCATTTGGACGCGTTCGAGTTTTTGCAGCGGGAAAATTTTCATTTCACGATTCATGCGGGTGAGGCGTTCGGGTTGCCGTCGATCTGGCAGGCGATTCAGTGGTGTGGTGCGGATCGGTTGGGGCATGGGGTGCGGATCGTGGATGACATCGAGGTGGGTGGGGGTGGGGTGCGGTTGGGGCGGTTGGCGTCGTATGTGCGGGACAAGCGGATTCCGTTGGAGTTGTGTCCGTCGTCGAATGTGCAGACGGGTGCGGTGGGTTCGATTGGTGAGCATCCGGTGGGGTTGTTGCGTGATCTGCGGTTCCGGGTGACGGTGAACACGGACAACCGGTTGATGAGTGGGACGTCGATGTCGCGGGAGATGTGGTTGTTGGTGGAGGCGTTCGGGTGGGGGTGGTCGGAGTTGCGGTGGTTGACGGTGAACGCGATGAAGAGTGCGTTCATCCCGTTCGACGAGCGGCTGGCGGTCATCGACGACGTCATCAAGCCTGCGTACGCCAAGCTGATCGGCTGACCTGGTAGCCAACCCGCCGGTGGCCCATCGGCCGCCGACAGTGGTCCCCCGTTCGGGCCACCGGTAGCCAACCACCCGGTCGGTGGCTGGTCGCGGAGGGCCATGTCCGGCGGGTCCTATCGGTGGTGGCGGCTCGACGTGGTGGGCGTAAGATGCTCGTCGCGCTCCGAGAGCACAGTTGCCCTCGAAGCCGGCAACACGGACCGAAGTGTTTACTTAACGTGATCAGGCAAGTGCTATTTGTCACAGGTCGGGATAACCATCGCATCACACTCGCAGTGACGAGCCACCTGGGCTTTCTCTTTGCGTGGTGTCGTGATGGAATCTCGGGGGTCCGATCCGCCCGGGTCGGCCGATGGGGTGTCCGGTGCAACGAACCGGCACCGATGAGGAGGGCGGTGACGTGAGCGAGCGGCCGAAGACGGCAGATTCATTCCTGTCGCGTCTCCGCCGGCCGGTTGGCCGGCTCAACGATCTGCCGATCTGGTCCAAGCTCGGTCTGATCATGATCGTGCCGACCCTGGCGACGATCGTGGTCGGTACCAACGGCCTCATCGGGCACCTGGAGACCGCTGGGAACGCGTCTCAGGCACGCACACTTGCCACCTTGGCCGCCGCCTCCGGCGACCTGGCCCACGACCTGCAGAACGAGCGGGCCGCCGCAGTGCTCCTGCTCGGCACCGGCAACGAGCAGCGCCGGCAGGGCTACCTCGATGCGTACAACGCCCTGCACGGCACCGTCGACGAGGCCCGGACGCCGTACTCGCAGCGCCGCGCGGAGCTGACCGACCTGCCGGTGAACTTCCGTAACCTGCTTTCCCGGATCGACCAGAACCTCGCCGACCTGCCCGGGGTACGCAGCCAGGTGGTCAACAGCGCCACCGCCGACGGCACCTACCGTCTCACCGAGGCCGCCCGCGCCTACGAGGTGCTGCTCAGCGACCTGCTCGACATCCGCGACTCGGCCGCCCAGCTGGCCAACGACACCGAGCTGAGCGACCACATGCGGGCCGCCGCTTCGCTGGCCCGCAACAAGGAGTTCCTCTCCCGTGAGCGGATCGTCGTGCTGCGGGCGTTCAGCCAGAACGCGTTGACCCCGTCACTGCGAACCGACTACATCAGTACCCGGGCCGGCCAGGCCCAGTCCCGGCAGAGCTTCGAGGCCGCCGCCGTCCAGGAAGACCTGGAGTTCTACAACCAGACGGTGGCCGGTCCGGCGCTGCGGGAAGCGGACACCTACGGCGGTTTCATCCGGGGCCAGAACGAAGAGTCGATGCGTGACACGCCGTTCGACGCCGACGCCTGGGACGCGGCGCTGACCGGACACGCGGACCTGATCCGCACCGTCGAGCAGAAGATCGACAGCGACGTGGTCAACGAGGCCACCATCCTGCGCGACGACGTACAGCAGCAGTTGTTGATCGAGACGATCCTGCTGCTCGTCGTGCTGCTGCTGGCGATCCTCTTCGCTGCTCTGGTCGCCCAGGCGATGGCGCGTTCGCTGCGTGAACTGCGCCAGGGCGCGCTCGCTGTGGCCCAGCACGGTCTCCCGCATGCTGTTGCCCGACTGCGGGACCCGCAGGTCACCGCGCAGAGCTCGCCGATGCAACTGGCCAACCAGATCGCCGAGCCGCTGCCGGTCCGCAGCAAGGACGAGTTCGGTCAGGTGACCGAAGCGTTCAACGCGGTTCACCTGGAGGCGGTCAAGACCGCCGCCGAACAGGCCGCACTGCGTTCGTCGGTGTCGACGATGTTCGTCAACCTCGCCCGCCGGTCACAGATCCTGGTCGACCGGTTGATCGGCCACCTGGACCGGTTGGAGCGCGGCGAGGAGGACCCGGACCGGCTCGGCGAACTCTTCCAGCTCGATCACCTCGCCACCCGGATGCGGCGCAACGACGAGAACCTGCTGGTTCTCGCCGGCGCGGACTCTACCCGCGTACAGCGTGAGCCGGCGGCACTGAGCGACGTGCTGCGCGCCGCGCAGTCCGAGGTCGAGCACTACACCCGGATCGAATTCGGGATGGTCGACCGGGACATCGAGGTCGCCGCGCACGCCGTCAACGACCTGGTCCACCTGGTCGCCGAGCTGTTCGACAACGCCACGGCCTTCTCGCCGCCGGACTCGCAGGTGATGGTCGAGGCCCGCCGGGTCGGCGACCGTGCCGTGCTCTACGTCGAGGACCGCGGTATCGGCGTCAGCGCCGACCAGCTGCGGGAGCTCAACGACCGGTTGGCCAACCCGCCGATGGTCGACGTGGCAGTGTCCCGGATGATGGGTCTCGTCGTGGTCGCCCGGCTGGCCAAGCGGCACGGTGTCAAGGTCGAGCTGCGCCCAGCCGCCGACCGGGGCACAGTCGCCGACGTCACCCTGCCGACCTCGGTGCTGATTCCGCGGGCCCTCGCCGGCCGCAACGCCGCCCCGGCCGCGTTCGGCTCCGGTGGCGGCCAGGAGATGCCCGCCGTCGCCCGGCCGTCGTTCGCCGCACCCCTTGCGTTGGAGGGCGGCAACGGGCCGTCGGGCGGTGGCTTCGGCGGCCGACCGGCCGAGCCACCGGCACCGGCACCGGCCGGCCCCCCGCCACGACCGTTCGAACCGGCACCGATCAACGGTGGTGGCCCGGCGACCCCGCCGGCCGCCCCGGCCCGCCCGATGCCAGCCTGGTCGGACCTGACCGGAGCGACCAACGGCACGAACGGCGCCAACGGCTCCGACGTGCTGGGAGCCCCGCCGGCCAATGGCCAGCAGCGCACCGGTCCGCTGCCACAGCGCCGATCCAACGATCACTGGACAGTCGACGGCGAGGTGACCGGAGCGGCGCCCACCAGCGGCATCCCGCGTCAGGCCCCCACCTCGCCGGAGACCCACGGCGCGCCGACCGGCCACCAACCGGTCAGTGGGCAACCGTACGTCCCGCCGGTATCCGCACCCCCGGTCCGGCCGTTCTCGGCCCCGCCGGCGCCACCACCGGCAGCCGCCCCACAGCCCGCCGCGTTCCAGCAGCCGGCCAGCTTCCAACGCCCGACGCAGCCGCCGCCGCACCAGCAACGACCGGCGACACCGCCACCGGCTGCTCCGGCACCCTCGGCCGCGCCGCCGCCCAGCGCGGCACCACCGGCCTGGCCGCCGGTCGCGGCGGAGCAACGGGACACCCCGGCACCGCCGGTCCCGGAGAAGCTCGCTGCGGCGCTGGACATGACCGCCGAACTGCCGAGGGTGTCCCGGTCAGGTCCGGACAACGCGGCGACCGCCCAGCACCCGACGATCACCCCGCCAGCGGCACCCAAGCAGTTCGCCGACGAGACCATGGAACTGCCGATCTTCCGCGAGCTCGAGTCGGCTTGGTTCCGGACCCGGCGCCCCACCGCAGACGAAGCGCGGGCGGCAGCGGGAGCAATGATCAAGCAGTCCGGTGGTGCGGCCTCGACCGCCACCACCCAGCCGATCGCCAAGGTGGAGGCCTCCCAGCCACCCGCTCCGGCGACGGAATCCGGGACGACCACGGCTGGCAGGCCCGGTTCGTCGTTGCCGCGTCGACCCGAGCCGGTGGCCGCCACCTCGCGGTCGGCTGCGGCCGGTGGCGGCGGTGGCGAGGGTCCGCAGGACAGCTGGCAGACCGCCGCAGACGACGGCTGGCGCGCGGCAAGCGCTGCGGCTGATGTCGAAGTGGCCGAAAAGACCCAGGCGGGCCTGCCCAAGCGGGTCCCGATGGCACAGCTAGTACCAGGTGGCGTAGACAAGGCGTCAGGTTCGGTACAGCGTCGCACACCGGAAGCGGTCCGTGGGCTATTGTCCGCGTACCACCGTGGTGTGCAACGCGGCCGTACTCAGCCCAAGGACGACCACTCGACCAACCCGGGGGCGACCCCGGGAGGGCAGCAATCCTCGCAGGCTGGCAAGGAGCATGAGGGATGACAACTACGCAGGATCTCGGTTGGCTGCTGGCCAACTTCGCCGATCGCGTGCCGGGGGTCGCTCACGCGATTGCGGTCTCAGCGGACGGTCTGCTCCTGGCGGCGTCCCGGGATCTTCCCCGGGACCGTGCGGACCAGCTCGCGGCCATCGCCTCCGGACTGGTCAGCCTCACCCAGGGCGCGGCGCGGTGTTTCGAGGGTGGTGCGGTGCTGCAGACAGTGGTTGAGATGGACAACGGCTTCCTCTTCCTCATGTCGATCTCGGACGGTTCGTCGTTCGCGGTACTGGCCGCCCGAAGCTCTGACGTCGGCCAGGTGGGGTACGAGATGGCTCTGCTGGTGGACCGGGTTGGCGAGGCGCTGACGCCAGCGCCCCGCACGGCCGCCGGAATGCTGGGCTGACCACGCTGACGAGACCGGTGCCGGCGTCGACGACCGGCACCGGTCTAGCAGAGAAGAACTGGACGCTACGAGCTCCGACAGGTGGAGCTGCGGGCAGGACGAGAGGGGGTGACGGCAGATGACCGAGCGCGATGAACCGACCGGTGCTCTGGTCAGGCCGTACGCCGTTACCCGTGGTCGTACCCGGCCGAAGCTGGAAATCGCCCTCGAGGCGCTCGTGGAAACGACGGTGCGCGGCCGGTCCTCAGGCGCTGTGCAAGGCGGCTCGGGCCGGGAGCACCAATACATTGCCGCGCTATGTGACGGCCGGCTGCAGTCGCTCGCTGAGATCGCGGCGCGGATGCAGCTCCCACTCGGAGTAGCCCGGGTCATCATCGCGGACATGGCCTCGGACGGCCTGGTCGCGGTGTACGAGCCGACATCCTTGGACGACACGAACGACGCGGTGGGCACGGAACTGCTGGAGAGGGTGCTGAGTGGACTTCGCAGGCTCTGACATGGCGCACCGCCCCATGGCCGGGCGCGTGACATCGGCGAAGATTGTGATCGCCGGTGGGTTTGGCGTCGGCAAGACGACGCTGGTCGGCTCGGTCTCGGAGATCACGCCGTTGACCACCGAGGCGATCATGACCTCGGCCGGTGTCGGCGTGGACGACACGCGACAGGTGCCGGGAAAGACGACCACCACGGTCGCCATGGACTTCGGACGTATCTCGATCGACCGAGATCTGATCCTCTATCTGTTCGGTACGCCGGGCCAGACTCGATTCTGGTTCATGTGGGACGAACTGGTGCGAGGAGCGATCGGGGCGGTGGTGCTGGTCGACACCCGTCGACTAGCCGACTGCTTCGCGGCGATCGACTTCTTCGAGCATCGGCGGCTGCCCTACCTGGTGGCGATCAACTGCTTCGACGGCATGCAGTACCACGATCCGCAGGACGTGCGTGACGCGCTGGCCATCTCCAGCGACGTCCCTGTCGTCCCGTGTGACGCGCGGAACCGTGAGTCGACGAAGCACGTGCTGATCTCGCTGGTCGAGTACGTGCTGACCATGCGGCGTCAGCGCGCGGTGGCACCGGCCTGACCGCCCCGACCCACCCGGCACGGACTCTCCCGATCTGCGACCCGAACCGGCGGCACCTGACCCAGGTGCCGCCGGTAGGTGTCGTTTGCGGCCGGCCCGCGTGTGGTGCCTGCCGACATCAGCGGGGTGGGAGCGACATCGGCGTGGGCGGCAGTGGCACCTGCGGCAGGACGGGCGTTCCACGACGGGTGTACGGAGCACGGCGGGCACGACTCTCGGGCACCAGGCCCGAGCAGGCCGGCACCAGGCCCGAGCACGCGGGTACCCGTCAGCGGCGGGTGGTGACCCCCGGTCAGGAGTGGTGACCGGCCGGTCGGTACTCGTACTCGCGGCCGTCGCCCTGTCCGCTCTGGTCCCGGCTGAAGTCCCATCCGCCGGCGGCTTCCCGGCCGGGCCGTCCGCCGACGGCGTACCCGCCGATCTCCTGACCTCGACGCCAGCCCCGGAAGTAGCCGTTGGTGTGTTCGGCGATGCTCGCCGCGTCTCGGACGATCCGCAGCGGGCGCTCGTCGCGCAGCGGTGAGCCCGGAACCAGGTTGGCCTGCGGCACCCGCTTCGGTAGCCCGGCGTTGGTTGCGGCACCGATCGACGGCTGCGCGGCCAACTCGGCAGCCCGCCAGCCGTTGTCCGCCTGCGTCGCGAACTCCGCCCCGTCGGTTTCCGGATGCCGGACGAACCAGGCCGACCGTGCCGCCGCGAAGATCAGCAGGTCGCCGTCGCCCTCATCGGGTACGGGCGGGGCGCTCAGCGGCTCTACGGCGGCCCGACGGCCGCGACCGTACTCGGTGGGCTGGGGAGCGTCCACGAGACGCAGCGGTGGAGTCTCCGCCGGGGCGTCGGGCCGGCTGTAGTCGTCGGGCCGGTAGCTGTCGGGCCGTCCGTAGCCGTCGGCTCGGAAGTCGTCCTGTCGGACCTGGTCGGCGACCGGCGGTTCGACCAGACGCAGCATCGGTGGCTCCGGCGGCAGGTCGTCGGCCAGCCACGGTGGCTTGACCCGGCCGCTGTGCCCGTTGGACGCGGCCGGCAGGTGTTCCTCGTGCCCTCCCGGGTAGACCGGATCGGGCTCGTCAGCGCCGTCGGGACCGGGCGGCACCAGCGGCCAGTTGGACCGGGAACCGGGTGGTGACGACGTCGGCGGACCGGGTCGGGGGGCGGGAACGGGCAGGCTGTAATCGGTCGCGGAGAAGCCTCCGGTCGGCGGCTCGGCGAGCGGCGAACCACTGACCGGTGCTGCCGAGGCCGGTGCCCCGGACATCGGTGCCCCGGACATCGGGCTGCCAGAGACCGGGTGCGCCGACACCGGGGTCCCGGAGACCGGCGCCGTACCCGCCGGTGGCGCCGACTGTGGCGAGATGGTCGGGGCGGGGCCGGCCGGACCGGCACCTGCCCGGGTGTTCGGCCGAGGGGTGATCGGGGTCGGCCGGCGCTGTGCCCGCGCGTCGTTGATGGCAGCAGTGGTGAGCGTGGCGCGGAACGGCTCGCCGGCGTCCGCTGGTGCGATGCCGGGACGTTGCGCCGGCATCGGGGTCATCCCGGGCGGTGGCGGGGGAGGGGGAGGGGCGGACACCGGACGGTCGCTGCCCGGTTCGGCGGAACGCCGGGCCACCGGGGCGAGTGGGGTGAGTGGCGTCGGCGCGTTCGGCGGCGGCGCCACCGGGGCCGGTGCCACCGGCGGCGTGGTCATCGGCTGAGGGGAGGTGGGGGTGCCACCGCCTACCGGCTGCGGGCGGGCCCGCCGGCCGCCGGCGGGGGTGCGACTCGGGCCGGCGTCCGGGGCCGGCGGTACCGCGTGCAGCCCGGGTGCCGGCGGCCCGGAGGTCGGGTCGGCCGCCCGGCGCGCTGCGTGCGGCGCGCCGATCGGGGGCGGGGCGACGACCCGGGCGGTCAGGGTGGCGACCAGGGCATCGGCGGCGGCGTCGCAGGCCCGGACGGCGGCGACGGCGTGCCGCACCGTCTCGGCGGTGGCCGAGGTGAGCGCCTTGTTGACAGTGCTGCGGCGGGGCGACTCGACGATCGCCACCCGTAGGGCGGTCACCGCCGCGTCGATGGTCTGCGCGTCGGCCACCCCGTCGGAGGCGAGGTGGGCGGCGACCGCGTCAGCGGCGACGGTGAGCTCGCGGTTGCGTGAGCTGGTGCCGCTGAGCATGCCCGGCTCCGGCAGGGCGTCGAGCACCGCGAGCGCGACCGGCTCGGCCGGGTCGGGGTAGGCCCGCAGCGCGGCCGGGTACAGCTCCCGGAGCACCTCGCGCAGTGCCACGGCGGCGGCCTGCCGGCCGTTGGCCAACGCGGCGTGCGCGGCCAGCACCGGCTTGTACGCGACAAGGTCGCGGGAGACGGGCAGGGCCACCGCGGACATCGCCCCGGCCTGGAGCGACCGGGCCAGCCCGACGGCGCGCCGCTGGGCCGGCGCGGAGGACATCTCGTCCAGCGACTCGTCGTCGGCGAACCGCTCGGCGTAGTCGTCCGCGGCGTCGTCGTCGGCCACCGCGAGTGGGCGACCGGCAGCGGTCAGCAGCGAGGTGACGACGTGGTCGTCACTGTCGGCGGCGATGGCAGCTCCGCTCGCGCCACCCGACCGCTCGATGAGCATGCAGCTCAGCCGGGCGTAGCCAGCCGGGTCGTCGCCGATCTCGCAGACGTCGAGCAGCCGGCCGGCGTCGTCGACTATCGCGGCGGACAGGGCCGGACCGGTCGAAGCCGACCGGGCAGCCCGGTCCGCCGATGCCAGACCGCAGTACACCCGCACGAGCGCCACCGCGCCGTCCTCCTCCCGGACACCCGTCATGCCAAGGACTGATGGTCCCTGGTGAGGGGTCAGTCGCGCCAGTCCGCAGCGGCAGAGATCTTGCCGATAATCGTGCGCCAGCCGAGACTTGCCGTTTGTGCCCCGATTTTCTTCAACTTGCGGCGCGCCATGAAACCGCCGATGCCGCCGTCAACCGTCGACCTTAGCGCCTCGTCAAGATCGTCCAGCCTGGATCCGGTGGAGAGCATGTCCAGCACTGAGGGCATCCGCAGAGCGTACGCGAGGTCCCTCGCGACCTCGCCGGACTGGATCAGCAGCGCCGCGTCCCAGGCGTCGTGGCCGCCTCGCAGGTTCTCCACCACGAGATCGAGTTCGTAGGTGTCCTCCGGGAGCGCCGCGACGTCCGCCGGCTGCAGCCGGTCGACCAGATCCGGCCAGCTGTCCAGCTGCGCGAGGTCGTGCGACGCGCCGGACCGGACGAAACTGACGAGCGCCTCGGGGTCGCGGAACAGCAGCAGCTTGCCCCGGTGGCTGAGGAAGATCGGCACCTCTTCACCGCCGTCGGCCGACTCGGTGACATCGACATCGGCATCCGCATCGGCGACTTCGTCGGCGTCGTCACTCCCACCGGCTGCGTCACCCTTGCCGGCCTTGCCACCCTTGCCCGACTTGCTCGTTGACCCGGCCTGCTGCTCCTTCTCTTCCTCCGCGAGCGCTGCGGCGAACTCCTCGTCCAGGATGACCACGGACTCGTCGTCCTCGTCCTCCTCGGCGGCTGCCCGCTGCCGAGCGGCGAACAGATCATCCTCCTCGCGCTCGGAGATGTCGGTCGGGGTCAACGCGGCGGACGGCCGGTAGGCGCGCAGCGTGTAGCCGACGCCAGCCGGCAACGCGATCTCGACCGGGTCGATCCGTACGTCCTGCCAGAGCGACCGGTCGGCGGCGAGCGCCGTGTCGTCGGGGTCGGATACGGTGTCGGCCGCTGCTTCGACGTCGGCCGTCGCGGCGTCCACCGCGTCGTCAGGACCCTCGGATCCGGCCGTGCGCCGGTCGGCATCGGGCTGGTTCGGCAACTTGGCCACGCTGACCTCCGTGTGTTCTCCGGTGACGGCGCCCAGACCCGGACTGTCGGGTGGGTGACTCTGCGCACACCCTAGTGGGCTGCCCGCCGTGTGGCATGCCCGGACCCCGTCCCGCCTCAGTTGGCTGCCGCCAGGTAACCCTGTTCGGCGGCCCGCTGCATGATCCACTGTTCCTGGTACCAGCCGGGCCGTCCGGTCAGCTCGGCGTGGTCGCCCCGTTGGACGATCCGGCCAGCGTCCAACACCAGGATCTCATCCATCGATTCGAGCCCGGTCAGCCGGTGGGTCACCAGCACCACGCTGCGGCCGTCGGCGGCGGCCAGCGCCGACGCCAGCACCGTGTCCGCCGTCGGCGGGTCGAGCCCTTCGGTGGGTTCGTCGAGGACCAGCACCGATGGGCCGACCAGCAGCGCCCGGGCGAGGGCGAGCCGCTGCCGCTGTCCACCGGAGATCCGGCTGCCGGCCGCCCCTACCAGGGTCTGCCAGCCGTCCGGCTGCTCGCGTACCCAGTCGAACAGGCCGGCCGCAGCCGCCGCAGCGGCGAGCTCGTCGTCGGTCGCCGTGGGCCGGCCCAGCAGCAGGTTGTCGCGAACTGTGGCGTTGAACACGTACGCCTCGGCGAGCAGCCCGCCGACCAGCCGGTGCCGCCCTCCGGCCGGCACGTCGGCCAGGTCCACGTCGTCGACCGTCACCCGGCCGCCGTCCGGTGGCACCGCCCCGGTGAGCACGCCAAGCAGGGTGCTCTTGCCGGCGCCGCTCGGACCGACCACGGCGATCCGGCGATCGGGCGGCAGCGACAGATCGACCCGGTCCAACGCCGGCGACGCGCCGGCCCGGTATCGCACCGTGACGCCGTCGAGCACCAGCGTCGGCCGTCGGCCGTCGGCCGCCGCAGCGCCGACCGGGTCGGCCGCGAACTGTTCCGTCGTACGCGGCTCGGCGTCGGTCTGTCCGGCGTCGGCCTGTCCCGCTTCGGTCAGCAGGTCGGCGACCCGGCGCAGCCCGCCGCGCAGCTGTGCCCACTGCCGGGCGGCGGCGACCAGCGCCAGACTCATCTCGACGGCGGCCAGGGCACCGACCGCGAGGACGCCGACCAGTACCCCGCCGACGTCGTCGCGCAACGCGGTCACCGTCACCGCCGCCACGGTCAGCCCGGCGACGAGCACGCCGACGCCGTCGACCGCCCAGCCGGTCGCCGCCAGCCGCCGCTCCAGCCGGGCGAGTTCCCGGGCCCGCCGGGTGCTCCGGCGCAGGGCGTCGGCGGTGCCGCCGAACGCCGCCAGGTCGGCCGCCCCGTGGATCAGATCGGCGCCGTCCGCCGCGAACTCGCCGCGCAGCGGCGCCACCCGGTCAGCCGTACGCCAGGTGAGCAGCGCCGCGACCGCCGGCAGACCGCCACCGGCGACCGCCAGCCCGGCCGCCAGTGTGAGCGCCGCCGCCGGGCTGACCGTCGCGGCGCCGGCGACCGCGAGCACCGCGACGGTGGCCGCAGCGGTACCGGGCACCAGCACCCGCAGCAGCAGATCCTGCACGGCCTCGACGTCGGAGACCAACCGGCTGAGGGCGTCGCCGGAGCGGTCCTCGGTGGTCGGCCGTCGCGCGGCCAGCGCGGTGAAGATCCGGAACCGTACGTCGGTGACCACCCGTAACGTGGCGTCGTGACCGGCCAACCGTTCCGTGTAGCGCAGCACGCCCCGGCTGATCGCCAGCGCCCGTACGCCGAC
Source organism: Solwaraspora sp. WMMA2065 (assembly GCF_030345075.1). Lineage (NCBI taxonomy): Bacteria > Bacillati > Actinomycetota > Actinomycetes > Micromonosporales > Micromonosporaceae > Solwaraspora > Solwaraspora sp. WMMA2065. Next base: position 6,005,518 of record NZ_CP128361.1, read on the forward strand.
GATCGCCACGGTGACCGCGTCCAGCGGCGGCCGACCAGCGGCGGTGATCAGCAACCACACGGCGGTGGCCATCAACGCGAGCGCGGCCGCCTCGGTCGCCGCGGCCAGCAGGCCGGCACCGACCAGCCGGCCGAGGTACGGCCGGGCCAGCGACAGCACGGTCCGCTCCGGCCGCACGCCGGTCACGGGGCGGCCGCCGCGAGGTCGCGTCCGGTGATCCGGCCGGCGTCCAGCCGGACGACCCGCTCGACGCCGTCGAGCAGCGCCGGCCGGTGCGCCACGATCAACGCGGTCCGACCGGTGACCAGCTGCCGTGACCCGGCCAGGACCGCCGCCTCCGAGGCGCCATCCAGCCGGGCGGTCGGCTCGTCGAGCAGGACCACCGGCGCGTCCCGGAGGAAGGCGCGGGCCAACGCGACACGTTGGCGCTGCCCGCTGGACAGCCCGTGGCCCCGTTCGCCGAGCCGGGTGGCCAGCCCGTCGGGCAGCGCCGCCACCACATCGGTGAGCGCGGCGGCGCGTACCGCCGCCGACAGCTCGTCCGGGTCGGCGTCCGGCGCGCCCAGCGCGATGTTGTCGGCGAGCGAGGCGGCGAACAGGTGCGCGTGTTGGGGCACCCAGGCGAGCCGTAGCCGCCACTGCTCGATGTCGAGTTCGGCGAGGTCGACCCCGTCGACGGTGATCCGGCCGGCGGTCGGCGTGACGAAGCCGAGCAGCAGATGCAGCAGGGTGCTCTTGCCGGCTCCGCTGGGACCGATCACGGCGATCCGTTCGCCGGCCCGGATCGTCAGGTCGACGTCCCGCAGCGCTGTGGTCCGGGGGTAGGCCACGGTGACCGACTCGAACCTGATCTCCGCCGGCGGCGACCCGACGACCGCCGGTGTCGCTCGGCCCGCCCACCTGCCCGCGCCGTCGGCGGCGTCGCGGGCCGGATCGCCGTCGGCGTCGCGGGCCGGATCTATGCCGCTGACGTCGCGCGCCGGATCGTCCTCGCCGATCAGCGTGAGCGCCTCGTCGAGCACGGTGAGACCCTCCATGCTGGCGTGGAACCGGCTGCCTGCGGTGCGCAGCGGCAGGTACGCCTCCGGGGTGAGCAGCAGCACCAGCAACGCGGTGGACAGCGCCATTCCACCGGTGAGCAGCCGCAGTCCGATCGGCACCGCGACCAGCGCCACCGCCAAGGTGGCTACCAGCTCCAGAACCAGCCCGGAGAGGAAGGCGATGCGCAGCGTACCCATGGTGGCGACCCGGTGCCGGTCGGCCATCCGGCGTACCACCTCGGCCTGCGCCCGCTGCCGGCCGAAGGCCCGCAGCGTCGCCAACCCCGCCACCATGTCCAGGAAGTGGCCGCCGAGCTGGGCCAACCGCCGCCACTGCCGTTCGGTCGCGGCCTGCGCGTGCCAGCCCAGCAGCGCGCCGAAGACCGGGATCAGCGGCAGGGTGACCGCGACGATCAACGCGGAGCTCCAGTCGGCGAACGCCAGCCGGGCGAGCACCGCCACCGGCACGGTCACGCTCAGCACCAGCTGCGGCAGGTAGCCGGTGAAGTAGCCGTCGAGCGCGTCGACGCCCCGACCGGTCAGGGTGGCGAGCTGGCCGGCGCGCTGACCGGACAACCAGGCGGGGCCACGTCGGTGGATCGCGGCCAGCAGGTCCGCCCGCAACTGCGCCTTGACCACGGCTGCGGCGTCGGCGGCGAGGTAACCCTGCGCCCAGAGCAGCGCGGCGCGGCCGGTGACCGCCAGGACGAAACCGCCGAGCGCGGCACGGTCCAGCTCGCCACCGGCGGCCGCGGCCAGCACCAGTGCCAGCGTGGTGGCCTGGGCGATGATCAGGCCGGCGGCGACCCCACCGAGTACGCCGAGCAGGGCGAGCCGTACCCGCACCGCCGGCACCTGGCGCACCAGCCGGGGATCGAACGGCCGGCGGCGACCGGCCCGGTCGGCCGGTGCGGTGGCGGTGCCGGCGGTGCTCACCAGCTGAGGTACAGCGACGCGGGCAGCAGGAGCAGCGCGGCGGCGACCACACTCGCGGCCGCCGGCCGCAGCCGGGGTGCCGGACCGGCGAGCAGCAGCCGCTGCACCCGGGCGTCGAGCTCCAGGTCGGCGGCGCCGAGCGCACCGGCCGGGGTGATCCGGCTACCGGCGCTGGCGAACCGACGCAGCGCGGTGGCGAGCGGCTCGTCGGCGTGCTGACGCCGGGCCTTGTCGTCGGCGCGCATCTCGACCAGCAGGGCGACCGCGTCGTGCGCCGCCCGCAGCCAACGCACCCGGGGCAGCGCCCGGCACAGCGCGGTGAACGGCAGCAGTACCAGGTCGTGCCGTTCGTCGGCGTGCGCCCGCTCGTGGCTGAGCACGGCGGCGAGCTCGCCGGGGCCGAGCAGGTCGAGCGTGCCGGCGCTGACCACCACGGTCGGCCGAACCCCGGGCAGGCAGTAGGCGGCCGCCCCCGGGTGGTCGAGCACCAGTGCGCCCGGTGCGGCCGGATCGGCGCGGCCGACCAGTGCGAGCAGGTCCCGGTGCCGGCGCTGGACCCGTACGGCGGCGAGCAGGCTGCGTACGGTGGATCCGAGCAGGACGGTGGCGATCGCGGCGGCGAGGCCGACCAGCGCCAGCCGGACCGGCCCCAGCCCGGCCGGGAAGCCGCCCGCCGGCCAGCCGTGTCCGGTGGCCAGGCTGGTCACCCCGGCGGCGAGGTCGCCGACGAACAGGCCGGTGGCGCGGCCCGGCCCGGTGCCGTACGGGGCGAGCCCGACCGCCAGCGGAACGCCGATCGCGGCCAGCCCGACCGCCAGACCGAGCGCCTGCCAGCAGAGGATCGCCACCCGAGGGCTGCGCCAGGTCCAGCCGGGGCCGAACCAGACCGAGCGGGTCAACGCCTGGGCGGTCAGATAGCAGGCGAGGATCACCGCGGCGAAGTGCGCGCCGTAGGCCATGGCAGCGTCAACTCCGCCGGTCCGCCGCCTGCGCCTGGTCGGTGAGCGCGGCCCGGAGCACTTCGGCTTCGGTGCCGGTGACCGATCTGGCGAATCGGACCAGGGCCGCGTCCCGGCTGCCGGCCAGGTCCAGCGCGTCGAGCATCAACTGGGCGATGTACGCCTCACGGCTGGCCGCCGGCTGGTAGTGCCACGCCCGGCCGGCGCGCTCCCGACTGACCATGCCCTTGCCGGCCAGCCGGTCCAGCACCGTCATCACCGTCGTGTACGCCAGGTCGCGGTCCTGCAGGGTTTCGGCGACGTCGCGGACGGTGACCGGACCGGCTGCCGGGTCGCGGTCCCACAGCACGTCCATCACCGCGCGTTCGAGGTCACCCAGTCGCGTCACCTCGCGATCCTATCGCCCGTAGTAGACGTGCGGACCGCGATACCTGGCTGCCTCGGCTCGCCGGCCTTTCCGGTCGGTACCGGTTGGTATCGGCGTCGGAGCACCCGACGGGTGAGTTCTAGGCCGGTTTGCGCCAGTACCGGCACGTCCAGTCGACCTGGTGGAGCTGGTCGTCGATGCCATGAGCGCGCCGGAAGTCGTCGACCGCCTGACGACAGCCGCGTACGGCGTGATAGTCATCGACGATGACGTAGCCGCCGGCGGAGAGCTTCGGATACAGCGAGTCGAGCGCCACCATCGTCGAGTCGTACAGGTCTCCGTCGAGTCGCATGACAGCGACCCGGTCGACGTCGGCCGTCGGCAACGTCTCCTCGAACCATCCCGGCAGGAACCGGACCTGGTCGTCAAGCAGGCCGTACCGGCGGAAATTCGCCTGGACCCGGTCCAGCGGCACTGCGAGGAACGGCTCTTTCCAGAGGGCGTCCTCTACATCCTCGAGTCGATCGGGATCCGGTCGGGGCAGCCCTCGAAATGAGTCGGCTACCCAGACCACGCGATCGGTTTCCCCGTACGCCTTGAGTAGCGCGCGCATGAAGATGCAGGCGCCACCGCGCCACACCCCGGTCTCGATCAGGTCTCCAGGAACCTGGTTCCTGATCACCTCAGTCACACATCGTTCAAGGTTGTCGAGTCGCCGTAGGCCGATCATCGTCTCGGCTTCGGGGGGCCAGTCGCGGCCGTTCGCGCGTTCGTCCGCGTCGAACGGGAATCGCACCACGATGTCCATGTCTCGCCGGTTGAGTAGCCGCTGACCCTGACGGAGCAGGGTGCTGCGCAATGAATTGCGGCGCGGGTGGTAACGGATCCATGATTCGCCGAAGGCGTACCTTGTCAGGGCGCGCTTCATGAGGTCCAGGTACAAGGCGCGTGGGTCGCCGGCGGCGGTGACGGTGGGTTCCGGGTCTAGGGCCGGAATGACGCTCATCTGAACTCCTTCTGAGAAGTGGTTTCATCAATCAAGATTGGCCGTACAGACGCCGGTGGCCATCATCTGCTGAAACACGTTACTACTGACCGGCATCGAATGGCCGCTATTCGGCGCGAATCGCTGATTGTGTAGCGCCGGTCAGTGCTGCGGACTGCGTCGCTCGAGGAGCCGTTGCCGTCGGCGTGGCGGCAGCGGCCGGAGTCTCGGCGCCAGCCGGCGGATCCGTCCGCCGGTGCCGGCCGCCGTCGGAGCCCGGGGCCGCGATTCGGTCGGGGCGACCGGACAACCGGTGGGACAGCATGGCCGCGCCGTCAACGACGACGACACCGACGAACGGCACACCAAGATGCCGCATCAGCATCGAGGCCTGCCTGGCGTCGGCCGCGTCGGTGTCACCTCGCCGGACCACCAGCACGACGGCGTCGACCCTTCTGGCGAGCGTGGCCGCCGTGGTTCCGGTCAGGACCGGCGGCGCGTGCACCACCAGGTCGTCGTCCTTGCGACCGATGGTCTCGTCGAGCTGCCCGCCGATCGACCACTGGCCCGCCAGGTCCGCACCGACGACGGTGGGAACAGGCCCGGTCGCCGGCTGGCGGCCGAAGGTGCGTTCCATGAAGCTCAGGAGGATGCGGTCGGCAACCGGCTGCGGGTCACCTTGGTCGGCGGTCTGAGCTTCGACGAGAGTCACGTCGTCGCGGCCGCCGGCGATCCGAAGGGCCAGCAGGGCGGCCACCATGGCCTTCCCGTCGTCGTGTCGGGCGCTGGTGACCAAGATCCGCCGGCCCGGCAGCGAATCGACGAAGACGCTGAGGCCTGCGACCAGGGCGTCCGCTGCCACGGTAGCCGCACCGTGTCGCAGCATCCGGACATGTCGCGGCACGAAGCGTCGCGGCAGTTGCGGGAAGACCGCCAGCACCGGTAGACCCAGCTGGGCGTCCACGGCCTGAACATCGCGCAGCCGGTTGTCGAATCGATTGCGGGCGGTCGCCAGGCCGAGGCCGACGAGCAGGCCAGCTATCGCACCCAGCGCGCTGTTCAGCGTGGGTTTCGGTAGGACCGGCCGGGCCGGCGCAGTGGCCCGGTCCAGTACCCGCGCATCGACCTGAACCTGCTCCGCGAGCGCGAAGTCAGCGAGCCGCCCGATCACCGCCGCCGCGGCTTCGTTTGCGATCCCGGCCGCCCGGTCGGCCGACCGGGCGGCCGCCGCCACGGTGACAATCTGCATGCCGGGCTCGAACTGTCCGGTCACCTGCCCGACGACCTCGTCCGCCGGCAACCGCAAACTGTCGGCGGCTCTGGTCGCGACCTCGCGCGTCTCGGCCATCCGGGCGATCGTCGGCGCCAGGCTCTGCGCGAGAGTGATCGACGCTGTCTCCTGGCCGGCAACCTCCCCGTCGGCCTTCGCGCTGATCAGCAGCGAAGCCGACGCCTGATAGGTGGGCGGGGTCCACTGGGTGACCAACTGCGCGGCGAGCAGCCCGAGGCACAGTCCGAAGGCCGGAAGCCCGGCGAGCCGGGCGACGGCACGGACTGTCGACCGGCCACGGGACCATCGGGTCATGGGTTCGCCTCCAACTGCTGCGCTGCGGTGGTACGCGGCGTACGTTGCGGTTCCCTGCGGTGTCGGGGCAGGCTCGTCGCCGAGCGCCGGTCCCCGGCGTCGCGAAGCCCGTTCCACACATCGCACATCGCGTCGGCGATGCTCTCCCAGCTGAACAGCCGGTTGACTCGGGCCAGTCCGTTGGCGGACAGCCTGGCTGCGAGCTCCGGATCGTCCCGGAGTCGGGAGAGACAATTGGCAAGACCGACCCAGTCGCCAGCGGTGAAGGTCAGGCCGGCATCGCCGATCACGTGTGGTATCTCGCCGACGTCGCTGCCGACCACCGGTGTGCCACAGGCCATCGCCTCGACAAGTACCCGGCCGAACTGTTCGCGTAGCGGTATGCCCACCCACGGCAGGACGTTGCGCTGCACGACCTCGATGGAGGGCAGCGCCAGGGCATCCATCCGATTGAGGTGGCCGGGCAGGTCATGGTGATCTGCCCAGGAATGCAGCACGATTCGCCCTGGTCGGTTCTCGATCGCCTGCTCGACCAGGTGCCGGAGGGCTCCTGCGCCGATGAACGCCACGTCACAGTCGACCGACTCGGCCGCGCGCAGCAGATCGGCGATACCCTTGTGGTGTTCGAGCCGACCGACGAAACCAACGGTGAAGCGGCGGTTCACGTCCCCGGCCGGTTCTGGCCGAAACAGTTCCGGGTCGACGCCCAGCGGCACGACCGAAGCGCTGCCGGAGTATCCCTTGACTCGAAGGACGTAGAGCGCCGCCGGGGTGATCGGGAACATGTGATCGACCTGACGGTAGGAGTAGCGCTCGATGGTGGGAAAGGGTGCCGGGAACCTGATAACGATGTTCTGCGCGGCGTAGAGCGAGACCGGTACACCCGGCCAGCGTCGCCGGCAGGAACGGATCACTTGCCAGGTCGACAGGTAGGCGGCCTCACCGATGATGTGCACGACATCCGGAGGATGCTCCACAAATCGGCTAACGTCAGTCCGGAAGAGGACCGATGCCATGTGCCCGGTCCGGCCTTCCCCTAACAGGTGGGGAACGACGTGGTACCGGAACCTGGGGGATCTGCGGGACACCAGGTCGAGTTCGGTCCGGGTCAGCTTGGAAACATCGGCCGCGACAACCGTGACCGTGACGTCAGGGCGATTCGCCAGGGCGGCGAATAATTCGATCCAGTGTTCCGTCCGTGCGCCGACGACGGTGACCATCACGTGCACTTTTTCCTCCACGAAGTCTCCGGCCGGCTGGACAACGCGATCCGTGAAATCTCTGACCAGGCTCGAGCGCGGGCCGCTCCGGTTCGAGGTTGGATGGGCAACCGCATCCCGGCGATACCAATACCGAGCATCGCGCGCAGCAGCACCACGGCACGGAGAGCCGCGAGCGTCGCAGGTCGGTGGAGCGCGAAGAAGCGCAGCATGCTCCGGTACAGGTGCGGCCAGGTGCGGGCGGGGTCGGCACTGCTGCTGCCGCCGCCCACATGCATCGCCTCTGCGGACGGCAGGTACAGGACTGCGACGTCGTTGCGCCATGCCTGGAGGCACAGCTCCTCGTCCTCGTAGTAGAGGAAGTAACCCTCGTCGAGGCCGCCGACTCGCCGCAGCAAGTGGACGCGCACGGCCATGCACGCGCCGGAGATCCAGTCGACGGAGACCGGGCCGCCCGTGCCCCAGCACGCGTCGTACGCCGCCCGGCGGGTTCGCCCGGACACGAACCGGCGTAGCTGCACCGGTAGCAGATTGCCGCCGAACCGGGACGCAACGACCGTGGCCAACGATTCGAACGGGTGCGCACTAATGGCTATCTGTCCGTCCGGGCGGCGAATGCGCGGCCCTACGATTCCGGCCCGAGGGTGGTCACGCAAGGCAGTGAGGAGGGCGTCCACCGTAGCGGAAGGGCAGATGCAGTCCGGGTTCACCAGCAGTACGACATCAGTCCGGACGGTCGTGACCGCCTGATTGACGGCAGTCGCGAACCCGACGTTGACGATGTTCGCCTGCAGTGTCACCTCGGGAAACTCTGATCGTACGATCGCTACTGTGGAGTCGCTGGATGAATTGTCCACCACGATGACCGGCAGTCGGCTTCTCGCCAGTTCCGTCAGGGTGGCGCGAATATGATCTTGCGAGTTGTGCGTCACGATCACCGCGGTCGCGTTTGACTCGGTCATGTCCTCACCTCCTCGGGGACGGTCGGCTGGGGTGAATCGGCGGAGCCCGTGGTCATTGTCAGAGCTGGCAACAGGCCGAGTTCCCAGTGGCCCGCCGTCGGTCCGGCGAATGCTGCTCCGACAAGAAACCCACAGGTGAGCGCGGCGAACCCGAACGCTATGCCGTTACCGTACAGAAATCCGTTCCGTATTGTGCGGTAAAGTGGCCATAGCACGACGATGAGGCCGAGGATTCCGATGTTCGCCAGGACGGTCACGTAGAAGGCGTGGTAGACCGGGCCGACATCATCTCGAGCGAAGTCTGGTAGGTAGATGTTTCGCACCGACTGCCCCAGCCCACCACCGGTGAAAGGGCGCTCCGCGAAGACGTTCATCCCGACAGCGGACTCGGGGCCCCGGTAGCCCGACGACTCCTGCAGTTCAAGGGCCACCACGTCGACGTGGTTGGCAAGGTTCGACCCCAGGGCCAGGAACGCGACACCTGCGACGGCGACGGCGACCGTCGCCGCCATGCCACGACGTAGGGTGCGTCCGCCCCAGACCAGCATCACCGCGAGAGCGACTGCTGCGGCCAACCACAGCGCCCGGTACATCGACATGGCGACATCGGCGAGGAGTAACCCGGCGAGCAAGGCGAAGCCGGCCCGGCTCCAACCTTCGGCGAGCCCGGCCAGGACGATCAGCGGTGGTACGGCGAGTAGCGCGATCAGGCCACCGGTCTGGTTCGCTGTGGCCAGCGCAGTCAGTGTGAGTGCCACGGTCGGCACCAGGTACAGAATGGCGGCTGCGCGCAGCCGTCTCAGGTCGCCCAGCGTCTGGGCCGCGATCCAGAAGTAGACCGGAATGACCGCGATCTGGTAGGCACCGACCAGGACGTCCCGGGGTGGGTTGCCGAGCGAGAGGCCGTACACCGCCGCCAGCAGCACCAACAGCGTGAGACCCAGCATCGGCAGGTCCGCAGTCGTACGCCGGATCTTCTCCACTCGGATCAGCACCCGGATCAGTAGTGCGAGCCCTCCGGCACCGAGTGCGGCCGCGTGCATCGCGACGATCGTGGCGACGTCGCCGCCACCGACGGTTGCGCCGGCGATCGTGCCGCCGATGATGGCGACTGGGAGCACCGCCCACGGCCAGAGTACGAACGCCGCACAGCAGACAGCCGAAGCTGCCAGGACGGTACCGAGGAGGCCAGGCGAGACGGCCAGTGCTCCGACGACGGTCGCGGCGAACACCATCGGCAGCGGCGCGGTCCACAAGCTGTACGCCGGTCTCATCGTGGCGGCCCGGCCAGATCTGTGAGCAGGGCACGCAACTGGGCACCCCGTACCGCCCAGCTGTTGTCGACCGCGACGGACCGGCGTAGTGACACCTCGGCCGGACCGTTCGCCGTCTGCAACGCCTCTTCGACCGCAGCGCCGAACTGCTGCGGCCCCGCCGCCAGCCGGATCGGAGCGCCGATGCCACGCAGCGCTGGTAGCGGTGTGGCGACGACGGGTTTGCCTGTCGCGAGATACTCGTAGCACTTCTTGGGATGCACGTAGTCGATCAGCCCGCCGACCCGGTAGGGGATGATCGTCACGTCACAGCCGCGCAGGATCGCGGGGACGTCCGTGAAGGGAACCGGACCGGTGAGGACGATGTTGGGCAGCCTCGCGAGCGGAGTCCGGCCGCTCCGGGTCGTCGGACCGGCGAGTACGAAGGTCCACTCTGGGTGCTCCGTTGCCAGCTGTGCCACCAGGTCGGCGTCGAACGCCCGAGTGTCGACCGCACCGACGTAGCCCAGCACCGGACGGGGCAGCCGGGCCAGCCACGAGGAGACCGGCCCGGCTGGATGGAACCTGTCCGGGTCACAGCCGTTCGGCAGTACCACCACCGACCGCTGCCCGGTGGGTAGCCGCGTGGGCAGCGCCGACGACGAGGCCAACACCACATCGGCGGCGGCCAGCGCACTGCGCAGTGCCCGCCGTAGGTGCCATCGGTTCCACCGCCGGGTGAACGTCCAGTCCAGATCCGTCGCGTCGTAGACGACAGCTAGCTCTCCCAAGCGCCCGGCGACCGTCGCGGCCAGGTCCTCGTCGATCCACAGCAACCGGTGACCCGGCCGGTCGTCCAACCATCGACGGATGAGTGACGCGCCGCATCGGCGGTTGACCAGGTTGGCCGGGGGCAGCTGTCGGCCGAGGGGTAGAAGGACGGGCACCTCGGCGCGCCACAGGTTGTGCTCGACCGGGGTGACCGACATCCGCCAACTCGGTAGCTGGCCAGGGGGATCCACGTAGAGCACCCGCCGGTCTACCGCGATCTGACGGGCCAACGCGTGCTGGCGGTGGGCTCCGCCGCGCCATGGCGTAGCGCTGAACATCACCACCCACCCGCTGCCGACGTCGGTGGGGCGTCGTGACACATCGGTGTCGCCGGTACGGTGCATCCGCGGTCGTGGCGTGGCGGTGGACCGGGATGACCGGGACGACGAGCGGACCGGGTGACCAGGCCTAGACATGAGCTGGTTCCGCCACCACCGGACGGGACGACGACGAGACACTGCGTACCTCATCCTCGCCGAGGTATCCGATCACCGCGGTCGCGCGATCGTCGGTCAGGTACAGCACCCGGGCGCCGGCCTGCCGGTCCAGCCAGCGGCGTAGCCGGCCGGCGCCGACACGCAGATTGAGCCGATCGATCCAACGGACGTACCTGCCGAACGGCAGCGCCGACGGAAGGTCTGCGGACCAGACGGACTGGTCCTGCGTCTGAACCGTCAACCGCCAGCGTGCCCGTGCGGCGGGCTCCGCGTGCAGCAGCAGGACCCGCTTGTCCCCCAACCGGCTCGCCTCCGTCACCAGGGCTGCGGTCGCCGTGCCTGACGGAGGGGAGCCGGCAGCTGCCCCGGACCGCCCCGAGTCGACGATCACCCACCAGTCCCGGATGTCACCATCAGGCAGCGGGCCGACGTCGCCGCCTAGCGCCGCTCGTAGATCGCTAAGCCCCAGCGGCACGGGCCGGCCAAAGAGCCGTTTCACACCGTGATCGACGAGCGCCACCGCGCGGAAGATGGCCAGCTTGTATCGCGGTTCGGTCAGGGACAGGTAGCCGACCAGGCTGCCGAGTAGATGGCGCTGGCGGATGGTCGGTCCGAGCCGGCGGCACGAGGCGCCTCTACTGTGTGTCACCACCGCGTGTGGGATCATCCACAACTGGCGGCCGGCGTCGCGCAACGTTCGGGCGAGCACGGCGTCGTTCCAGTAGATCGGAAACCGTTCGTCGAAGATGTGATCCGTCGGCAGCACCTGCCTCCTCAGCAGCATGCAGCTGCCGGAGGCCAGCAACCGGGGTCGGCTGAAGTCCTCTCCGCGCATCTGAAATCTGTGCAGTGCCTGCCGGAAGACCGGGAGCTTGCGTAGCGCGGTGACCAGAGCGATCGTGGCAGTGAAAGTCGGCAGATTGACATAGTGCTGCTGGAAGGTCCCGTCCGGGTTCAGGTACAGCGGACTGACCCCGGCAGCCTCGGGATGCTGTCGCAGATGCTCGATCATTGTGCTCAACGCGCCCGGGTGAAACCGGACATCGCTGTTGAGCAGCAGGATAAGCGCGCCTCGGGCCTGCCGGTAGGCCTGGTTGACGGCGGCGGCGAACCCGACGTTGTGCTCGTTGCGCAGCAGCCGTACCTGGGGATGGTTGTCCAGTAGCTCGGCCGACCCGTCACACGAGCCGTTGTCGACGGCGACGATCTCGAAACGTAGGTCCCCGTGGATCCCGGTGGGCAGCGACTCGAGGCATGCCCGCGTCTCATCCCGGGTGTTCCAGCTGACCAGCAGGATCGACAGGTCCACGCTGCTCATCGGTCCTCCCTGCGCGCGAAGACCCGCAGCAGGTCGCCGAGGGTCGGGTGACTGACTTGCAGCGATCGACAGGCCGCGAAGTCGGCGACCACCAGGTTGCGGGCCTGCCGCAGGCGAGCCGGAGCCCGCCAGTAGAAGCGGGAGAAGACCGTGTCCTGACCGACCACCCGGAAGCCGGACTCGGCCAGCAGCCGGGCGAGCGAGTGCGGCGTGAAGTGCCAACGGTGGTAGTCGGGGGCGATCGCCGGCCACGCGCTACCGAGCCTGCGCGCGGCCGCCGAAGCGATGTTGGGCACCTCCAACGCCAGCCAGCCGTCCGGTCGCAGCGCAGCCCGGGCCGCCGCCAGGAACCGCCGCGGATCGGTCACGTGTTCGAGTACGTGAAAGGCGCAGACCGCATCGACCGGGGCGCCTGGCCGATGATCCTCGAACCGGTCCGTGCGTACCGGCACACCCAGTTGCTCCCGGGCGAAGCTGGCAGCCGCCTCCGACACCTCGACCCCACGGGCGTCGATGCCGGCGTCGCGGGCGGCCCGCAGGAAGTAACCACCAGCCGACCCCGCCTCCAGCAGGGTCGCCGGGCGAACCCGTGACCGCAGCCAGCGGAGTCGCCGGGCGGACTCGTAACGTCGTTGTCCGGCGGACGTGAAGTAGTCCTGGTATCCGTCGGTCTCGTAGTAGGCGCGGTCGTACAACTGCTCGGGTGGCGGCAGGTCGCTGGCCGTCCAGACGAACTGGCAGGTGTCGCAGCGCCGGAGCAGCCCGTCCGTGACGGGTCGACCGCCCGAGCCGTCGCCGCACAGCAGGCAGCCGGTGGCGACCTTCTCCGCAGATCTCATCGATTCTCCTGTCACTCGCCGTCCGTCGCTTTCGCCACCAGACGGACCAGGTCGCCCTGTCGTGGATGGACCAGCCGCAGCGAGCGGGTCGCCGACCAGTCCGATGGCAGCAGCCGGTGGGCGTGCCGTAGCTGATACCGGAGCGGCATGTAGTAGCGGAACACCGTGGTGTCCTGCCGGAGCACCCGGAACCCGGCCATCGTCACCAGATGCGCCAGCGAGCCGGGGGTGAAGTGCCAACGGTGGTACTCGGGCTGCAACCCGGGCCATTGCTCGCCGAGCAGCCGGGCCGCCGCCGAGGCGATGTTGGGAACCTCGAGCACCAATGCGCCCCTGGGACGCAGCGCCGCCCGTGCAGCACGCAGGAACTGCCAGGGATCCGTGACGTGTTCGAGTACGTGGAAGGCACAGACCGCGTCGACTCGGTCGGGTAGCGTCGCGGATTCGAAGCTGCCCTGCTGAACTGGCAGATTGAGGCGGTCGCGGGCGTAACGGGTCGCCGCCGGGGAGACCTCGACGCCGTACACGTCGATACCGCACCTGCGGGCAGCTTCCAGGAAGAACCCGCCAGCTGGTCCGACCTCTAGCAGGGACTGCGGCCGGACCGTGGAGCGCAGCCAGCGCAACCGCCGGCTGGCTTCGAACCGGCGCGGACCCGGCAGGAAGTAGTCCTCGTAGCCGCCGCCTTCGAAGTACGTGTCGTCGTAGAGGTCCGGTGTCGGATCGGCTGCGCCGACCGTCCAGGCGAAGCCGCAGGCCAGACATTGCCGCAGCCGTCCTCCGAGGATGGTTTTGTCGGTCGGTCCCGGACCGCAGACCAGGCAGTAGGCGCGACGGGGGCTCATCGGCTGCCAACTTCGTCGGTCAACGGCGCTCCGGTGCGAACGGCAATCTCCGCATCGACACATGGATGCACCTGGGCCGCCGCGCGGTCCGCCGGACCTGGTGCGCGACCGGCGATCGTGGGCCGGATCAACCGAACGCCGGCCACCAGGAGCGCCGAGACCAGTATCGTGATTCCGGTTCTGCAGCAGACCGCGAGCGCAGCGCCCAGCCGTCCGTCGCCGTCCGGCAGGTGCGGCGACACGAGGCCGCCGACGGCCGCCGCGACGGCGGTGGCGGTGGCCGTCCAGCCGAGGATTCGTAGTATCGGCGTCAGCGGCCGAGCCGTGCTGCGGTGGAAGTGCCACAGAAAATAGCCCGACGAGAGCAGGATCGCGGCCGCGGTGGCGAGCGGTACGCCGACCGGGCCGTACAACCAGATGAGGGGGACCGTCGCACCAAGGTTGAGCAGGACCGACAGCATGACGTACCGCGTCTCGAGGCCCGGGCGTCCCTCTGCCCGGGCCACGATCGTCGCCGCGCCGAGCACCAGGTTGACCGCGTACGCGGGAGCCAGTACCGCGAGGTTCGTCGCCGCCCAGGGCACCTGGGCGCCGATCCAGAGTCGGACCAGCGGGTCGGCGGCCACCACGACGGCAGCGGTGCACGGTGCCAGAAAGACGGCGAGACGCCACGTCGTGCGCAGGTAGAACCGGTTGAGCCAGCCAGGGTTGGCCGCGCCCGCGACAGCGACCGGAAAGAGCGCGAGGAGCGCGAACCCCGGGGGGAGTCGGAGCAGGTTCAGCAGCCGGGCACCCAGGTCGAAGTGCCCTGCGGTGGCCGGGGTGAAGAAGCCACTCAGTACGAACCGATCGAGCTCCGTGTTGACCACACCCGAGGCGCTCGTGGCCTGCACCCGGAGGCCGTAGCCGCGGACGACGCGCAGATCCTCGCGGCGGATGTCGGGAACCCGCGGGGTGTAGCCCGGGCAGTACCGGTGGGCGGTCAGGATAGTCAGTCCGGTCCGCAGGCCGCTGGCCAGGGCGGTGACGGCGGCCAGGCCTACCAGCCCACCGCCGATTCGCAACATACCGACCGTCAGCACACCGCCCACCAGCGCGGCTCCGGCACCGATCCAGGCCGCCGCGCCGTGTCGCTGGGTGCCCTCCAGAACCGCGCGCCATGGCAGTTCGACGCCGCCGAGGAACAGTGACAACAGCAACCACAACATCGCTCGGCGTGCCTCACCGGCGAGCTCACTCAGCTGCAACAACCGAGCGACCCAGGGCCAGGAAACGGTCAGTAGGGCCGTTGCCAGTACGGTGAGGCACACCGCCCAGACCAGCCCGAGGGCCAGCGTCGCATGTAGTCGCCGGGACGACGAGTCGCCGTCGTCCCGCGCGACTTCACGTACCATCGCTGAGCCGAGGCCCAGGTCGATGATGGCCAGGACGGCGACGACTGCGCAGAGCAACACCCAGACACCGAACTCCTGGCTGCCGAGGTGCCGATACACCAGGGGCAGCGTCACCAGCCCGACTGCGGTGACGATCAGTCGACCGCCCAGCAGACTGGCGGTGTTGCGGGCCACCCGGTGGCCGGTCCGGGTCGACAGGCTAACCACGGGGGAATCCCCGGCAGAGTTCCACGATGGTGAGCAGGAGCAGACCCAGGTCCAGCCGCAGTGACCGGCAGTGCAGGTACAGCAGGTCACACCGAAGTTTGTCCTCAGCCGTCGCTGCATAACCGCCGGTCAGCTGCGCGATGCCGGTCAGCCCTGGTCGGATGAGGTGACGCAGGTGGTAGTGCTGGAGCCGGCACAGCTCACCGACGAACTCGGGCCGTTCGGGCCGCGGCCCCACCAAACTCATCTCCCCCCGGAGGACGTTCCACAACTGCGGGAGCTCGTCGAGGCGGGTACGCCGGAGCAATCGGCCGAGTCTGGTGATCCGCTCGTCGTCGGCAGCGGCCAACGTCGGCCCTGTGGCGGACTCGGCGTCGACGTGCATCGTTCGGAATTTGACCAGTCGGAAGAGCCGACCACCGGCACCTACTCTGGTCTGCACGTACAGTGGTGGGCCGGTCACGGCCACCGCCAGCCCGACGAGTAGCAGCAGGGGGATGAGCAGGGGCGCCGCGAGCAAGATCAAGGCGAGGTCGAGTCCTCTTTTCGCCCACCTGTCTGCGGTCGTCAATGGACCGGAACGCAGTTGGAACCAGGGCAGCCCGCCGTACCTCCGCAGGCGGGCCGGCCGGAGGAGTCCGTACACCGGGCGGGCGAGCACGAGGATCGGCACCCGGTGGGCGCGACAGGCGGCGATCAGCCGTGCATCGGCGGCGTCGAGGGATTGCTTCAGCAGCAGCAGCTTTGGCTGGTATTGAGCGAGTACGGCTGGCAGTGCCTCCAGGTCTACCGGTCCGCGCAGGCGGAGCGCGACGTCGAACTCCTCGTCGAGCCGGTCCGCCGGGCTCTCGGGCCCATCGTTCTCTAGGACCAGGACCCTTCCGCCCCGGCTCCCGTCCGGGCTGCTGGAGTGCCGACGGCCAGCTCCACCGTTCGGCATCCGGGGTGCGACCCGCCGATCGGCGCCAGGCAGGACGGAAGCCGGCGCCGACGCGTCCGCGTGACTCGGCATGCGTGTACTCCAAACCAGGTCTTGGCCGTTAACCCCGCAAATCGGATGTAAGCACTATATATCTTGCTCAGCCGCCTACAGGTAACATATAGCTTGAAAACGTGTAATAGATCTTGAGCCATTCGTTGAAGGCGGCGCTGGTTCCTGCATGATGGGCAGGTGCCCCCAGGTCGTCGCCAGATCTTCGCCGTCTCCGGCATCCTGCACCCGGCGCCGGGTGAACCGGCTCCGCGCCGCAGCGCACTGCTCGACCACGCGATCTCGTTGACCGGCGTGCCGGTGGCGAAGGTCTGCCTGGTGCCAACCGCCACCGGTGACCAGCCAGACGTGATCGAGTCCTTTTACGCGGCGGTCGGCGACGCCAAGCAGGTGATCCCGTCCCACCTGCAGCTGTTTCCTCGGCCGAACGTCGACGACGTCGGGGCGTTCCTGCGCGAGCAGCAGCTGATCTGGGTGACGGGCGGCAGCGTGGTGAATCTGCTCGCTGTGTGGCGGGCGCACCGGGTCGACGCCATCCTTCGCGAGTGCTGGGCGGCCGGTGTGGTGCTGGGCGGGGGCAGCGCCGGCAGCATCTGCTGGCACACCAGCGGGGTGACCGACTCGTTCTCCGAGCGGCTCGACCCGGTCACCGACGCGTTGGGGTTGTTGCCGTACAGCAACGGCGTGCATCACGACCTGGCGGACCAGCCGCGTCGGAGGCGGTACCTGGAGTGCGTCGCGTCAGGCGACCTGCCGGCCGGGCACGCCACTGACGACGGAGTCGGCCTGCACTACGTCGGTACCGAACTGGTCGAGGCGGTCAGCAGCCTGCCCGGCGCCGGGGCGTACCGGGTAGAGCCGGGCGAACGGCACGGGACAGTGGTGGAACGGTCGATCCCGACCCGGCTGATCGGTGCCGCCCGGCGGACGTGAGCCGGGACCGGCGGGATGCTCGACGCCGTTGGCGTCAACCCGCTAAGCCATGATCAATCATGCCGTGACCCGGCGGTTCGCATGCAGCCCGGCACGGAGTTCGTCGTCGCTCATCACCAGGTAGACGAGGCCGCAGTCGGCCGGACCGGTGGCACCGGGCAGGCACAGCGTGCAGGGCTCGCCCGGCCGGATCGGGCATTTCGCCTCGGGGCGTCGGTGGTGCACTCGCGCGGTCATACCCTCACGGTCCCGGGTCGACGCGGCCGGCGGCAGGGCCGGACGGCACCCGGCGAGCCGGACCTCAGGCCTGGGACGGGGCGCCACGGTAGGTGCCCGGCCGTACTACTGTGCCGACGGCGGCGCGCGGCGGAAGAGATGGGTGGCATGGGATTCGGGGCGAACTGGTCGCTGCGCGACCACGACGGCGTGCTGCTGGCTGATCTGGCCGTGACCGACGGCGACTTCCCCTGGTTGTACGCCACCTTCCGGCCGACCGAGTCGTTCGCGCCGCTGCGGCCGATCTTCGACGCGGAGCTGCGGGCGATGCGGGTGGTCGAGGACGGTCCGGACGACGGCGCCTGGGAGCGGGCGTACCAGCAGGTTCGGGCCGCGGTCGTGCTGATCGACCCGGACGGGGCGGCGGTGCCGGAGTTCCTGCTGCACGTCGAGGGCGACGAGGCCTGGTGGCGGTGGAGCGACGAACCGTTCGACGAGGACGACGAGGACGGACCGTTCGACGAGGACGAGAAGGACGGCGGCAGCGACGGCGGCGGCGAGCCTGTCTCCGGGAACCAGACGGGCGACCGGTGATCCGCCGACGGGCCGGTGCGCTGCTGCTGGCGGCGGTGCTGCTCGCCGGCTGTGCCGGTCAGCTGCCGCAACCGGGTCCGCAGCCACCGGACAACGATGTGGCACCCGTTCCCACGCCGACGCCGGTGCCGTCGGCGGACCCGTCACCTGACTGCCCGGACTCCGGAGCGCTGCTCAGTCTGGGTGCGGTGGACGCCGCGATGGGTCTGCGGGCGATGCCGATTCGGCTGGTCAAGGGTGCCGAGGAACCGGTGCACGTCGACGGCTTCCCGGAGCTCACGGTCCTCGACGGGCAACTGCAGCCACTGGCGGTCGAGGTGATCGAGGGTGCCGAGGTGATCGCCCGGGTCGACACCGTGGCCGGCAGCCCTGTTCCGGTCACGGTGCAGCCGGGCGAGCGGGCCGGCGCGGTCCTGGTCTGGCGCAACACCGTGGACGATGTACGGGTGCCGCCGACGCACGGCAGCTTCCTGGCCGTGGCGCCGGCTGCGGGCGTACCGGCGCAGGTGCTGGAGCCCGACGGCGGCCTCGACATCGGCACCACCGGCCGGGTCGCGGTCAGTCCGTGGGCCCCGGTCGACTGATCGCCGCCTGCAGGTCAGCGCGGCCACCGATCATTTGAGCGACTGCTCAAACTCGTGCTAACCTCTCAGTTGAGCGTTCGCTCAAACCAGGGAGGTCTGGCGTGCTGTACATCGAGACGCTGATCCAGGCCCCGGTTGACCAGGTGTGGCGGTACACCCAGGACCCGGCCCGGCACGCCCGGTGGGACCTGCGCTTCACCCGGATCGAGCCGTACGGGTCGCAGGGACGGTTCCGGTACGCCACCCGGCTGCTGCCCGGCCTGACCGTCGCCGGCACCGGACAGTCCACCGGCGAGCGCCGCCGACCCGACGGCTCCGCTGCCTCCGCGTTGCGGTTCACCTGCGACCACAAGCTGTCGCTGATCCGAGCCGGCCACGGCTTCTGGCGCTACCAGCCGACCCTCAACGGCGTCCGGTTCTGGACCGGCTACGACTACACGCCCGGGTGGGGTCGCCTCGGCCCGCTCGCCGACCGGGCCTTCCGCCCTGCCTTCGGCTGGGCTACCGCGTGGTCGTTCGACCGGCTGCGACTGTGGCTGGAGCAGGGCGTACCGCCGGAGCGCAGCCGCGACCGGGCACTCGCCGAGGTCACCGCCCGGCTCATCCTGGTGGTCGCCGCCGTCGCGCTCGATCACCGGCTCGCGCTGGTGGCCGTACCGCTGGTCGCGCTCGCGCCGCCGCTGCCGACCACCCCGGCGGCCCGACGGTGCCGGCCGCGCCGCTACCGGCGGGCCGCCACCCGTGTGACCCGGGCAGTGCCCCGGTGACCTCGATCTTCCGACAGGCGCTCGGTGCCGACTTCGACCGGCTGCACCCGCGACTGCGGCAACGCTTCGGGATCAGCAGTCAGGAGCGGACGAGCTGCGTCGGCACCGGGGTGATGGACCGGATCTGGCACGGCCCGGCGGTCACCGTGCCGTTGCTGCGCCTCGGCGCGACCCGCCACATCCTCTTTCCCGAGCAGGGCGCCGACGTCCCGTTCAGCATCGGCAACTACGCGTACCGGGACAGCTTCGGCCGGGAGACGGTCACCTTCGTCCGCACCTTCGACGTCGCCGCGCACCGTCGCCGTCGGTTCGACGCGACGATGGTCTACAGCCCGGCCCGGTCGGCCATCGTGGACTATCTCGGCACCCATCAGCACTACGCGGTGCTGCTGAGCCTCGCCGTCGACCGGCGCGGCGGGCTGGTGGTCCGTACCGGCGAGCAGCGCTACGCCGGCCGGCGTTTTCCCCACGCCCTGTCCGGCTGCGCCGAGGTCCACGAGTGGTGGGACGGCTCCGACGGGTGTTTCCGGATCGAGGTACGGGTGACCAACCGCTTCCTCGGCCCGGTGTTCGGGTACCGGGGCCGGTTCACGGCACAGTACGTGGACACGGGGACGGCCCCGGTACCCGCTGCGGTGCGCCCGCTGCGGGAGAATGCTCGGGTATGAACAGTGCCCCCACCTCCACCAGGCAACGGTTGATGGACGGGGCGGTGCAGGCGATCCGCAGGTACGGCATCGCCGGAGTGTCCGCCCGTACCGTCGCCGGCTGCGCCGGAGTCAACCAGGCGCTGGTCTTCTACCACTTCGGCACCCTTGACGACCTGCTCGTCGCGGCCTGCCAGACGGCCACCGCCGAGCGGGTGGCCGACTACCGGGACCGGTTCGCCGCCGTACGGTCCCTCGGCGAGCTGCTCGACCTGGGCCGTGAACTGCACGAACAGGAACGCGAGGCCGGCAACGTCGCGGTGCTGGCCCAGGTGTTGGCGGGTGCGCAGACCGACGAGCGGCTCGCTCCGGCTGCGGCGGCCGCGCTGCGGCTGTGGACCGACGAGATCGAACTGGTGCTCCGCCGGGTGCTGGCCGGATCGCCGTTGGCCGGGTTGGCGGACCCGCCTGGCCTGGCCCGCGCCGTCGCCGCCGGGTTCATCGGCCTGGAGCTGTACGAAGGGGTCGACCGGCCCGGCGCCGACGACGTGTTGGCCGCGTTGGAACAGTTGGCGGTGCTGGTCGACGTCGTCGACGACCTGGGGCCGGTCGCCCGCCGGGCATTGCAGGGCAGGCTCGCCCGCCGCAGCCGGGGTCGGGCCACGCCGGGCAGCCGGAGCTGACGCGCGGTGGGATCCGGCGGACGGGCGGGCCGGAGCTGACGCGCGGCGGCGCCCGGCCGGCCGGGTCACAGCGGCCCCAGCACGCTGCCCGGGTCCGCGTCCAGCGTCAGCGTCTCCAGCACCGTCAGCAGTTGGCGTTCCTCGTACCTGAAGTGGGACTCCATGATCGCGGCCAGGCCGTCCAGGTGCCGGTCCAGCTCGGCGGGCGGCGCGGCCCGCGCCACGGCGGCCTGTAGCCCGCTCAGCAAATACGCGATCATCGAGTGGTCCTGCCGCAGGTTGCGCAGCGTGTCCTGCAGCTCGGGATGCTGCGCGGCGATGGCCGGGAACAGTCGATCGTCCTCGCCCTCGTGGTGGGCGGTCAGGGCGGCGCAGAACCCGTGACAGAACAGCAGCAGATCCCGGGTCGCCGACTCCGCCGGCCGGCCGGCGGCCAACGCCTCCCGGGTAACGGTCAGCGCCTCCCGGAGCCGGTTGTGTACGCCGCGCAGTTCGCGGCTCCAGGCCACCAGCCTGGCTTCGTCGCCCTCACCCACGGGTGAAGGGCGAAGGAACGACGGTCGTCAACGTCGTGCTCCCTCCGGTCCGGCGCCTCCATGCCTGACACGGACTGCCACCGGCACGCGACGCTGCGGCGAGGTTACCAGATGTGGCCCCGGACCGACCGGACCGGCCGGACCGGTCAGTCTTGTAGACAGAGGACTGTGACCAGGTTGTCGCCGTATTTACGATGGCAAACTTGGCGGGCGGTGATAAGGTTACTGTACGGCGACTCACGGGGAGACAGATCATGCTTCGAGTTGAGCCATGTGCATTCATTGTCCGGTGACCCGGCCAGCGATTCGACGCTGTTTCGCTTGGCGGTCGACGGCCGCGCCGGCCGGCCCGCGCTGTCGTAGCCTCGGTCAGCGGTAACTGACCTATCGGTGGCCGGATTCCGGCCACGAGGAATCAGCGGTTCGTCGCGTTGCGCGACGTGCCTGGTGCCCGCGCCCGCCAACCGGCCAAGCCGGTCTGCGGTGCAGTCCATCTGTATGCAATCCGGGGCCAGCGTCACGCCCTGGTCGGGACCCGACCGCCTGTCGTCGGGCTGCCGGCACTTGCCGGGCCGATGCCGGGTAACCGTTGTCGACCACTACCTGTTCCGTCTGATCGGCGCGATTCCCGACACCGTCCGGAGAGTCGCAGCTGATCGCTGTCTGCCAATGGCAGTTCCGTCGGATTCTGCCTGTCGACGTCAGCGGAGGTGATGTGTGATGGAGACCGACTGACCCGTTTCGACCGTTCCGATCCTGCGTCACGGCTGAAGTGCCGGAAACCACTGGATGCCGTACGCGAGATACAGTTCCGGATCGTCGAAATCCGTGAACACCTCGCCGACCGCGTCCGGCTGCAGCAGTTCACTGCCGGGCTGCGGTGTGTCCAGTAACCGAACGGGCTCCCCGGTCACTCGCCGCACCCACTTGGGCAACCGGTCCGGGTCGAATCTCACTCGCAGCTCGAAGCGCCGGCACCGTCGGGTAGCCGTCAACACGTAGTGCGGTGAGGCGATCTGGCTCGGCCCCAGCCGGGTGACCACACTGAAGTCGCACGACTCACCGGCGGCGAGTGGCCGGGGCAGGCCCACGACCAACTGTGACCGCTGCGGCAGCGGTCGTTCGTGCCTGATCAGCCGCCCACCCCAGTGCACGTCTGCCCGGATGTCGAGCCCGTCGCTGCCTGGTGGGCAGGGCAGCGACATACCGAGCACGACCTCGTCGACGCCGTCCCGGTCGGCGACGATCCGCCGTTCCTCGTACGCCTCCATCGTCGGGGTGTCCAGCCGGACCAGCACCCGCAGCCCGGCGACGTGCCAGCCGGCGCCGACCGGGCTGGAGCTGCGCCGGCCCAGCTCCTGGCCGATCGCCTCGGCCAGCAGCACTTCCGCTTCGTTGATCCGGCGCAGCGCGGTCCGGTCCTCGCGACCCAGCCGTCGGGCCAGCCAGGCGACCCGGCCACGGAAATGCGCGTCCTGCGCCTGCGGGTGCAGCCCCAGCGCGACCCTCGCCGCCAGCGCCATGTCGTCCGGTAGGCGTCGGACCTGGCTGTTCAGCTCGGCGATCACCCGCTCGCGCAACTCAGCGGGCTCGTCGTCGCGGTTCACCGCACTGTTGCCGCAGAGCGTACGCAGGTGGTCGCCGAGCCGACCGGACAGATCGGGTGCCGACACACCGCGACCGGCCCGCAGGGTGCGCAGCTCCGACTTGACCTCCACAGCGGACACGGATGTCACCGTCCTTCCTGGGCGAGTCACCTTGTCCTCGCCGTGACATCAGCACCAGATTCTGTCACGCGATGCGACTTTTGCGGACGTTCACCGTGGCCGAGACTGGTTGCAGCGAGATCCGGCGTGGTCCGCTCCTGCGCGGAAGGGCGTGAGCCGCCGTGCCTCCGTGTCCCGATCTGTGGGTGCCGGGACCGGTTCACGTGGTCGACGCGTGGACAACGGGGATGGCTCCGGTACCCGCAGCGGGGACGGCTCCGACGCCCGCAGCGGGAAGATCCGGCCACCCGGCCCGCCCCGCCAGACGGTCATCCACCGCCGGGCGGCTCCCCGTCGGCCGGGTCGAACAGGGACGACGGAGGCCCGGCCGCAGCCACGGGGCCGGGCCGGTGACTGGGCGGTGCCAACGGCCGCTCCGGCTGCCGGCTGAACAACCGTACGCCCGATCGCGCCGTGGTCGTCCGGACGGTGACCGGCAGGGTGACCATCCGCACCGGCTCAGGCGGGGCGGTGAAGCCACGACTGCCCCATCGGACCCAGATCGCCACTCGACCAGCGGCAGCCTCGGCGAGCAGTTTCTCCACCGTACGGTGCCGGTCGGTGTGGTCCACCTCGATCACCAGCGGCGGCGCGTCGGGCCGGGCACAGGCCACGTCGACGACCGAGTGCCGGCCCTGCATCGGCGGCGGCAGCGGCAGTACGCTGGCCGCCCGCCGGTACACCCGCCAGCCCTGCCCAGCACCCCACCGCACCACGGCGTCGATGATCGTCCTGGTGACCTGTTCGGTGCCGAGATCGGTGAAGGTCAGCGTGGCCAACTGGTCGCCCAGCCCGGCGGCCACTCGCGCCGCGTCGGCACCGTCGGTCACAACGGCAGCCAGGCGAGTACGTCCCGGATCTTGGCGTCCCAGTAGCTCCACACGTGGTCACCGGCTTCGAAGTCGACAGTGAGTGGAACGCCCCGGGCGGCGCATGCGTCGCGGAACCGGACGTTGTCCGGGTACAGCACGTCCTCGGTGCCGCAGCACAGCCAGAGCTGTGGCAACGCCGTCGGGTCGGCCCGGTCGAGCACCGCGAGCAGGTCGTCGTCGCTGCCGGCGATGTCCTGCTCGCCGAAGACCCGCCGCATCAGCGGGTCGGTGGCGGACACCGACGGTCCGTGCTGGCGGGCGGCCACGTCGAGTACGCCGGACAGGCTGGCCGCCGCCGCGAACCGTTGCGGCTGGCGCAGCGCCCAGCGCAACGCCCCGTACCCGCCCATCGACAGGCCCGCGACGAAGGTGTCCTCCCGCCGTCGGGAGACCCGGAAGAACGAGTCGACCACGGCCGGCAGTTCGGTGGACAGGAAGGTCCAGAACGGCGCTCCGTGCACCTCGTCGGCGTACATGCTGCGGTGCACCTGGGGCATCACCACGGCCAGGCCGCGCTCCTCGGCGTACCGCTCGATGGAGCTGTACCGGGTCCAGGCGGTGGCGTCGTCGGTGAGCCCGTGCAGCAGATAGAGCACCGGGGGATCGGTGTCGCCGGCCCGCGCCGGAGCGCCGATCCGGGTCCTGGTGTGCTGGGGCAGCAGGACGGTCATCGAGGTGGCCTGCTCCAGAACGTCGGAGTAGAAGTCGACCCGCAGGTGTGCCATCCGCCCAGTGTGCCGGTTCACCGGACGGCGGCCGCTGGTCGGGTCAGTCGTTCCCGGCGCCGCGCCGTTCCCGACGGACCTGGCCCGGCGGTACCCCGTACGCCCGTTTGAAGGCCCGGCAGAACGCCGCCTCCGACTGATAGCCGAACCGGCGGGCGACCACCGGCAGCGGGTCCGCGCAGCGCTGCAGATGGTCGTGGGCCAGCTGCAGCCGCCAGGTCGCCAGGTAGCGGATCACCGGTTCACCGACCAGCTCGGTGAACCGGGCGGCGAACGCCGACCGGGACATGCCGGCCTGCTGAGCCAGGGTGCTGACCGTCCAGTCCCGGTCCGGCTCGCGGTGCAGTGCGGTCAGCGCCCGGCCGATCTGGTCGTCGCGTAGCGCGGCCAGCCAACCCTGGCGCGCCTCCGGAGCGGCGTCCAACCAGGACCGGATCGCCTGGATCACCAGTACGTCGGCCAGCCGGGTCAGCATCGTCTCACCGCCCGGTCGCAGCGCCTGTGCCTCCCGGGTGACCAGCCGCAACGTGCTGTGCAGCCACCCCGACTCGTCGTCGTCGAACCGGTCGAGATGCAGCACCGGCGGCAGCTGGGCGATCAGCCGCCGGGCGGCGACGTGGTCTGGGCGCAGCACCGCGTACGTCACCTGGGTGAGCTCGCCGCCGCCACCGTGCCGCATGATTTCGTACCGGTCGCTGAGCTGCTGCACCGGGATGTCGAACAACGGCCGCGTCGACGCGGCCGGGGCGCTGCGGAACCGGTGCGGGACACCGTCCGGGATCAGCGTCAGACTGCCCGGCCCGATCAGGTACGGCTGGGCGTCGCCCACCTCCAGCCAGCACCGGCCGGCGGTGACGACCTGCAACGTCATGCAGCCCGGCAGGGCGGGCACGTCGATGCCCCACGGGGCGGTCAGCTCGGCCCGGCAGTAGAGGGTGCCGGTCAGCCGGAACATGTGCAGGGTCTCGCCGAGCGGGTCGCTGATCGCCGGGATCGCGCAACCGGGTGTCGTCCACACCCTGCCCAGCTTCCCGGACAATTTGCCAACCGTCCACAAGCCTGGACGCTGCGCAAAGAAATCAGGAATCACGGTCATTGTTCCGCCGCCGACGCCCCGGCAGGCTGATCGGTAAGGCAGCACCTTCCCGGGTCGGACGATTCGCCGACCCGGGCGGGTGGCCAGCAGCGGGCGGTAGAAGCCTGTCCGCGACACCCAGACCGAACGGGAGTTCCCACGCCATGTCACGACCGTCAGTGCTCGTCACCGGGGCGACCGGCAAGACCGGCCGGCGCATCGCCGACCAGCTCACCACGCTCGGCCATCCGGTGGTCCGGGCCAGCCGCCAGGGCGAGCAACCGTTCCACTGGGCGGAGCCGGCCAGCTGGCCCGCCGCGCTGCGCGGGGTGGACGCCGTGTACCTGTCGTACTCGCCGGACCTCGCCGCACCCGAAGCGCCCACCGTGGTCGAGAAGTTCACCGCCGCCGCCCGCGACGCCGGTGTCCGCAAACTGGTCCTGCTCTCCGGTCGGGGCGAGACCAACGCCGGCCGCTGTGAGGCGATCGTCGCCAGTTCCGGGCTGACCTACGGCATCGTGCGGGCCAGCTGGTTCAACCAGAACTTCACCGAAGGACACCTGCTCGGCCCGGTCCTGGCCGGGACGGTGGCCCTGCCCGCCGGCGAGGTGGCCGAGCCGTTCGTGGACGTCGACGACGTCGCCGACGTCGCGGTGGCGGTGCTCACCGACCGCCGGCACGACGGCCGGATGTACGACGTCACCGGGCCGCGCCTGCTCACCTTCGCGCAGGCGACGGCGGAGATCGCCGCGGCCAGCGGCCGGGCCGTCGGCTACCAGCCGGTCACCGCCGAGCAGTTCCATCTCGCCCTGGTCTCGCAGCTGGGGCCGGACTACGCGCGGCTGCTCACCGACCTGTGCGTGGAGGTGTTCGACGGGCGCAACGCGTCGCTCGGTGACGGCGTCGAGCGGGCGCTGGGCCGGGCCCCGCGAAACTTCGCCGACTTCTGCCGGCTGGCGGCCGCCGCCGGGGTGTGGCGGCAGTGACCGCCGTCGCCGGCCCGGCAACCGACGCGCCCCGCAGCCGCACCCGTACCCGCAGCCAGCAGGTGATCCTCGTCGTCGCCGGCCTGATCGTGGTCGGTATCGGGGGCGCGGTCCTGACCGCACCGGACGCCTTCCACGCCGGCAACGGCATCGACTTCGCCGGCAACAGCAGCCTGCTCAGCGAGACCCGGGCAGCCGGCGGGGCACTGCTGGCCACCGGGATCCTGGTCACCCTCGGGGCGTTCGTCCGCCGGCTGACCTTCGCCGCGGCGCTGATCGGGGCGACCGTCTATCTGGCGTACGGACTGTCCCGGCTGCTCAGCATCGCTCTGGACGGGATGCCGGCCACCGGTCTGGTCGCCGCTGCCGTCGCCGAGCTGGTCCTCGGCACGGCCTGCGGGTACGTCCTGCACCGTAACCGCCGTGCAGGTGCGAATCCGGCACCGTAACCGTCGCGCAGGTGCGAGTCCTGCCGGTAACCGTCGCACAGGTGCGCGCCCGGTCACCCCAACCGGGCGCGCCATGCGTCGAAGTCGTCGGCAAGCGGGTCGTCACCGGCCGCCCGGCAGCTGCCGGTGGCCACCTCCAGCAGCCGCTGCCAGACCGGCAGGTACGCCGCCGGTTCCGGCGGGGGCCGGCCGGGGGCGGCCCGGTACGCGCTGGCGAGCAACGCGTGCGCGGCCAGCGCCAGCCGCCGTCCGTCGGCGTACGCCGACGCCGTGGGCAGCACGTCGACGGCGACCGTCGCCAGCTGCACCGCCGCCTCCAACGACAGCCCGGACAGCCAGCGCATCGATGTGGTCCAGAGCAACGTCGGATCGCTGCGCGGCGTCGCCGTCTCCAGCGGTGTCGCCTGCCCGGCCCCGGCGGTGTGCCGCTGCGCCACCGCTGTCAGCGTCGGCTGGGCCGCCCGGTCCAGCCAGTCGTCGGCCGGCACCCACAGCAGGCCCCGGTCCCGCACGGTCGGCAGCACCAGCCGCGCCAGGCTGCGACCCATCTCCGGTGGGAACGGCACCGGGCCACCGGCCATCGAGAGCAGCCCGTCGACCACCCGCAACTCGGCCTCCAGCGCCTGCCGGGCCTGGCCCGGCGGGAGACCGGCGGCGATCACCGCCGCCGGTACGAAGCCCTCGACCACCCGGCCGTCGACGAAGTTCAGCAGTGCCGACACCACCGCTGCACTGTGTACGTACCCACTGTCGACGGTGCCGTCCGCGTCATTGCTGTCCGCGTCGTTTCCGTCTGCGTCGGGATGGCCGTAGTAGCCCAGCGCGGCGTTGGCCGAGGCGATCGCGAGGTGCGGGTCACCGTCCGGTGCCAGCGTCGCGGCGTTGGACGCCAGCACCCGGGCCAGGTCCCGGCGTCGCGGGTGGGCCGGATCGCCGCCGGTCACCGACAGATAGGCCAGGACCGCCGCGTCGGCGTCGACCTCCGCCGAGGCGGCCCACCCCGTACCGACTGGGCGAGACCACGGCGGGCCAGCACGTCGGCCAGCGTCAGCTCCGCGTCGGGCACGGCACCGACCAGCCCGGCGTACGCGCGTACCGCGTCGTCCAGCGCCGCCACCGCCGCCGCCGGATCCCGGTCGGCGAGGTACAGCGAGCCGAGCCGGTAGCACAGGCCACCCAGCCCGGTCCGCCGTCGCGCGTCGTCCGGCGCGTCGTCGAGCAGCTCACCGGCCAGGTCGACGGCCTGCCGCTGGCAGCGGACCGCCGCCGACCAGTCACCCCGCCGGCTGTGGTCGGCCGACTCGCCGACCAGCTCGTCGATGCGTGACTCGGGCGGCCGGTCCGGGACCACCGTCCGGGTCACCGCCCACTGCGCAGATCGTCCGGAACCACGTCGTCCAGACTGATCTGCTCGAACGTGGCGGTGCAGCGGTCACCGGTGGGCGACTGGGCGAGGAAGCCGGCCCGGGTCGGCGCATCGGCGGCACCGGTCAGCCGGAACAGTCGGGCGAACTGCCACGACATGCCGTCGAGTGAGTAGTGGAACGCGTACGCCGACCCCTTGCGCAGCACCCGGAGGTGGACGCTGGACGCTTCGACGGTGACCGCGTTGGCGTCGTCGGAGGTGCCGTTGGTCACCACGGTCACCACCATCGGCCGACCCTGCGGTGAGTATTCGAAGCACAGCTTCGCCCAGTGTTCCTCGTCGATACGCAGACACAGCACGCCGGCGTCGAACGCGGCCGTGAAGTCGACCGTGACCCGGGCGGAGAGCGCGAACTCGCCGTCCGGGCAGTCGAACAGCAGCGCCGGTGCGTTGTGGGTGCGGTACTCGCCGACCGGGTCGACGAACCAGTCGGTGCCGGCGCCTGCGGTGAGCGACAGGGCCTGCCGACCGGCGTGATGATCCGCTGCCACCGGCGTGTGCTGCCAGGCGAGCGGCGGCAGCCCGGCGATCGCGGGCGGCGGAGGTGCCTGCGGGGTCATCCTGCCTCCCGGCGGGGCATGTCGGTCTCGTCGGACGCGCACATCGATCTGGTCGGAACTGCAATGCTGCCACGGGCCGGCATCCCGCCGCTGGCCCGGCCCGTCGGCTCCGGTACCCGGCCGGCCTTGACCCCGGGCCGGCCTTGACCCCGGCTGGCCTTGACCCCGGCTGGCCTTGACCCTCGACCTGGTCGAGGCCGCAGAGTCCATGGACGTGGAGAGCGACATGCACAGCATCGGCGAGACGGCCCGCGCCAGCGGGCTGACCGTCAGCGCGCTGCGGTTCTACGACGCCGCCGGCGTGCTGGTGCCGGCCGCGGTGGATCCGCACACCGGCTACCGGTGGTACGCCGTGAGTCAGCTGCGCGCCGCCCGGCTGCTGGCCGGGCTGCGCCGGGTCGGCCTGCCGCTGGCCGAGATCACCGAGGCGGTCCGGGCGTTGCCCGACGTCACGGTGGCCCGGCGGCTGCTCGACGTGCACCTGCGCCGGCTGCAGGACGGCCTGGCCGATGCCCGTCGGGAGCTCTCCCGCATCCATGCCCTGCTCGATGCCGAGGAGAACCGAACCACCATGACCACAACCACGACCCGGGTCACCGTCGACGCCGCCGACCTGGCCGGCGCGCTGGACGCCGTACGGTTCGCCGTCGGCACCGACCCCGAGATTCCCGCCCTGGCCGGGGTGCACGTCGAGGTCTCCACCGACGCCGTACGGTTGGCCGCGACCGACCGTTACCGCATGGCGGTCGCCGAACTCGTCCCGACGGCGGTCGACGGCCCGGCGGTGACGGTCCTGGTGCCCGGCGGCTTCGTGACCGGCGTACGCAGCCAGGTCGACCGTAACCCGGTAGCGGAACTGGCCTTCGGTCCGGACGGCGTCGACGCCTGCGCGCCGGGCTGGCGGATCACCACCGACCCGCTGGACCACGACTTTCCCGACTACCGGCCGTTGCTGCCGGTCCGGGGCGCCGAGGGCCGACGGCAGGTCACCGTGGACGCCACCGAGTTGCGACGGGCGCTGGCACCCGACCGGGCCCCGGCGGTGGTACGCGAACACCTCGGCGTCGCCCACCCGGTCGCGGTGCTGGCGGCGACCGACGACGGTACCGTCGAATGCGTCGACGAGGCGGCCTGGCAGGCCGCACCGGATCGGTACGTCGCGGTGAACCGGGAGTTCCTGCTGCAGGCGGTGGTGGCCGCCGGCGGCGGTCAGCTGGTGCTGGAGCTGGACGGGCCGATCCGGCCGCTGGCCGTGCGACTGCCCGACGACGACCGGAGCTGTTCGCTGCTGATGCCGATCCGGCACTGACGTCGGCGCGGTCCGGCCCGGGACGGGGCCCAGGGCCGGACCGCGCCGCGCGCGGCAACCATCGTGCTGCCGCGCAGGGCGACCGCGAACTGCGCCAACGGAGGCAAGGTGCTCGGGGTCACCGGTGGCTCCACCGTGCAGGGGGCGCAGATCGTGACCTCGGACGACAACGGCCAGAACCACACGCTCTGGCGGTTCGTCTGACCCGTACCGGCTCGGGCCGGTCGCCCGTACCCGGGCGGCCGGCCCACCCGGCGGCCGGCCGGACTCGCGCAACCGGCCGCGCGGTCTCTGTCAGTGGTCGACGGTCCCGGCCGCAGCCATCACCCGCAGCGCGTTGGCGTCGACCCGCAGCCTGATCGGGGTCTCCCCGCACACCTCACCGTCGATCTCCACGGGCGCCGGCCGGTCCGTCTCGACCAGCAGCTCGCCGACCGCGAGGAACGGGTCGTGCCGCAGGGTACGCCGGTGGCCGGTCGCCGCGTTGCGTACCGTCGCACCCAGCAGGCTCTGCCGGGTCGCGCCGCCGACCGGGTACGCCACCAGCAGCCGGTCGTCGGCGTTGGCGTCCGCGGTGATCGGCCGGCCGGCCTGGTGACCGCCGTTGGCGACGTACAGCTGATGGGTCTGGAAGTCCCGGTTGCTGCTGGCGGTCCGGACGCTGACCCGTAGCGGACGGTGCCGGGCCATCAACGCCGCCGCCGTCGCCGGATAGGCGAACTTGCCGACCACCCGTTTCAGCCGGGGCGGAGTACGCAGCATCACCTCGGCGGACAGCCCGATACCGACGTGGTTGGCGAACGACAGATCACCGGCGAGGCCGAGATCGACGTCGATCACCTTGCCGGAGCTGATGACGCGGACCGCCGCGTCCAGGTCGATCGGGATCCCGAGGGTACGGGCGAAGTTGTTGGTGGTGCCCAACGGCAGCAGCCCGAGCGCGATGTCGCGGTGGGCGAGCAGCCGGGCGGCGGCCCCGATGGTGCCGTCCCCGCCGCCGGCGATCAGCAGGTCCGGGGCCATCCGGACCGCCTCGTCCAGGCTGCTCTCCAACTCACCGGGCTCGTCGACCGGGTAGCTGGCGATCAGCTCGAAGCCGGCGTCGGTCAGTCTGCGGGCGGCGTCGGTGTAGAACCGGCGGCCCCGGCGGGACCTGGCGTTGACGATCAGCACCGCCCGCCGTTGCTGCCGGATGGCGTCGGTCAACTCCTGCTTGGTCCGCACGGCCAGACCTTATCCTCACCGGCCGCGCGACCCCCTGGCCCGGGGGTCGCGCGGCCGGTGAGGATCTCACCTGTCAGGTGTCGTCAGCTCACCGTCACCGCCGAGCTGGCGGTCACTGCCACCGCACCGCCGGTCAGCTGGTGGGTGAAGGTGAACTCGCCGGGTCGGCGGGTGCGTACGTGCAGCTCCCAGGTCAGGTCGGTGCCGGCGGTCAGCGCCACCTCCGGCGAGATGGTGCCGACCAGGGCGCCGTCCTGCACGGACATCGGGATCCGGACCCAGGCCCCGTCGACCCGCAGCTGCACCGCGACGTCGCGGGCGAGCAGGTCACCGTCGGGGTGGGTGACCGTCAGCGTCGACTCGGCGGTGCCCTGGTCGACCCCGCTCGGGTTGACCACCCGGACCTCGGGATGGAACCAGCCGTCGACCTCGGCGCTCTGCGGGTAGGTCGAGGTGATCGTCGCCGCCTCGGCCAGCACGAGGGACGACTCGGCGTCGACCAGCCCGCTGTACCAGCCGGTGTCCAGCTCCAGTTGGAGCTGGTACCGGCCGGGCTGCGGGTCGGCGACCTCGAACCCGTACGGCTGGGCCGCCCAGTCGAGGTAGCCGGCCCGGATCTCGGCGCCGGTCGGGTCGGACAGCCGCAGCACCGGCCGGGCCTCGTTGGGCGCCAACGCCCGTACCGCCGGCACGACGTCCTCCAGGCGGGTCACCGCCGGCAGGTCGACGAACGGCCGTACGTCGGTGGCGCGCACCGTCGCGAACGGGTGACCGTGCGCATCGGTCACCGACCAGTCCACCTCGACCGAACCGGGTTCCGGTGTCGAAGCGGCCAGCTCGACCTGCGCCGCGCCGCCGAAGCCGAACGTGGCGTCGAACGGGTCGATCCAGTCCATCTCCGGCAGGATCTCGCTGACCAGCCACCAGTCGCGTTCCAACCGGGGCAGCTGGTGCACGGTGACCGCCTGGTAGCTGTCCAGCGTCGCGACAAGCGGTCCGGGCCCGAACGAGTACGCCCACGGCGCGGTGCCGGCCGGGCGCAGGTAGACGGTCGCCTCATGGCCGCTGCCGACCAGGTCGGCGGCGAGGTCCACCCGGGCCGACAGATCCTGGGCCGCCTCGGCCCCGGCCGGCCCACCGGCCAGCACCCGGGGCGCGAACAGCACCTCGTCGTCGTCGAACACCGTGATCACCTTGTGCAGTAGGTACGACGTACCATCGTCGGTCGCGGCCTTGCGCACCACCAGGGTGTACCGGTCGACGGCGGCCGGCGTCTCGAAGGTGAGGGTGCCGGCGTCGTCGGTGGCACCGACCGGGATCACCGCGCCGTCGTGGACCAGCTCGACCGCGGCGCCGGCCAGCGGGCCGGGTTCGGCGTCCGGAGCATCGACCGTACGTGCGGTGAGGCTCACCCGGGGCGGACGCACCCGGAACGACCCGGTCAGGTACTCGAGCGTCACGGCATAGTTGCCCAGCTCGGCCCGCTGCACCGTCCAGCTGACCGTCTGGTTCACGCCGGAGCCGACGTTGACCGTGGTGGTCGCCGCCGACTCACCGTCGACCCGCAGCACCGCCTGGTACGGACCGGCCGCCGCGCCGATGTTCTTCACCTGGGCGGTGACCCGTACCGGTTCGTTGCTCTTCACCACCTCCGGGTCGACCGTCAACCCGTGCACGGCGAAGTACGGCTGCCCTTCCTCGGCCGGGCGGGCCGCCCAGTCGATCGCGTCGAGGAACACCTGGGTGGCCTGCTCGGTCCAGTCGACCGGGCCACGGGTCACCGACACACCGTGGGTGGACAGCAGCACGTGCCGGTTGGTGGCCCGCTGGTCGACGCCGATGCCGCCGCCGTAGATCCCGGTGGTGTCGCTGCGGCCCAGGTCGGCGAGGGTCTGCCGGCCGTCGCCGGAGTAGTCGCCGAACCAGGCGATCCACTTGGCCTGGGTGCTGTCGTCCAGCGGAATCCGGTCACCGACGGCGTACCCGTCGAGGATCGGGTGTTCGGCGGTCACCTCGTAGTACGACTCGGCCACACCGGTGCCGCCGGTGTTGGAACCGGTCGAGACGGGCTGCCCGGTGTGCTGGGACAGCTGCCGGATGCCGTTGCCGGTGCTGTAGGCGTGGTCGGTGAAGATCACCCCGGTGCCGGCGGCGTCGGTGGCGTCCAGGAACGCCTGGAAGGTCGCCTCGTCGTAGTCGCTGCTCACCCCGTAGCCGAGTACCACGACCGGATGGTCGGCGGCGGCCACCAGCTCGTCCCAGTCGTAGATCACCGTCTCGATGCCGCGTGGGGCGAAGATCTCGTCGGCGTACGTGTCGACGTAGCTGCCGACCAGGGCGACCGTCTGTGGCGGTGGACTGAGCGTGAAGTCGGCGGTGACCGCGCCGCCTTCCGGAATGGTCACCTCGATGGCCGGGGAGACATCGAAGCGGGGATGGTCGGCCGTGATCCGGTAGCTCCCGGCCGGCAGTTCGAGCCGGTAGCTACCGTCGGTGCCGGTGACCACCGGGCTGCCGACCGGCGCGCCGTCGGCGGAGACCGTGACCGTCACCCCGGGTACGCCGTGACCGCTCTCGTCGAACGTCGCGGCGCCGGTGACCACCCCGATTGGCAGCGGCACCATCGCCAGGTCGACGGTGGTGAACGACTCTTCGACCACGACGACGTCGGCGACGCTGGCGGTCTCGTGACCGAACGCGGTGGCGGTCAGCGTGTAGCTGCCCGGTGCCAGCCGCAGGGTGAAGCTGCCGTCGTCCCCGGTACGCACCGAGGCCCCGCCCGGCGTGACGGTGACGGTGGCGTCGGCGACCGGGGCGCCGGTGCCGTCGGTGGTGACCCGTCCGGTCACGCCACTGTCGAGCGCCACCTGCACGGCGGCGGCGTACGCGTCGATCCGGCCGTGGCCGTAGCGGGTGTCGGGTGCCACGTCGGCGTACCGGTCGTCCCAGAACGCGGTGTCGATCAGCGCGGTACGGGTCGCGTCGACGCTGAGCTCCGGTGCGCCCTGCAGCAGCAGCGCGGCGACCGCGCTGGTGTGCGGGGTGGCCATCGAGGTGCCGCTGGCGTAGCCGTATCCGCCACCCGGCCTGGCCGACCACACCTCGTCGCCCGGGGCGGACAGGTCCGGGGTGACCCAGCTGTCCGGCCAGTCCGCGGGCGGGCTGGCCCAGCTGGACTTGTTGACCACGTTGCCGCAGGAGAAGTCGGCGACGTTGTCGTCGATGTCGGTGGCGCCGACGCCGACGGCCTCGTAGACGTTGCCGGGGCTGGACGAGCCGACGCCGCAGCTGCCGAAGATGTCCTCGTTGCCGATGGCGAACGACGGGAATGCGCCGGCGGCGACGATCGCCCGGGTCGGGGCGACCATCTCCGTCGCGTAGATCGCCGCGCCGAGCGACATGCTGACCACGTCGGCCGGGCGGCCCGCCGGGGTGCCGGCCGAGTCGGTCGGTGCGACCGCCCACTGCATGCCGGCGGCGACCTGCGCGAAGGAGCCGTTTCCGCCGGGGATCACCAGGCCGTGTGCCATCTCGGCACCGGGCGCGCCGCCGATTGTCACGCCGGACGCCGCACCACCGTGGATAGTGCCGGAGACGTGCGTACCATGGGTGGACGAGTCGTGCGGCTCGGAGGCCACCAGACCGCCGGCGGAGCTGAACTCCATCCAGCCACCCGGATAGGTCGGGTCGGTCGGGTCGTCGGTGGCCATCTTGCCGACCAGGTCGGGGTGGTCGATGGCGACCCCGGTGTCCAGGGTGACCACCCGGACGCCGGCGCCGTCCAGACCGAGCTCGGTCCAGACCTTTTCGACGCCGATGCGGTCCATGCCCCAGGTGATCCGGTCGTCGATGATCGACGCGGCCGGGTCGGCGGCGGCGGTCATCTCGGTCTCCGGCACGCTCAGGGTGAAGTTCGGCAGCACCCGTTGCACGCCGGGCAGGCTCGCCAGCGCCGACAGCCGGGAAGCGTCGGCGGTGAACTCGACGAGCAGCATGTTGGTGATCCAGAAGCGGTTGACCACCCGTACGTCGCCGGCGGTCTCGGCCCGCTCCTCCAGCGCCGTCTCGACCTCGGCCTGGATCTCCTCGGAGTGGGCGCGCAGCTGGTCGACGGCGGTGTCCGGGTTGGTCGGATAGCGCTGCGGGTTGGGCAGCATCAGCAGCGCCTGGACCCGGTCGCCGGTCGATTCGGCGACTGTGGCCTGTAGTTCCTCGGCGACTGCGGCGGTGCCGGCACCGGGGGCGTCGGCACCGCCGTCGGTGGGCGCGGCCGAGACGGGCAGTGGTACGCCGAGTAGCCCGCCGGCCAGCACGGCACCAGCGGTGACGGCCAGCAGGCGGCGTGCCCGGGGCAATAGTCGTGGTAGGGAGGGCTTGCGTCCTGACATCGATCGTCTCCTGGATCGCAGGGCCGGGATCAACCGGTTGGCATCGAAGATCGCTGAACGCCAATGGCGAACATGTTGATGTCGATGACTCCCCGCCGTCAACCCCTCACGATCCGGAACGGGGTCTACCATCCAGACGCGTCAGGTGGCGGTCAGCACCTCGTAGAGGTCGGGTCGACAGTTCAGCGCGGCCTCCCGAAGTGCGGCGACCCGGGCCAACTGTTCGTCCGCCGGCAGCGACCGCAACGTGGCCAGCGCCTCCTCGACCATGCCCTGTACGGGATTCCAGAACTCGTCCGGTGCCGCGTCCCGGCCCGCCAGCCAGAGGCCGGCCGCCGCCCGGGCCGCCTGGATCGGCTCCCAACCGTCGACGTCGTCGAGAGCGGCGCCGCACGCGACGGTCCCGGCGCCGTCGAGGATCTCGGCTTCGAGCGTGGGCAGCCCGGTGGCGATCGTCCCGTCGCCGTAGATGAGCAGATGGAAATTGGCCGTCTTCCGGCGCTCCGAGATCGTGGCGCCGTGCGGGCCGACCTGCTGCACGACGGCAGTTGGCGGGTCGGGCAGCCTGGCCAGCAGAGCCAACGCCCGCCGGGCCGGCCCGACCAGCTCCGGCAGGGCCGAGGCGTCGACCCGGCTGACGCAGACCCGGGGTGTCCCGTCGGCACAGACCAGTTCGGTGGCGCGCAGGTCGGGGTGCGCAGCCTCATTGACCGGTGGCAGCACGATCAGGGCGACGAGCAGCCCGGCGACGCCCGGCAGCACGGCGAGCAGCCGCGACCGGCCAGCGGCGGCGGCGTACAACGCCCACCCGGTCGCCGCCAGGGCGACGTACCACACCATCATGCCCGCGACGGCTCGGTCGTCGATCGTGGAGTAACGGTCAACCGGCCCGAGGGATGCCGGGCTGAGCAGCAACGCCCGGTTGTCGCCGCTGTTGGCGAGCAACTGCAGCGCGATGACGGCGGCGAGCGCACCCACGGCGAGCAGCGGGGCGGTCAGCCGGGACGGCAGCAGCCGACCCAGGCCGAGGCCGAGCAGACCGGCCGCCGCGACGCTCGCCGCGCCGAGCAGCACCGGCCAGACCCAGCCGGCCGGCTGATGGTCTGCGGTCAGCACCGCGAGGGCCAGCACCTCGAGCACTCCGCAGGTGAATCCGCCAGCGAGGCAGCCGACGAGCGCGACCGCCCGGGGCGCCACCCGGGTCAGGCCTGGTCGGGCACTCGTCGCGATCAGCTCGGTCATCCTGCTGGCGTGCTCCCGGCGCCCGTGCCAGGCGCCGACCGAGAGCGCGAGCGGCCAGATCAGTTCCAGCGTGTTGTGATGGGCCAGCACCCCCGCCATCCAGTACCCGTCCCAGCGTTCCCCGTCGACGGCCAACGAGGCCGCCGCGAACGCCAGCCCGACACCGAACCACACCACCGCGGTACGGCGCAGTTCCACGAAGAGAATCCGACCCGTCACGTCGTCGCACCGTTCCTGTCGTCGTTCCTGTTGTCGTTCACAACCGGCAAGACGGACCGGGTAACGGGCCCGGCTTTGGGTGTCGGTGTGAGCTGGATCTCACCTCTGTCGACCGGCCGGCCTGACTGCTGGACAGCCCAGCACATCGGATGGCGGCGGGTGTGGTGGCAGGGCGATCGACGGTGGGCGTGGTGGCAGGATGGGCGGCGTGCCGACCGTGCAGCCGTCCGCCCTGCATCCCGAACATCCTGCCCTGCATCCCGACTATCCGGTCCGCACCGAGCGGCTGCTGCTGCGTCCGCTGACCGGCGACGACGTCGAGGAGCTGTTCGCCTACCGCAGCCTGCCGACCGTCTGTCGGTACGTGCCGTTCGAGCCGATGACCCGCGACGTCATCGTCCAGCGGCTCGCCGCCCAGTGGGCGAACACCGGCCTCAGCGACGAAGGTCAGGCCCTCACCCTCGGTGTCGAGGTGGCAGCGACCGGCCGGCTGGTCGGGGACGTCGTGCTCTTCTGGCGCAGCCGGTTCCATCGCGGCGGCGAGATCGGGTACGTCGTACACCCGGACGCCGCCGGCCGGGGCTACGCCACCGAGGCGGCACGGGCGCTGCTCGGTCTCGGCTTCGACCAACTCGGCCTGCACCGGATCGTGGCCCGGGTCGACGAGCGCAACGAGGCGTCGGCCCGGCTGGCCCGACGCCTCGGGATGCGTCAGGAGGCCCGGCTGGTGCGCAACGAACTGTTCAAAGGCGAATGGAGTACGGAACTCGACTTCGCGATGCTCGCCGACGAGTGGGCGGCGTACCGTGACGGTCGGACGCCGGCCCTACCGTGACGACGGTCGGACCCCGGACCCGGCCGGGAGGAGACAGTGATGTGGGATCCGGCCGCCTACCTGCGCTTCGCTGATCAACGCTCCCGCCCGTTCGTCGACCTGCTGGCCAGGGTCGCCGCCGCCGACCCGGCAGTGGTCGTCGACCTCGGTTGCGGGCCGGGCACCCTCACCGTCCACCTTGCGGACCGCTGGCCGGAAGCCGTCGTGACCGGGATCGACTCGTCGACCGAGATGATCACCGCTGCTCGGGCGCTCGGGTCACCGGTCCGGTTCGACGTCGGCGACGTGGCCGACTGGGAACCCGGCCCGGACGTCGACGTGGTGATCTGCAACGCCGTACTGCAATGGGTGCCCGGTCACCCCGCCCTGCTCGACCGGTGGGCGGCCCGGCTGCGACCCGGTGCGGTGCTGGCCTTCCAGGTGCCGGGAAACTTCGACGCACCGTCGCACCAGGCGATCCGTACGGTCGCGGCGGATCCGTCCTGGCGGGGGCGGCTGCCGGACATCCGCGGCGGCGACGCGGTGCTCGACCCGGCCGGCTACGCGACCCGACTGCTGCGGGCCGGCTGTACGGTCGACGCCTGGGAGACCACGTACCTGCATCTGCTGCCGGCCGGGGACGCCGATCCGGCGGCGCATCCGGTGCTGGCCTGGGTCGAGGGGACCGCCGCCCGGCCGGTCCGGGCCGCCCTCGACGACGCGGGGTGGGCCGCGTTCCGTCGACGGCTCGGCGAGGAGTTGACCGACCGGTACCCGGCCCGGGACGGGCTGGTCGCGTTCCCGTTCCGACGGGTGTTCGTGGTGGCGACGAAGCCGGCTGGCTAACCTGTGGGTGTGCGCAGTGCGGTGCGGTACGGGTACCCCGATGGCTGACGCCGACGACGTCCGCCGGCTGGCGTCGGCTCTGCCGCAGGTCGTCGAGATCGACAGCGACGGCTTCGACTTCCGGGTCGCAGGCAAGGGCTTCGTCTGGTCCTATCCGGAGCGTCGGCCCGGCAAGCCCCGGGTGATCCGGACCGACGTCGCCGTGCTGTACGTCGGCGACGAGGCGGAGAAGCAGGCGTTGCTGCTCGGCGAGCCCAACCTGTTCTTCACCACACCCGGCTACGACGGACTGCCGCTGGTGATGCTCCGGCTGGCGCGGGTCGACGTCGACCGGCTCGCCGAGCTGGTCACCGACGCCTGGCGGATGCGTGCCCCGGACGGGGTGGACCTGCCGTCGGGGTGCTGAAGGTGCGGCCGGATCGGCGTCCGACGCTCGACGATTCTTACCGGCAGGTAGCAGGACAAGGCGACAGCTGCGCCCGAGGTCGCGCTCCGGGCGACCGCTTCACTGCATCACGGTGGCCGGCGGGTGCGTCGGTGAGGTCGGGCAGGCGAAGACGTGCAGGGAGTAACCCCGACCGATCAGTACGTCAACCGGGTTGCCGTCCGGATCGTCGGCGGACCGCCAGCGGGCGCTGCCATTTTGTTCGCCGGAGCTCGCGGTGAGCAGCAACGTCATTGCCGCCCCACACTCGGTGCAGTCGACCGGGTGCCAGTCGGAAAGTGACCAGTTGGCGAAACCGCCGACCTTCCAGCCCGGTGCGAGCGACAAGTCGGCCTGATAACTGTGCCCGGACTGCTTTTCCCAGGCGTACAGCCGCTTCTTGAGATTCTCCGGAAGTAGTCCGACGTACTGGTACTCGCGGACCTG
This sequence comes from Solwaraspora sp. WMMA2065, assembly GCF_030345075.1. NCBI lineage: Bacteria > Bacillati > Actinomycetota > Actinomycetes > Micromonosporales > Micromonosporaceae > Solwaraspora > Solwaraspora sp. WMMA2065. Next base: position 6,045,419 of record NZ_CP128361.1, read on the forward strand.
TTCCGGACGCACCAGGCACGGCGTCGGCAGGTAGTTCTCGTTGACCACCACCGGCTCCGGCGCAGTTGCCAGCTGTTCGCCGAGCTCGGCGGTCCGCCGCCAGCGGAGCTCCACCCACGGGCTGTACCCGTTGTCGGGATGGTCCAACGGGCACCACAGCACCTGCAGCAGGTCCGGGGTCAGCAGCCGGTCGACGTAGTGCTCCCGGCCGGTGCAGTGCGGCCAGGACTCGTCGGCCGGCCAGCGCAGCGGACCGCCGATCGAGCTGTCGAGCGGGCCCGGCCGCCCGGGGCGGGGGTGCAGCCGGGTGGCGGTGGCCGCGTACTCCCTCAGCTCGGGAAACAGCTGCTCGATGTCCACCGGCGGTGGGCCGGCCGCAGGGTCCGACGGTCGCGCCAACTCGTCCTCCAGTCGCTGGTTGCGCGGGATGCTGTCGGTCGCGTGGATGCCGCGCGGGTCAGGCCACCCTACCGGCGGTGCCGGCGGCCCGGCCCGTCGCCCGGATCGGGCCAGTACGCCGCAGTGCCGGACGGTGAATGGCGCGTTTCCGATCGCGGTGTGACAGATTTCTTCACGTAGCGAGCAGGAACAGGATTGTGCCCTGCGGTCGCGGTCGCGAATAAGAATGATTCGTCATGTTTGCTTCTGCGGCTCCGCCGGACTGTCTCAATATCGACATAAAGCTATCGATCTTGTGGTTCCTCGACTCTTATTCGAGAAGCTGCGGCAACCGGCCGCAAATGTAGACGGAGGAATCATGTACGTGAGGAAGAGAGCGCTCGCCGGCACCGTCGCGGCGGCAGCCGTCGCGCTGACCATGCTCGGCGCCAGCGCGGCGCATGCCGCGCCGGACGGCGGCAAGGCGACCACGGGCTCGGCTGTCACCCGGCTCGACGACCGGCTGGCCCCGGACCGCACCGGCCGCGCCACGGTCGCCGCGTCGGTCGCCGCGTCGGCGATGTTGGAGACGATTCAACGCCGGATCGCCGACTACGTCGCCACCCACGGCACCAAGTACACGTTCGGCAGCTACCTCGACGCCACCACCGGCAAGATCGTCGTCGACACCGACGCGCCCGCCGACCTGGTGGCCGCGCTGATCAAGCCGGCCGGCACCTCGGCGGCACACCTTCGGGCGGCCAGCGAACTGCAGGTGAGCCGGTCCACCATCAGCGACTTCTGGCATCGCCGTGACGACATCCAGCCGTACTGGGGCGGCGGCGGCATCACCCAGACCGCGGGGGCGGCCTGGTGCTCGGCCGGGTACGCGGTGCGCAACGGTGCCGGCACCCGCTTCTCGGTCACCGCCGGACACTGCTTCGCCAACGGCATCAACGTGCTCACCGAGTCGGGTGCCAACGCGTACGGCGTGGTGTCGAACCGGCGGCTGCCCACGGTGAGCGGCCACGCCCAGGACATGGAGCTGGTCGGCGGCCGCTCCTACTCGGGTCGGATCTTCACCGGCGGAGTGACCAGCACCTCCAGCGCCCCGGTGGTGGCGGCCGGCACCGCGTACGTCGGCTTCTCCGACTACTGCCACAGCGGCCGCACCACCGGCGAGCACTGCGGACACACCGCGACCAGCATCACCGGCCAGGTGTGCACCTCGACCGGCTGCAAGTCGCCGGTCATCGTCTTCAACGGCGGCACCCAGCCGGCAGGCGGCGACTCGGGCAGCCCGTTCTACGTGAAAGACACCTCGGGTGGTGCCTGGATCAGGGGCAACGTGATCGCCGGCAACGGTGTCACCAGCTATGCGGAGCGCTACATCGACGTCGCGGCCGCGTACGGCGTCAGCATCGTCACCGGCTGAGCTCCAGCTGCCGGCAGATAGTCCAGCCGGCGTTAACCTGCCGGCTGGAACCCGCACCGACGAGCGGAGGGCCGGGGACCATCCAGCGGTCCCCGGCCCGGTCCGTACCCCGGTCGGCGTCGCGACCCGTACCTCAGGTCCTGCGTACCTCAGGTGACCCGGATCGGCCACGGGCCACCGAAGGACACCAGCCGGTCCGTGCCGCCGTGCGGGACGATCACCACCCGCGCGTACAGCTCGTAGGCGCCGGTCGGAACCGGTCCGCCGGCCGGTTCGCAGGAAACCAGCGGTACGTCGCCGGGCAGCTGCTCGACGTCGCCGGCCGCCAGATCCCACTGGACACCGATCAGGTCCTGCGCCGCCGGCACCGCCGCCACCCTGCCCTGCCGGACCAGGAAAACCTCGGCCCGCGGGCCGACCACGCCACGGATGGCGCGTCGACTGGTCACCTCGACGGTGCCGGTGACGGCACGGTCGGTGCCGGACGCCGTCGACGGGAACCGCCCATCGACGGTCAGTACGTCGTCACCCGGCGTCTCGAACGGTTGCCCGCAGCCGAGCGGGTCGGTGCCGGTGGTCGGAGCAGGATTGATGGTCGCCCGCTCCTCGGGAACCGGTCCGGAGCTGGCCGGCCCGACCGGACCGACAGTGTCATCCGGGCCGGGCGAGCTACCTGCGCCGGGGCCCGCGCAGCCAGCGGCGGCGAGCGCCACGACGAGCGGGACGAGAGCGAGCCTTCCGGTGTACCTCCGATGGTGCTGCATGGCCACCTCCTTGGGTGAGGGGCGTCGGATCGGACAGCGATTGGACGCGTACGCAGCGAATTCGGTTCCCTGGCCAGCGGCCGTAGCCCAGTGGCCGTAGCCCAGCGGCCGCGTAGCCTCCCGGCGGTCAGGGAGCTCCCGACAGTGCGCCGACGATCCCGAAGCCGCCGCAGCACAGCACCCCGATCACGACGAGCGCGACCAACGCGATCAGGTAGTTCGACCACATCCCGAACCTCGTCACGTCGGTGCCGTATCCGTCGTGGACGCGGTTGCGCCAGCCGCCGAACCGGAACGACAGCGGATGCGCCGCGCCGGGGTGCGCGACGACCGTCGTGGTGATCACCGGCACGCCCATGAAGTCGGTGTACCGGACGTCGTGCTGCCCGGCCGGCACCGCCACGTGCCAGGTGCCCTCGTGGGCGATCGGGACGTCGCGGCCGTCGACCTTGAACCTGCCCGCCGCCGTCGCCGGTACCAGGTACGGTCCCCGGTTGACCGAAACGACCAGCACGGCGCAGCCCGGCGGCGGCGCGATCGGCTGCGGGTAGGCGACCAGGAGGGACACGGCGCCGGGCATCGGCGGGTAGCCGGGGTGGTGAGGGGGGTACGACATGGCCACATCCTGGCATGCGCTGTTGCATCGATGCGTCACTGTGGGCGCAGAGCGGTCACCAGTGCGAAGGCGGGTCGGCGCCAATGTTCCGTGCAGCCGAAGAAGTGATGTCGGGGTGGACGGCGTTCGGGTGGTCCGTCGCGATCGCCGCCGGCGTCGGTCTGGTGGTGTTGGGGCTGATCTGGCTGTTTCTACGCGGCGAGCAGTCGCGCGACGCCCAGCTTGTCCAGCAGTTGCGGGCCGATCTGCTACCGGAGGCCGCCCGGACCGGATGGGTCGAGTCGGAGCCCGCGCCGGAGCTGACCCGGTGGGGCCTCGGCACGGTCGTGCCGGACGAGAAGCGCTGCTGCTCGCTCACCAGCCAGCAGGCGGGCCATCAGGCAGCCCTGATCTGGTGCGTGCACGGCGACAACGACAGGACGTTGCGCTACACGGTGCTGCTGGTCGGCCTGGCCGTCCCGGTGCCGGCCATGGAGATCCGCCGCCGGTTCAAGATCTTCTCCTTGCTTCGGCCCGGGCCGACCGGTCAGGAGACCGACGAGGACGCTCGGGTCGATCAGACCTTCAAGATCGTGTCGCACGCCGATTCCGACGCCCTCCGTCGGCTGTCGACCGGCCCGGTGCGTCGCGCCCTGCATCGACTGCACGAGCTGGGCGGGCTGGACCATGAGCCGATCCGGCTGGACGGCCGGGCGATGCGCGTCGTCCTGTCCGGCTGGCCACGGCTACCGGCGATCAGCGAACGACTGAACGCCACCATCGAACTCGCCGCCGCGCTGTCGACGACGGGGACCGACGACCCGGCACCGGCAGGTGCCTGACCGGCGGACGATCGAGTCAACGGAGCGGTGCCCGTGGAGATCATCGTCCTGGCCGTCCTCGCGGCCAGCGTGGTGACGCTGATGGTGTCCTTCTATCTGGGTGGCCGGATACGGAGGCTGCGCAGGCTGGCGGAGCTCGTCTCCAGTACGCCGCGGCTGACCGCCGAGGACGCCGCGTCGGCGGTGGCGGCGGCGTCGTCGGCGGTGGCGGCGGCGGCGGAGCGGGTGGCCGTGGTCGGACGTACGGTCGCCGGGCCCGACGGGCCTGTGCAGGCACCGCTGTCGGGCATCGACTGTGTCTGGTACCGGGTGGTCGTCGCCCGGCAGGACACCATCGGTTCCAACGAGGGCGTCGGCTCGGTCGAGCTCTACACCACGTCGGGTGGGACCGGTCCGATCCCGGTGGTCGACGGGCCACAATCTCTGCCGCTGCACGTCGCGGCGGAGCTGGCCGGGCAGGCGTTGGTGCCGTGGGCCGGCGCGCTGTTCGAGACCAGCGTGACGGAGTACACCGAGCGGACCCGCTCCGACCCCGTACCGCCGTCTCCTCGGCTGGCCGAGCTGCAGCGGTCCGGCGCGATCAGTCCGGAGCAGTTGCGACCCAGGCGCGACACCCGGGGATTCATGGTCACCGAGGACGTCGTCCGGGCGGGTCGCCCTGTTCTCGCCATTGGTCGGCCCCGGCCGTACGGCGACACGGTGGTGCTCGAGCCGGTCCGGGGTGGCAGTGGCGCGACGACCGCGACCACCGAGCAGATCCGCGAGCACGTGGCTCGGGCGATCGAGCTGCCCCGGCGACTCTGGCTGCCGCTGCTGCTCCTCGGGACGGTCCTGTTCGTCGTCGGCTGCTGCCTGGTGAGTGCCTAGACCGGCCAGACCAGTGCCGTCCTCAACTCCCTATACTTCCTTATATTGTTGTTGCGTAGGGAAGTTTGAGGTAGCTTAGCGCCATGGTTCTCCTGAAGGATGTCGGTCTCAGTCAGCGAGGTCGGCGATGACTTCGATCTACCGGTCCGAGGACGCGCGCCGCGCGGTCGAGCAGCGGTACCGGGCGTTTCTGCGGTGCTGGCCGGTGCCGGCGACGGAGTCGACGGTTCCCACCCGGCACGGCGACACGTTCGTGATCGTCTGCGGTCCCCGGGACGCCCCGCCGGTTGTCCTGCTGCACGGCGGCAGCTTCAACTCGGCGGCGTGGACCGGCGACGTCGCGGTCTGGGCGCAGACCCACCGGGTGTACGCCGTCGACGTCATCGGCGAACCCGGGTTCAGCGCGCCGTCGCGGCCTCCGCTCACCTCCGGCAGCTACGCCGAGTGGCTCGACGACGTGCTGGCCGCGTTCGACATCGGCCGGGCGGCGTTCGTCGGCGCCTCGCTGGGCGGGTGGCTGGCGCTCGACTACGCACAGCGCCGACCGGAGCGGATCAGCCGGCTCGCGTTGCTCGTACCGGGCGGCATCGGCCGCCAGAAGAACGGCGCGGTCATCGGGTCGCTCTTCCTCCTGCCGTTCGGGGCGTGGGGCCGGCGCGCTGCCGTCCGACTCGTGCTCGGCCCGCCCCCGGCGGCGTCCGACGTCACGGGGATGCCCGAATCGGCGGAGCTGGCAGACTTCCTGCTGCTCATCCAGCGGAGCTACCGGCGACGCCGCGACCGGCTGCCGATCTTCAGCGACGACCGGCTGCGCCGCCTCGACGTGCCGGTGCTGGTCGTCGCCGGCGCCAGGGACCGGCTGCTGGACTCCCGGCAGACCGCCCGCCGGGTGCGACGACTGCTGCCGCAAGCGACCGTCGTCCTGCTGCCCGACACCGGGCACATCCCCATCGGGTACACCGGGTCCGTGCAACGGTTCCTGGCCGGTGAGGAGGCACGTGTCCCAGACGGCGGGCGGCGGCGCTCACCGCAGCAGCAGAGTCCCGCTGACCGCGACGATGACCAGTAGCAGCCCCGCCGCGGCCGGGCCGCGGCGGTCGGCGGGGAGCCGGCGGAACAACCGCGACAGTCGACCGAGGACCGCCAACGGTGCCGCCGCGCGCCAGACGTCGCGTTCGACGCCGCGTCCGGCGAAGGCCACCACGCCGGGCAGGTGCCCGACCGCCCGCAGTAACGGTCCCACCATCGCCCTGCTGGCACCCCGTACGGGCGGTTGGCCGGCGGATGCCCGGGTGAGTGCGGACCGCAGCCCGCGTTCGTCGTTGGCCCAGTGTGCCCGGTAGACGATGACGCCGGTGGGGCTGAGCAGGTAGGCCGAGTTGGGTTTCGGGGTCATGGCCCGGTGCAGGTCGCCGTCGATGTCGTCGACCGCGACCTCGAAGGCGAATCCGTGGTGGGTACGCAGTTCCTGGGCGTGTGCCCACTTCTGCTGCGTGGTCCGTGGCTGGGTGAACACCTCGCCGGGATGTGCTTCGCGGGTGTTGACCAGCACGAACCGTACCCGTCCGGCGAATTCGGCGTGCAGGGTGCGCAGGATCGGGCCGGCGCTTTCGGTGACCGGGCAGGTGCGTGATCCGAAGATCATCAGTACTGGCAGCGGCCCCAGGTCGGCACTGCGGAACCGCCCGCCGTCCAGGGTGGGTAGATCGAAGGTCGGCACCCGGTCGCCGGCACCGGGCGCGTCGGCGCGGAAGAACATGTCGTCGACGAGCAACGCGGTGGTGAAGCGTTCGAACCGGTACGTGGACCCCGGCGTGCCTGTGCGTCGGGTACGGGTCGCTGTCGCTGGCCGGTCCATGGCTGGTTCTCCTCGTGTCGTCGTGGCCGGCCGCGCGGTTGACTGATCGGTCAACTGCGCGGGGTACGCGAAACCGCACGTCGTCGTCGACGTGCGGTCAGTCGGTCTGGTCGATGAGGGTCCGGACGGCGGTGCGGGCGGTGGCCACGAGGGTCGGATCGTCGTAGACCTTCGCCAGCAGCGCCAATCCCTGCAGGTAGGCCAGGACGCGCAGCGCCGCCGCCGCCGGGTCGGTGGTCCGGGCCAGTTGACCGCGGGTCTGAGCCTCCCGGATGGCGTCGGCGAAGTAGCGGGCCCAGGCTCGCAGGACGTCCTGTGCGCGGTCGCGGCCCGGCCCCGGCTGGGTGGACAACTCGGCGGTCAGGTCGCCCAGCGGGCAGCCGGGCGTCGCGCCCATCTTCTCGCGCATCAACCCGAGCATTCGGGCGAACCCATCGATGGAGCGGTCGATGCGGGCGAGTGGTTCGACCTTGGCCTGGAACGCCTCGTCCAGCACGGCCCGCACCATCGACCAGTTGAGGTCGAGCACCGCCAGGCCGAGCGCCTCCTTCGATGGGAAGAAGTGGTAGAGGCTGCCCCGGTGGACGCCGGCCCCCGCGCAGATGTCCTCGATGCTCACCTCGGCCAGCGAGGTGCCGTGCACGAGGTCTCGTGCCGTGCGCAGCAGGCGCTCCCGGGTGTCTCGTGCCATCAGATGAACCCGCCTTCTTGACCGTCTGGTCAACAGACTAGGTAAACTTGACTGTACGGTCAAGAAAGCGGGTGTGGAGCCCGGTCCAGATCAGCGGTACGGAGGTGCGACATCGCCACCGATTTCGTCAGGTTCTATGAGCAGGCCAGCCGGCACTTCTGCGACCTCGTCGCACGGATCGGCACCGATCAGTGGAGCGCCCCGACGCCGTGCTCCGAGTGGGACGTACGCGCGCTGGTCGATCACGTGGTGCGTGGCAACCTCGCGGTGGTCCCGGTGCTCGACGGTATTCACCTGGCCGAACTCGGCAGGCTCGACATCGCCCGACCGGAATTCGACGTGCTGGGCGACGATCCGCTCACGGCGGTACGCCACTCGGTCGACGTCGCCGTCGAGGCGTTCTCCCGCCCCGGGGTGCTCGACGCCGTCGTCCACCATCCGGCCGGCGACATGCGGGGCCGGCGGCTGGCCGGACTGTGCTTCAACGACAACCTGGTGCACAGCTGGGACCTGGCCCAGGCGATCGGCGTCGACACGGCCCTCGACCCGGTGCTGGTCGAAGCGGCCCACGCGTATCTCGCGCCGGTGGCGGGCTCCCTGCCGGCGAGATACTTCGCGGCGGCACCGGACGTCGGGCCCACCACGGACCGCCAGACCGAGTTGCTCGCCCTGCTGGGCCGCGACGCGCCGGCGTGGGACCGGGCGCGTTGACCTCCCCTCCACCCTAAAGGGCCTCCCTCCGCCCTAAGGGCCTCCCTCCGCCCTGAAGGGACGGAGTTTCCCTACCCGCGCCAGTCCTGTCGGGTGTCGTATCCCTGAGCTGAGCAGCACAGTCGCAGCTATTGAGAATGATTTTCGTTAGCTATAGGCTGCGCGCGGAGAAGGGAACGATCATGAACCTGAGACGCTCGCTCATACACCGCCCGGCGGTACGACTGGCCGCCGGGGCCGTCGCGATCGCCGTCGCCGCATCGGCCGGCGCGCTGCTGCTGCCCACCACGCAGGCCGCCGCCGCACCCGGCCCGGCACCCGCGCCGCAGCAGTACCGCGTACTGCAGGACATCCACACCGACGCGATATCAACCTTCCTGGACGACGGCGTTCTCGCCCTCGGCACCAAGGCGGACGTCGCCGAAGGCACCGGCACCCGGTTCGCCGCCGACGACATCTGGTTCCACATCGACGACGACGCGGCCAGCCCCGTCCCCGCCGGTTACGAGTTCATCGCCGCCGCCGGCGAGCAGGCCTGGATCGCGCCGGAATCAAACCCGGGCGGCACGCAGCTCTGGCCCGGCTTCTCGACCGAGTCGGTGCCGGCCGGCGCGGTCGCCGGCGATCAGACGACCTTCACACTGAGCGAGTTCGACGGGCCCGGCGACATCGAGCTCTTCCGCACCGGGTCGTTCGGCACCCCGACCCGCCTGTGGTCCTCCGACGAGGATCACAAGACCTTCAGCGTCGGCCGGACCCACATGCACGCCAACTGGGCGTTCACCGCCGCCGGCACCTACCGGCTCACCGTGACCGCCACGGCCACCGCCGGCGCCACCCCGATGGCCGCCACCGCCACCTACACCTTCGTGGTCGGTGACCTGCCGGAGGTCGTGGCCACCTCCACCGCACTGACGGCGTCGACGACCGCGCTGACCGTCGGCGAGCCGGTCACCCTCACCGGGACGGTGACGCCTGCGGAGACCGACGGGTACGTGGAGTTCCGCGACGGTGCCACCGTGCTCGGCCACGCGCCGGTCGACGGCGGATCGGCCGAGTTCGTCGTACCGGATCTGGCGGTCGGGACACACCCGCTCACCGCGTCCTTCGTACCGGCGGTCGGCAACCTCGCCGGGGGTTCCACCTCGGCGTCGGTGGCGGTCACCGTCACCGACGACTCCGGCGTCGAGTTCGGCATCGCCGGCATCGCCGATGCGTACCAGCCCGGTGACCTGCTCCAGGCCCGAGTGGTCGGTGCCACCCTCGCCGAAGGCCAGAGCTTCCAGTGGGCGATCCGGCCGGTCGGCGCGACGAACAGCGGGTACGCGTTCTCCGGCACCGGTGGGCAGGCTGCGCAGGGCATCGTCGAGCAGCGCGTCGACGTCGCCTACGACGGATACGAGATGCGGGTACGGCTACGCGCCGGCAGCACGACGCTGTCGACGACCGGTTGGGTGCCGATCCGGGTCGAGTCGTCGGCGGAGCCACTGTCCTTCGGCTTCGTCGCGACCGGCCCGCTGTACCTCGGCGACGACGTCCTGCTCCGGTGAGCGGCCGGGAACTCGCCGCTGGCGAGAGCCTGCGGTTCGTCGAGCGGTTCGGCTCCCCGTGGTCGCCGCGCGCCGGAGTGAGCCAGGTCGACGCCACCACGTACCAGGTCCAGCCGACCTACGCCAACACCAGTGGCGAGTGGGCGTTGCAGGTGATCCGCGACGACCTCGTCGTCGCCCAGTCCGCGCCGGTGCCGGTCGACATCCGCGCCCGGGAGGTGCTGGTCGAAGGCATCCAGGGGGTCTACCGGGTGGGTCAGACGCTGCGGGCCACCGGCACGGTCTACCCGGCCAAGGAGGGCCTGCTCTACCGCTGGGTCCTGCTGGACCTCACCACGTACCAGGGCACGACCCTGCAGGAGGGGGCCGACGCCGCGGCACTGTCCATCGAGCTGCCGGTCACCCTCGACCTCGACAATCACCAGCTGACCCTCGCCGCGGTCTGGGACTACGGCTCGACCGAGGTGTACGCCGGGCAGAAGGGCACGAAGATCGTCGTGTCCGACGCGGACCCGTCGACGCAGCTGTTCTTCTTCAACGGACTCAGCGGCCACTACCACCAGGGCAGCCCGATCAACCTTCAGTTGCTCGCCGACCCGCCGCTGGCCGACGGTGACACGGTCGACTGGCAGTGGCGGTGGCCCGGCAGCGACGAGTGGACGACCCTGCCCGGCGCGTCCGGTCTGGCACACTCCGTCGTCGCCGAGCAGGCGCTCGACGGGGTCGAGGTCCGGGCCACCCTGACCTTCGGTGTCGAGGGCACCGAGCCGATGGTCGCCGAGCCGGTGACGATCCACGTCGACGACCACGGCGCGGCGCCGCGCCAGCAGGTGACCGTCACCGGCGAGACTTCGCTGGCCGTCGGCGACGTCGCGACCTTCACCGCCGACGTGTCCGCCGACACTGTGCTGACCGGCTACCAGTGGTTCGAGAAGGCGCCGGACGCGGCCGAGGCCACCCCGATCGCGGGGGCGACCGGTCGCGAGTACTCGTTCACCGTCACCGCCGGGCACCACAGTCGCGAGCTCGGCGTCGCGGTGGTGACACCCACCGGGCAGACCGCGTACGGGCCGTCGAAACCGGTCACCCTCGCCGTGGACGATCACGGCGGCGGGGTCGGCGCGACCAGTCAGGAGATCATCGCCGCGGTGCCGGACGGCACCCTGGTGATCAGCGTCGACGCCGACGACCAGGTGCTGATGAGCGACTTCGCGCTCAGCGCCGAGGCCGACCGCTGGGTGTCGACCGGTGAACTGCGGCCGGTACGGGTCACCGACGCTCGGGCATCGGCACCGGGCTGGACCGCGTCCGGCCAGGTCAGCGACTTCGTCGCCGGTACGCAGACGCTGTCCGGTCGGTTCCTCGGCTGGACTCCGCGCGTGGTGTCGCAGCCCGGCGCGGGTGCCGTGACGGCGGGGGCGAGCATCGCTCCGGCCTTCGACGCCGGCCGGGGCCTGCTGGACAGCAGCCCGCTCGCGATCGGTGCCGCCGGTGCCCGGGGCACCAGTGAGCTCGGCGCCGGCCTGCGTATCGAGGCACCGACCGACGTCGCCGCCGGCACCTACGTCGCCACGATCACCTTCACCGCGATCTGACGGGCTGTCACCAGCCATGAGGTGAGGCTGATCCACGTCACGCAACGATGTGACGTGGATCGGCCTCACCTCGACGCGTTTCACGGCCACCGCTTTCCCGGTTTTCGCGGAGGCGGGACTTGATATGCAAGTGCAGGCTTGCCTATTGTGGGGCGGGTGGCGGTCCTCTACCGGGCACTCGCGGACCCGACCCGGCGGCGGATCATGGACGAGCTCGCCCGCAAGGGCGGGATGAGCCTGTTCGAGATCTGCACCCGCCTGCTCACCGAACACGGCACCACCTCCACCCGGCAGGCGATCTCGCAGCACCTGGCCGTGCTGGAGGAGGCCGGGCTCGTCCGCTGCGAACGGGTCGGCCGCACCAAACTCCACTACCTCGACACCCGGCCGCTGCGCTCGATCATCGAGCGGTGGCCGCTCAGCGATGAGGAGAAGACATGAAAGCCCGCATCTACGTGACCAGTGTCTTCGTCGACGACCAGGCCAAGGCGCTCGCCTTCTACACCGACAAGCTCGGCTTCGTCCCCAAGACCGATTTCCCGGTCGGGGAACACCGGTGGCTCACCGTGGTCGGCGCCGACGCCCCGGACGGCGTCGAACTGCTGCTGGAGCCCGACGAGAACCCGGCCGCCCAGGCGTACAAGCAGGCGCTCGCCGAGCAGGGCATCCCGGCGGCCTCGTTCGCCGTGGAGGACGTCGAGGAGGCCTACCGGGTGCTACAGGCCGAGGGGGTCACCTTCATCCAGACCCCCACGCCGATGGGCCCGTTCGTCGGCGCGGTACTCGACGACACCTGCGGCAATCTCATCCAGCTGGTCAGCCCGGCCTGACCCCTGATCTCGACGCGATGCGGTAGCCAGGTTCTGGTTCGGTCCGACCACTACTGAGCCGGTCGACACGGCATCGGCGGGACGTAGATCTCCGGGATCTCATCCATGATCCGCCGTACGGTCTCGGCAACGTCCAATGTTGTCGTGTCGATGCCGATGTAGCGGTAGTCGGCATCGAGAGCCTCGCGGATGGTCCGATCTTCCGGGATCAGATCGACCCGGTCGCGCCATCGCTGTGTCGTTCGCTTCGCCCGGGTGAGCCGGCGCTGGTCGCGTACGGCTCGGTCGACCAGCAACTCGCCAGCACGACGTCGAGCAGTTCGGCCGGCTCGGGCCGGGACCCGGTCAGCCGGGACCAGCCGGCTTCCGCCGCCGCGACGGCGACCGCCACCGCGCCCAGGACGGCGTCGGGGTGGGCGTGGGTGACCTCCGCCGACCGCCAGGCCTGCAGAGCGGCCGTACGGTTGTCGCCGGCGTGGAAGGCGCCGAGCGGAGCGACCCGCATTGCTGCGCCGTTGCCCATCGATCCCTGGCCGTCGAATGCTGCTGCGGCAGCGTCTCGCCAGGCGACGCCTTGGCGGACCTGGCGCAGCAGGACCACCGCGCCGGCACCATAGCCACGGTACGGCTCGAAGTGCTCGGCGAACCGGGCCGCCAGGTGGTCCTGGTCGATGCCGTCGTGCTCGCGCAACTCGGCGACGATCGAGCAGGCCATCTCGGTGTCGTCGGTCCACGGCCACGGCCCGGCCGGCGGAACCCCGTCGAGCAACGCGGCAAGGCTGGTGCCGGGGACGAAGAACTGGGCGCCGAGGGCATCACCGACGGAAAGACCGTCAAGACTGTCGGAGCAGAGGTCGAGCGACGTCATGTTGACGCAGACTCTGCCAGTTGCGGCGGCGGCCCGGTAGCCCTGGCTGTCATCCTGCGCCCGTGGCGGCACGTCGACGGTTACCCCAGGTTCCTTTCCCGTACGGCGATGAGCAGCCGGTCGACGGCGGCCCGGTCGGGTTGTTCCGGTAGTGCGGTGCCGGCCGCAGCGTCGTCGAGCTCGGCCAGCAGGTCCGCTGCCCACGCGGTGACCACCGCCCACGGCAGCTCGCCGCGCCGGACCGCCAACAGCCGGTCCCGCAACGGTCCCACGTCGACCAGGACCTGCCCGGTGCGCAGCACGTGCGCTCCGGCGGTCAGCAGCCGGATCATGTGCATGGCCTGCTTGTGGTTCGTTTCGCCGGTGCGTTCGCGGCGGGCCGCCACCCGGTCGAGCTGGTCGCGGGCGTAGCCGCCGTACGTCTGGGCGAGTCGCGTCGACAGGAACGCCTGCCGGGCCGCCAGCAACTGCTCGCCGTCCTCGCGCAGCGTCTCGATCAGCGGAGACCAGAGCACCTCCAGGACGGTCGGGTTGCCCTGCAGCGCCAGGGTGCAGAAGCGTTCGAACTCCCAGGAGAACTGCTCCGGCGCCGGCCCGTCGAGATGGGTGGGCGGCTTGTCCAGCTGCCAGAACGCTCGGGTCGGGGCCACGTACACGCCGCGCCGGTCGTAGTCGGAGTCCGGCCCGTGCAGCCCGTACGCCCGCGATCCGACGACGACGGCGAGGACGGTGTGCCGCTCGACAAGCTCGCTCACGCCGGCACGTTACCGGTCACCGGTGCAACTGGAAGTAGAGATAGCGGGTGTCGCCAGGGCCGGGGCGGCTGTGGCCGTCGGCCTGCCAGCCGCGAGCGGCGTAGAAGCGTTGGGCCCGAGCGTTACGCTCCCACGCCTCCAGCACCCCACCGGTCCGACCGGTCCGGTGCAGGTACGCGACGAAGGCGTCGTGCAGCAGCCCGCCGATCCCCCGACCCCAGCAGTCGGGGAGTACGTGGATCTGGTGCAGTTGGCCGACGTGGGCCGCGTCGACGTGACCGACGGCGGCGGGTCCCATCGCTGCGCAGCCGACGACCCGGCCATCGAGGACAGCGGCGACGGTGAACCGCTCCGGCAAGGTGAGAACCTTCGCCCAGGCGGCACGGCGTTCGGCGTACGCCTCGGGCGACGACAGCGACGGGTCGTCCGGGTCAAGCCCGCCGGCCGCCGTGTAGTAGGCGGTGCGGGCCAGCGTGTGCACCTCGGTCAGCTGATCGACATCGGCGAGAGTCGCCTCGCGTACGTGGGCCGATGCCGGCTGTGGCTCGTCATGATCACTTGACGTTCTGCTGGGCGACACGCCGACATTCTCCCAGCAGAGCATCAAGTGATCATGGCAGGGCTGGAGCGCTTCATCGATGTGAGGCTGAGATACCTCACGACGCGCTCGTAGCGTGTCTCAGCCTCACATCGACGCGGCACTGCTGCAGTCAGGCCGCGAGCCACTGGCCGACGGTGGAGAAGTCGGCGTCGATGAGGCCGAGATGCGGGTCGACGCGGTGCAGCAGCGCCTTGCCTGGGTGATGCTCTGCGACCCAGTGCCGGTCCAGGTCGGTGATCTCGTCGTCGAGCCAGACGAAGGTGCGCCCGGCCGCCCACGTGGTGAGGAACGGCGTCTTCCAGTGCACGCCGCGCGGCGGCTCGTCGTCGGAGTCCGGCCATGGGACGACCGGCAGTTCCGGCAGGCCGAGCAGTGGTGCGACGACCTCGTTCGCCTCGGCCATCCAGGTGGTCGCCCAGACGAGTTGGCAGTCGAGCGCCAGCAGCCGGTGGCCGTCCTCCGGATCGACCCGCTCCAGCAGCGGATTGCCGATCGAGTCACGATGAGCCGCACGGTGGGGCGAAGGTGACCGGCCGGTGGTGCGAGCGGCGAAGGGAATCAGCACTCCGTCGACGTCGAGGAAGACGTACGGGCGGTCGGCGGGCACGGGTGTCGGTCGTCGGAGGGGGTAGGCCGGTCGGGTCAGCGGCTGGACACGGTGGTGAGGAACGCCGTCCAGACGCCGGCGGGGAAGAGCAGCGCCGGGCCGTGCGGGTCCTTCGAGTCGCGTACGCCGATCGTGCCGCCGGCCAGCGTGGCCACCTCGACGCAGTTCGAGTCGCTGGCACCGCTGCGGCTGCTCTTGCGCCAGTGGGCGTGGGACAGGTCTGGTGCGGTCATCCCGCGTCTCCTCTGGCCGGTCGGGGTCAGTCGGGAAGCTCCTCTGCCGCCCGAGCCAGGAACCTGCCGGACTCGTCCGGGTCCATGGCCTTGGCACGGAGGTGGTCGAACATGAGTTTATATCGCGCTACCTGGGTGTCCTCCTCCAGCAACAGCGTGTTGTTGTCGTTGGCGACGTAGACGACGGGTGGGTCGAGGATCGGGTCGGAGTAGCCGAGGATGGTGAACGGGCCACCCATCGCGGCGTGCGCGCCTGCCCCGAACGGCACGATCTGCAGCTCGATCGACGGCTGGGCGCAGGCATCGATGAGCCGGGTGAGCTGAGTGCGCATCACCTTCGGGCCACCGACGACCCGGCGGATCGCCGCCTCGTCGAGGACGATCCAGAGCCTCGGCGGCACGTCCCGCGACAGCAACGACTTGCGGGCGAGCCGGGCGGCGACCCGCCGGTCGATCTCGTCCGCGTCGGCGGTGCTGCGGCCGGCGTGGATGATGGCACGGGCGTACTCCTCGGTCTGCAACAGTCCCGGCACGTACAGGCACTCGAAGCTGCTGATCGCGGTGGCCTCCGCCTCGAAGCCGACGTAGTCGTCGGGCAGTACGTCGCCGTACGCGCTCCACCAGCCCTTCTGCCGGGCCTGCTTGGCGAGCGCGGTCAACGACTCACGGTCCTCGTCGGACGCCTCGTAGAGGGCCAGCATTTGCTCAGTGTCCTTGAGCGTTATCCGTGAGTGGCCGTGTTCGAGCCGGATGACCTTGGTGCGGTGCCAGCCCAAGCGGCGGGCGACGTCCTCAGCCGTCAGACCGGCCGAGTCGCGGAGCCGACGTAGCTCCCGGCGTAACCGGCGAGCGCGGATCGTCGGGCTCGGAACCTGTGCCACGAGAACACCTCCGGGTGCATCCGGGTCTGGCAGCGGCGATGTGAGTTCGATCGAAGTATGTACTAGAGATTTCCCGAACGGAAGTTCGTTGCGACGTTGTATTTTTGTGTACGTGGATGCATGCTGAGGGCAGGATGACGTCGCCACTGCCTGGAGGTGTCCGTGACCGACAACCGTTCAGCACGCTGGACCGACCCGACCCTCGATCCGACGCAGCGCAACCGGGACCTGTTCGCCGTACTCGATCGGGCTGACCTGTCCGAACCGGCGCGGGCCGCCGTCGCGCACGCCCTCGGACCCGAGGCCGGCCCGGCCGGGCACGCCGAAGCGCTGGTCAACCGCTACCTCAACGAGCGCGAGCGCCGCCGGCCGGTGACGCAGGTCAACGGCAGCAGCGAGGGTCCGGGCGGGATCGGCAACCTGCCGGACTGGCTGCGGTACGACCGGCGCGGCCGGTACACGCTGCACCTGACGTTCGCCGCCGTCGACGTCGGCACCGCGCGGGAGCAGGCCGTCGCGTACGCCGAAGGGCTCGCCATCCTGTGTCCGGAGTTGGGTGAGCACGCGCCGTTGCTGTCGCGGGCGGAAGCGTGGAACGTCAACGAGCCGCTGTTCTGCGGCGTACGCGGCCCGGACGGTGAGGTGTGTGCAGAGGTCCGCCACCACCCGGGGTTCCACCGGGCGGCCGGGCTGGGCGGGTTGTGCTGGGGCGACGGCGACAGCCACGCCAATGGCACCGGCGACGCCGACGGCACACTGACATGACCGGCACCCCGGTCACGCCGCCGTACCCGAGGGTCGCGCCGTGCCGGCACTGCTGCCGGCCGGTGTTGCGCGACAACGACGGCGTCTGGATTCACGCCGACCTGTCGTACGTCTGCCGCGACCGCTGGGGCGGGATCACCGCCACAACCGCCGCACCCGAACCACCCGCCTGGTGCACCGAACAGCACCCTCCCCAGGCGATCCCCTGAGTGGCTACCGGTAGGGGTCGCGGCCCGGCCCGCGTACAGCTGCGGTGGCCGCCTGGGCGATCTCGGCCGCCGCCCCGGCGGGCAGATAGACCCGGGAGGTCGCGTTGCCGCGAGGCGTCAGCAGGCCGGCGCGGGTCAGCGCCTGCACGTCGCGGATGGCCTGATCGCGGCTGAGACCTTCGTCCTGCTGATACGTGGTCCGCCGTAGCTCGCCGGCGGCGGCAGCGTAGAGCGCCGAGACGACCCGTCCGGGCAGGCCCTGCTGCTCGGTGAGGCGGTCCAGATCGTTCCACAGTCGAACTGTCCACTCGTAGCGTCGTTTCACCCGTTGCGCCTGCCGATGATGCGCCGCCAGCACGAACCGCAGCCAGGGGTGGGCGTCGCGATCCGGTTGGAAGCTGCCGTTTTGGGCGGACCGCAGTGCCTCGTAGTACTGGACGGTGTTGATCTGCTCGCCCAGCCACTCCTCGATCGAGGAGAACTCGGCGGCGAGTTCGCCGGTGCGAGCCAGCACCAGGGTGTGCAGGGCGCGGGCGGTCCGGCCGTTGCCGTCGCGCCAGGGGTGGATGCTGACCAGGTTCAGGTGTGCCATCGCCGCTCGCGCGTACGCCGGCGCGTCGAGGTCGCCGTCGCGGAGCCAGTCGACCAGTTCGCCCATCAGCCCGGGGACCCGCTCCGCGTCCGGGCCGGTGTACACGGGCTCCAGCGGGTCGGCACTGGTCACGAAGATCCCGCCGGTCCGGTAACGGCCGGGCCATCTCGCCGGCTGATACTTGGTGATCATGAAATGCAAGGTCGAGAGCAGCGTCTGAGAGTACTCGAAGAAGTCCAACTCAGGCGTCTGCTGCACGTACGTCATCGCGTCGCGGTAGCCGACGACCGCCTGGCGGACCTCGTCGCTGGTCTCCGCCGACATGGGTGCCTGCTCGACGAGCGCTCGGGCGTCCGAACCGCTGATCGTGATGTGCTCGATGGTGTTCGAGCCCTGGATCGCGGCGGCGAACAGGCTCCGCCGCAGTTGGCCCGCCCAGCGTGGGGTGGACCGTAGCTGCAGCCGCAGGTCGGCACGCATCTGGTCCAACTCGTGCAGCACCCGCCGGTCGGCGGCGTCGAGCTGCGGCATCGCGTAGAGCATGCCACCATGCTACAAGAGTAGTAGCATTTGCGGGTCAGGGTAGCCAGCCGGGGCGGACCAGGCCGGCCTCGTACGCGAACACGACCAGCTGGGCGCGGTCCCGGGCACCGAGCTTCACCATCGCCCGCGACACGTGGGTCTTCGCCGTCGCCGGGCTGACCACCAGCCGGGCGGCGATCTCGTCGTTGGACAGTCCGGTGCCGACCAACGCCACCACCTCCCGCTCCCGCTCGGTCAGCTCGGCCAACCGCCGGGGCGCGGCCGGAGTGGCCGTCCGGGCGGCGAACTGCTCGATCACCCGCCGGGTCACGCTCGGCGACAGCAGACCGTCCCCGGCGGCCACCACCCGTACCCCCTGGATCAGCTCGGCCGGCTGCGTGTTCTTCACCAGGAACCCGGCCGCCCCGGCGCGCAGCGCCTCGCCGACGTACTCGTCGAGCTCGAACGTGGTCAGCACGATGATCCGTACCTCGGACAGTCGCGGGTCGGCGGCGATCTGCCGGGTGGCGGTCAACCCGTCCACCCCGGGCATCCGGATGTCCATCAGGACCACGTCCGGTCGGGTCTGCCCGGCCAGCCGGACCGCCTGCGCGCCATCGCCGGCCTCACCGACGACCTCGATGTCTCCCTCGGCGGCCAGCAGCGCCCGGAATCCGGCCCGGACCAGCACCTGATCGTCGACCAGCAGCACCCGGATCACGTCGACGTCTCCTCAGCCTGCGAGTCGGTGGGCAGCGGCAGGTGGGCCCGTACCCGCCAACCGCCGGCACCGTCCGGCGCCGGACCTGCGGTCAACTCGCCGCCCAGCGCGGCGGCCCGCTCCCGCATCCCGGTGATCCCGTTGCCAGCCGGAGCAGGAGCCACGGATGCGGCCGGCCCCGGTGCACCGGCGCCGTCGTCGTCGATCTGCAGCATCACCGCATCCTGCCGGTATCCGATGGTGACGGTGGCGGCGGCACCCGGGCCGGCGTGCCGGCGGACGTTGGTCAACGCCTCCTGCACGATCCGGTACGCGGCTCGGTCCACGGCGGCCGGCAGCGGCCGGGCCGGGCCGTCGATCACCGTCCGGGTCGGCACCGCCGCGTCGTCGGTCAACTCGCCGAGCCGGTCCAGCCCCGGCGCCGGGGCGCGCGGCGCGGCCTCGCCGCGCGGGTAGAGCGTGTCGAGCACCGCCCGGACCTCGCGCAACGCCTCCGCGCTGGACTGCGCGATCGCCTCCAACGCCGCGCGGGCCTGTTCCGGGTCGCGGTCCATCAGGTGCAGACCGACCCCGGCCCGTACGTTGATCAGCGACAGGTGGTGCCCGAGTACGTCGTGCAGCTCGGCGGCGATCAGCAGCCGTTGCTCGGTGGCCCGGCGGCGCTGCCGCTCCTCGGATAGCCGGCGCTGCTCCGCGACGCCCTCGCGGACCCGGTCGGCGACGAGGGTGCCGATCTCGGTGACCAGCCCGGCGGCGACGATCAGCACCAACGCCAGCGTCGCCTGCCGCAGCGTCGCCCCGGTGACCAGCACCCAGATGCCGTACGAGGTCACCGCCGCCACCCCGACCAGCCAGCGGTGACCGGCGGCCCGCGCCGCCGACGCGGCGATCATCGGCGCCAGCAGCGTCACCCCGGCCGGCTGGTCCAGCAGGTGGTACGCCAAGGTCGCGGCGACCACGATCAGGAAGTTGCGCCGAGGCGACCGGTGCCGGTCGGCCAAGGCCAGCCCACTGAACACCAGCAGCGCGTACCCGATGATCGAGACGTTGCCGGACTGCCAGCTGGCGGCGACCGCAGTGCCGACCGGCTGCCCGATCGCGGTCAGCACCGCCAGTCCGGGCCCGCGTCGCGACCCCGCCGGGCCGGCGTCCGCTGCCGCCGACCGCCAGTGCGGCGCGGCCGGGCCAGCGTCGGTGTCGGGCTGCGACCGGGGCATGCGCCGACTGTAGGCCGGCCGGCGGCGACGGCGGCAGCCCCGACGGCGGCAGCCCGGCGTACGCCCGGGGGAGTAGGCCGGCCACCGCGCTACCGCGCCGGGCGCAGTAGCGGTGCCGCCGCCGCGCCGACGCGCCGCCCCGGCCTTTGCCGACAAGCTGTGGACACCAGAGAATCCAGTGAGGAGAATCAGCGATGAAGGCGATGGTCCAGGACCGGTACGGCTCACCTGACGTCCTGCGGTTGCGCGACGTCGACACCCCGACCCCCGGCGACGGCGAGGTGCTGGTCCGGGTGCACGCCAGCTCGGTCAACGCGTACGACTGGCACGCGATGCGCGGCGACCCGTACCTGGCCCGGTTGTCGTTCGGGCTGCGCCGGCCCCGCACGGCCGTGCGCGGACAGGACTTCGCCGGCCGGGTCGAGGCGGTCGGCGGCGCGGTGACCCGGTTCCGCCCCGGTGACGAGGTGTACGGCGAGGCCGGCGCCGCCGGTGGCGCGTTCGCCGAGTACCTGTGCGTACCGGAGAACCTGGTCGAGACGAAGCCGGCGAACCTGGGCTTTGCGCAGGCGGCGGCGGTGCCGCTGGCCGCCACCACCGCCCTGGTCTGCCTGCGGGACGCCGCCGACCTGCGGGCCGGGCAGCACGTCCTGATCAACGGGGCGTCCGGTGGGGTCGGCACCTTCGCGGTGCAGCTGGCCAAGGCGTACGGCGCGCAGGTGACGGCGGTGTGCCGGACCCGCAACGTCGAGCTGGTCCGGTCGCTCGGTGCCGACCACGTCGTCGACTACAGCCGGGAGGACTTCACCCGTACCGACGCCGTCCGGGCCGGCCGCCGCTACGACGTGCTGCTCGACCTGGTCGGCAACCGGTCGTTGGCCGATCTCCGGCGGGTGCTGACCCCGGACGGGACGCTGCTGCTGTCCGGTGGCGGCGTGTCCACCGGCGGCAGCGTGTTCGGGCCGATGGGTCTGCTGCTGCGCGGGCCGCTGGTGGGGCGGTTCGTCAGGCAGCGCATCATCGCGCCATCGGCGACGGCGGGCCGGGGGCATCTGGCGGCGCTGCGGGAGCTGGTCGAATCGGGCAAGTTGACCCCGGTCGTCGACCGGACGTTCCGGTTGAGTGAGGTGCCGGCGGCGATCCGGTACGTCGAGACCGAGCACGCCCGCGCCAAGGTGGTCGTCACGATGTGACGACGGAGGGGACGGCGATGATCGACGGTTCGGCATATCCTCGGTGCGGGCGGGGGGTGGCGATGATGACGAGCCGGATGAGCGAGCTGCTGGCCGAGGCCGATCGGGCCGGGCAGGTCGACGGGTTGCACGCGGTCGTGGTGGTACGTCGTGGCGAGTTGCTGTGGGAGCATTACGGCACCGGCGAGGACTTCTCCTGGGAGCACTCCCTGGGGCAGGTCGACTTCGGCCCGGCGACGCTGCACGACCTGCGCTCGGCCACCAAGAGTGTGACCGCCCTGCTGTACGGCATCGCTCTCGGCGACGGGCTCGTCCCGGCCCCGGGGAAGCCGCTGCTGGGGCAGTTCCCCGAGTATCCCGACCTGGCGACCGACCCACAGCGGGCAAGGCTCACTGTCGAGCACGCGCTGACCATGTCGCTGGGGCTGGACTGGCGCGAGGACGTCCCGTACGACAGCCCGGACAACGCCGAGATCGCCATGGAGCTGGCCCCGGACCGCTACCGGTACGTCCTGGAGCGGCCGATCGTTGAGCCACCCGGCGAGCGCTGGTCCTACTGCGGCGGTGCCACCGCGCTGCTCGGCAAGCTGATCGCCGACGGCACCGGGCAGGCGTTGGAGGCGTACGGCCGGGCGAAGCTGTTCGCTCCGCTCGGCATCGAGCAGGTCCACTGGATGGCCGGCGACGACGGGGTGGCCTCGCCCGCGTCCGGGCTGCGGCTCACCCCGCGCGACCTGGCCCGGATCGGCGAGCTGGTGCTCGCCGCCGGGGTCTGGGCCGGCCGTCGACTGGTGCCGGCCAGCTGGATCAGTGAGATGCTCGAGCCGCGTCTGCCGACCGGTTGGTCCGCTGAGTACGGCTACCACTGGTACTTGCAGACCGTCGCCGGTCACCGGACGGCGGCGGCGATGGGCAACGGCGGCCAGCGCCTGATCGTCCTGCCCGACCTGGAACTCGTCGTCGTCGTGACCGCCGGCAACTACGACGACCCTGAGCAGTGGCGCACCCCGGTCGCGGTGCTGGAGCAGGTCGTCCTGCCCGCGCTCGACGTCACCTAGCCACCCGGCACGAGCCGAACACCAGGTACCTGTCGGCGGGAAGATGAGGTATCTGGTGTTCGGCTCGTCAGGGCTGGGCGCGGCGTCCGTCAGGGCTGGGCGCGGCGTTCGTCGATCGTCTGCCGGACATCCTTTACGACTTGCCCGCATTTGCGGAGTACGTGGTCCGCGGTGAAGCGCAACACCAGCCAGCCGGCGGCCCGCAGCGCGTTGTAGCGGTGCACGTCCCGGCGGAAAGTGGCCCTACCCCGGTGATGGTCACCCTCATATTCGAGGGCGATCCGCCACTGCGGGTAGGCGAGGTCGACGCGGCCGATGAAGCGCCCCCGCGGATCCGCGACCTTGTGCTGCGGCACCGGTCGGGGCAGGCCGGCGTCGTGCAGCAGCAGCCGCAGCCGGCTCTCCATCGGCGACTCGGCCAGCGGCTCGACCAGGCCGACCAGCTCACGCAGTTGCCGGGCGCCGGGCCAGCGCGGATGGCTGTCAAGGTAGCCGGCGAGTGCCTCGGTGCGCAGCAGCCGGCGGTGCAGCAGCGCGTCGACGGCAGCGACCGCGTCCGGGCGCGGCAACGTGCGTCCCAGGTCGAAGGCGGTACGGACCTCCGTGGTCACCGGCACCGCACTGAGCAGAACGGCGTCGTCGACGGCCAGCGTCGAGTTGGTGACGGCGATGCGTGGGTGCCGCCGGATCCGACCGGTCCGGGGCAGTACGACATGGACCGGGCTGCGCCGGGGGAGCAGGTCGACTCCCCAGAGGTACGCGGCGCTCAGCCCGCAGACCGCAGCGCCGGCCGGCAGTTTCAGTGCCACCGCGTTGCACCACATCCGATGGTCGTCGGGGTCGAACGCCGCAGCGTGCACATAGACGTCGGGCAGCAGCCGACACCACGCCGGCCCGGCCAGCATCCGTTTGCTGAGCAGGCCGGCGGCGACGGCGTGGCTACCGGAGAACGGGAGGAAACTCAGCTGATTCGGGACACTGGCGACGCGGGACACCGGCGTAGCCTGCCCGGCGGCCGGCCACTGCCGCTGCCCTGACCGGCCGGACGGTCACCCATCCGACACGTTGCGTCTGCCGTCCGCGTACCTTGCCCGGCAACCACCCGTGGCGGGTTCAGCTGCCCTTCGGATGCCAGACGGTCTTGGTCTCCAGGAACGTGGTCATCCGCCGGGTGCCCGGATCGGCGGACCAGTCGACCGACCCGACGGCTGGGCGCAGCACCCGTTTGAGGTTGCCGGCGGCGGCCTGCTCCAACTCGACGGCCAACTGCGGATCGGCCACCCCGGTCAGGTCGAGCGCGTCGACGTCCAGATGCGACGCCAGCCACGGCGCCGTCTCGGTGATCCTGCCGGTCAACACGTTGACCACCCCGGCGGGCAGGTCACTGGTGGCCAGCACCTCGGCCAGGGTGACCGCCGCCAGCGGACGGGCCGGCGAGGCCAGCACCACCGCCGTGTTGCCGCTGACGATCACCGGGGCGACGACGCTGACCAGGCCGAGCAGCGACGGCTCGACCGGCGCGACGACACCGACCACTCCGGTCGGCTCCGGTGTCGACAGGTTGAAGTACGGGCCGGCGACCGGGTTGACGCCGCCGTACACCTGGGGGAGCTTGTCGGACCAGCCGGCGTACCAGACCCAGCGGTCGATCGCCGCGTCGACCTCGCCGGCCGGCTCGCCGAGCGCGACGAACTGCTCGCGTCGGCCCTCCAGCATCTCGGCGACCCGGTAGAGGATCTGACCCCGGTTGTACGCGGTCGCGCCCGACCAGCCTTTCACCGCCGCCCGGGCGGCGACGACGGCGTCGCGGAGGTCCTTGCGCGAGGCGAGCGCCACGTTGGAGTCCTGCACCTGGTACGTCCGTCCCGACTCGCTGCGCGGAAACTTCCCGCCGATGAACAGCTTGTACGTCTTGCGTACGGCCACCCGGGTGGCGACGCCGCCACTGTCAGACATCGAGGTACGCCTCCAGCCCGTGCCGGCCGCCCTCGCGGCCGTAGCCCGACTCCTTGTAGCCGCCGAACGGCGATGTCGGGTCGAACTTGTTGAACGTGTTCGCCCACACCACCCCGGCGCGCAGCCGGTCGGCGGCCCACAGCACCCGGGAACCTTTCTCCGACCAGATGCCGGCGGACAACCCGTACGGCGTGTTGTTGGCCTTGTCGATGGCCTCGTCCGGGGTGCGGAAGGTCAGCACGGACAGCACCGGGCCGAAGATCTCCTCGCGGGCGATCCGGTGCGCCTGGCTGACCCCGGTGAAGATGGTCGGCGCGAACCAGAAGCCCTGCTGCGGCAGGTCGCACGGCGGCGACCAGGCCTGCGCGCCCTCGTCGCTGCCGGCGGCGGCCAGGGTACGGATCCGGTCCAGCTGGGCGGCCGAGTTGATCGCCCCGACGTCGGTGTTCTTGTCCAGCGGGTCACCGACACGCAGCCGGGCCATCCGCCGCTTCAACGACTCCAACAGCGGTTCGGCGATCGACTCCTGGACCAGCAGCCGGGAGCCGGCGCAGCAGACGTGGCCCTGGTTGAAGAAGATGCCGTCGACGATGCCCTCGACGGCCTGGTCGATCGCGGCGTCGTCGAAGACGATGTTGGCGGCCTTGCCGCCGAGCTCCAGGGTGAGCTTCCGGCCGCTGCCGGCGACCGCGCGGGCGATCTGCCGGCCGACGTCGGTGGATCCGGTGAAGGCGACCTTGTCGACGCCGGCGTGGCCGACCAGGGCCTGCCCGGTGGTGCCGGCCCCGGTGACGATGTTGACGACGCCGGGCGGCAGATCGGCCTGCTGGCAGATCTCGGCGAACAGCAGCGCGGTCAGCGGGGTCGTCTCGGCCGGTTTGAGCACCACCGTGTTGCCGGCCGCCAGCGCCGGGGCGATCTTCCAGGCCAGCATCAGCAGCGGGAAGTTCCACGGGATGACCTGCCCGGCGACGCCGAGCGGGCGCGGGTCCGGGCCGAAACCGGCGTACGGCAGCTTGTCGGCCCAGCCGGCGTAGTAGAAGAAGTGCGCCGACGCCAACGGCACGTCGACGTCGCGGGACTCGCGGATCGGTTTGCCGTTGTCCAGTGACTCGAGTACGGCCAGTTCGCGGCCGCGTTCGGCGAGGATGCGGGCGATCCGGAACAGGTACTTGGCCCGGTCGCGGCCGGGCATCGGACCCCAGACCCGCTGGTACGCGGCCCGCGCGGCGGCCACCGCCCGGTCCACGTCACCGGGGCCGGCCTCGGCGACCTCGGCGAGGACCTCCTCGGTGGCCGGGTTGACGGTCTTGCGCGCGCCGCCGTCGGTCGGGTCGACGAACTCGCCGTCAACGAACAGACCGTACGAGTCGCGGATGGTGACGACCGAGCGGGACTCGGGTGCCGGTGCGTAGTCGAACACGCTGATCAGTCCAGGGTGACGTAGTCGGGACCGGAGTAGACCCCGGTGCGTAGCTTCGACCGCTGCATCAGCAGGTCGTTGAGCAGGGTGGAGGCGCCGAACCGGAACAGGTCGGGGGTGAGCCAGTCGTCGCCGGCGGTCTCGTTGACCAGCACCAGGTACTTGATCGCGTCCTTGGTGGTACGGATGCCGCCGGCCGGTTTGACGCCGATCCGCCGCCCGGTGACGGCGTGGAAGTCCCGGACCGCCTCCAGCATGATCAACGTGACGGGCAGCGTCGCCGCGACCGGCACCTTGCCGGTGGAGGTCTTGATGAAGTCACCGCCGGCCAGCATCGCCAGCCAGGAGGCGCGGCGCACGTTGTCGTAGGTGGCCAGCTCCCCGGTCTCCAGGATGACCTTGAGGTGGGCGTCGCCGCAGGCCTGCTTGACCGCGACGATCTCGGCGTACACCTGGTCGTAGCGGCCGGCGAGGAACGCCCCCCGGTTGATCACCATGTCGATTTCGTCGGCGCCGGCCGCGACCGCCGCCCGGGTGTCGGCCAGCTTCACCTCCAGCGGCGCCTGCCCGGACGGGAAGGCAGTGGCCACGCTGGCCAGGTGTACGCCGGAACCGGTGAGCGCCTCGGCGGCGGTCGGCACCATCGACGGGTAGACGCAGACGGCGCCGACCGGCGGGCAATCGGGGTCGGCCGGGTCGGGGCGGCGGGCCTTGGCGCACAACGCGCGTACCTTGCCGGGGGTGTCGGCGCCTTCGAGGGTGGTCAGGTCGACCATCCGGATGGCCAGGTCGATCGCCCACGCCTTGGCGGTCGTCTTGATCGAGCGGGTGCCGAGCGTCGCGGCCCGCTGCCGCGCCCCGACCTCGTCGACGCCGGGCAGCCCGTGCAGGAAGGCGCGCAGGGTCGCCGCGCTCCGCCCCACCTCGGCCAGATCGTGGCGCGCGGGTGCCGGGGTGCTCACCGCTGTCGTGCCCGCGAGTCCGGTCATGCCGCGAGTCCTGTCATGTCCGCGAGTCTACGTCGCCAGCGAGTTCGCGATCTTGGCCGTCGGCTGATCGGACGAGCAGACTTAACGGCGCTGTTGGCCTACCGTTACATCATGTTGGCCCCGGTGACCCACCGTGCCTGACGTGCGAGCAGTGCACTTCACCGACACGTACCTGCCCCGCCGCGACGGGGTGGTCACCTCGCTGCGGACTCTCGCGGCGGCGTCGGCCGCCGCCGGGCATCCCGGCCTGATCGTGGTGCCCCGGCATCCGGACCAGCCGGCCGAGGCGGACGTGCTGCGGCTACGTGCGCTGCCCTGCGGAGTCGCCGACCTGCGGTTGTCGCCGTGGCTGCTGCGCGGCGCCGCCGCCACCGGCACCATCGCCGAGATCGCCGCCCACGCCCCGGACGTGGTGCACGTGCACACCCCCGGACCGGTCGGGCTGCTCGGCGTCCTCACCGCCCGCCGGCTCGGTCTGCCGCTGGTCCAGACCTACCACACCGACCTGCACGCGTACGCCGACGCGTACCGGGTGCCGGCCCGCGCGCTCAGCGCCGGCGTCCGACTGTACGCCCGCCGGCTCGGCGTGCCCCGCCCGGCGGCGGCACCGGCCGGCCACGCCCGCGACCACCGGCCGATGGCCAGCGGTGCGGTCGCCCGCCGCCGGGCCGCCATGGACGCCACCAACACCCTGCTGCTCGGCGGCGCCGACGCGGTGGTGGTGCCGACCCGGGCGGTGCTGGACCGGATCCACCTGCCGGTGCCCGCCGACCGGGTGCACCTGGTGCCGACCGGGGTCGCGGCCCGCCGCACCACCGCCGACGAGATCAACGCCTTCCGGTACGGCCATGGCATCACACCCAGCGACCGGGTGGTCCTCTATGTGGGTCGGATCAACCGGGAGAAGGGCATCGACCTGCTGATCGCCGCGTTCGAGCGGGTGCTGGCCGGCTGCCCGGCCGCCCGGCTGGTGCTGGTCGGTGCCCTGTACGAGCCGCGCTGGCTGGCCGGGCTGCTGCGCGCCATCGACCCCCGGGTGGCCGCCCGGATCACCCTCACCGGCCAGCAGGGCTCGGAGGTGGTGGCTGCGGCGTACGGGGCCGCCGAGGTGTTCGCGTTCGCCTCGCAGACCGACACCCAGGCGCTGGTCCTGCAGGAAGCCGGCCTGGCCGGGGCTCCGGTGGTGCTGGTCGACCGGGCGCTGCACGCGCACGGCGCGCTTGCCGGTGCCGCGCTGCGCACCGAGCCGCAGCCGGGTGCGCTGGCCGGCGGGGTGCTGCGGCTGCTGCTCGACCCGGACACGGCCCGCCGGCAGGCGGCCACGGCGGCGGCCCGCTGCGCCGAACACACTCCGGCCCGCTACGCCGAAGCGATCCGTGAGGTGTATGCGTCGGCCGCCGGGCTGGCGAGTAGGTTCAACGACCGTGGACGTACTCGTCGTTGATCACCCTCTCGCCCAGTCCCGGCTGACCGCGATGCGCGACGCCCGGACCGACTCGGCGGCGTTCCGCGCCGCGCTGCACGAACTCACCACCATGCTGGTGTACGAGGCGGCCCGATCCTTCCCGGTGGAGTCCTTCCCGGTGACCACCCCGGTGGCACCGACCGACGGGATCCGGCTGGCCAACCCGCCGCTGCTGGTGCCGGTGCTGCGCGCCGGGCTCGGGATGGCCGACTCGGCGTTGGCGCTGCTGCCGGAGTCGTCGATGGGCTTCGTCGGGCTGGCCCGCGACGAGGAGACCTACGAGCCCCGGGCCTATCTGGAGTCGCTGCCGGTCGACCTGACCGGCATCCCGGTGCTGGTGCTCGACCCGATGCTGGCCACCGGCGGTTCGCTGGAGCACTGCTGCCGGCTGCTCGCCGACCGGGGTGCCACCGAGATCACCGTACTGTGCGTACTCGCCGCGCCGGCTGGAATCGACCGGCTGGACCGCTCCGGCCTGCCGTTGCGGCTGGTGACCGCGTCGATCGACGAACGGCTCAACGAAAAGATGTTCATCGTGCCAGGGCTCGGCGATGCCGGTGACCGCCAGTTCGGCGGGATGCCGCGCTTCTGACCGGCCTTGACCAGTTCGGTTCAGCCGGCGGTGGTCCAGCTCCAGCTGGTCGCGACGCCGTCGGTGAACGGCATCACGCCGTGGAAGACGGTCGGCTGCTCGGCGAAGACCAGCGGCAGGAAGTGCCGGTCGCTGGGCCACATCGGCACCCGGCCGGCGAGGACGTCGGCCAGGTCGGTCCAGATCAGGGTGCCTTCCGGACAGTCCGGCCGGGGTTCGCCGGACCAGGTCGGCACCCGGAACAGGAAGCCGAACCAGTTTTCGCTGTGCCGGCCGAAGCCCGGCCAGGAGATGGTCCCGGCCAGCTCGACCCGTCCGCACTCCAACCCGGCCTCCTCCCGGATCTCCCGGCGCATACCGGCGATGACGTCCTCGCCCGGCTCCAGCTTGCCGCCCAGCCCGTTGTAGTAACCGTAGTGGATGTCGTCCGGCCGGGTGTCGCGGCGCAGCATCAGCACCTGACGTCCGTCGGGGGAGAGTACGTAGCCGAGGGTCGCGATGATCGCCTGCACCTGGTCACCATAGGTACCCGGTGGCCGGTCAGCCGCAGCGGTGTCCCACCAGCACCTCGGTGGCCGGGACCGGGTCGGCCGCCGACAGCGGGTCCGGCTGTGCGGGGTATCCGGCGTCGTGGTGGCGGGTCTGCTGCGGTGCGGCGGCCAGCCGCAGCTGCGGATTGACCGGGAACCGCCCGACCGGTGGGCGCAGCAGGCGCTGCGCCAGCTCGGTCGCGGTGAACGGGGCGCGGGCCGCCGCGGTCTCCGCGTCGACCTCGTACGGTGACCGGGTCGGGAAGTAGCGGTTGAGGAACTCGACCCGCAGCCGGCGGGCGGCGGAGTCGACCGCGTTGGTGAGTTCGGTGTCCAGCCCGAAGGCGTCGGCGTCGCGACGGTCGAGCAGGCGGTGCAGCCGCAGCGCGGCGTCGGGGGTGGCCGGGTCGACCCGGTGCCGGCGCAGTGACCCGGGGACTGCGGTGCCCCGCAGGTACGACCAGTGTGGGTGCAGCGAGCGGATCAGTGACACGTCGTCCGGATGCCGGATCTGGTGACCGCGAATCCGGGCGACCACCTCGGGAATGCTGGTGCAGATCTCGGCCAGTGTGGAGCGGCGCACCGGCAACGGTACGCCGACCTGGGCGCCCGGGTCGACGAGGCGGTCGAACTGGTCGGCGAAGACGCGCCGCGCGGCGGCCTCCGCCGGGGTGTCTCCCGAGCGGGCCAGCCGGCCGGCTCCCCGGCCCGGCCCGGGCGGCGGGCCGAGCAGCACCTTGGGGATTCCGTTGGGCTCGAAGAACGTGGTCCGGTCGACGGGCCGGCCGAGAAAGACGTTGCCGGGCAGGTAGAGGAACCGTTCCGCCAGGCCGTCGATCTCGTGCACTGCGGACTCGACGGCGTACGGGTTGAAGGTGGGCAGCACGGCGTGGCCACCGAGCAGGTCGCGATAGTCGACGACGGTCAACTGCGGATCGTTGACGTCGAGCCAGCCCGGCACCTGGTCTGCGGTGATCAGGAAGATCCGCCGGATCCAGGGCGCGTGCAGGTGCACCGAGCGGAGCAGGTGGCGCAGTTCCTCGGTGCCGTCCCAGCCGATCCATTCGTTGCCGGCGGGATCCGCCGGGCCGGCACCGTGGCGGTGGCGGTGCCGGTCGGCGCGCCGGGCGGCCGGCACCGGACCGGCGGTGCGGGCCATGGCCCGCTGCCGGCGGGAGCGCCACCGCGGGTCGGTCGGGTCGGTCCAGCAGCAGACCAGGTCGACTGGGAAGTCGGGCCAGGTCGCCGGCCGACGGGTGAACGGGGTACGGGTCACGTGCCGGGCGATCCGGTCCTCCGGCGCGAAGCAGCAGGCCTCGGCCTCGGTCAGCCGTACCGGGGCCGACCGGGCCGGGACGATGGCGGTGACGTCGTTGCTGCGGGGCGCGTGCAGCCGGTCACCGTCGACCGCCCAGAACTCGATCTCGCAGGCGGCCTGCCCGCCGTACGTCAGCTGACCGTTGACGCCGGTCACCGGCTGGAAGACCCGGATCACCGGGGTCCGGCGCAGCCGCCAGTCGGGCCGGGCCGGCAGTCGCCGGTACCGGTGTCCGGCACGTGCCACGGCCAGGCCGTCGAGGCGGCCGAGGGCCCGCAGTGCGGCGGTACGCTCGCCGGCCGGCACCCCGACCCGGCTGCTGAACCCGGACGCGGTCGGGATGACGAAGTGGTCCACCCCGGCCCGGGCCAGTGCGTCGGTGACGAGGTGCAGGTTGCGCCGGTGGGCGTTGAGCGGGCTGATCGTGTCGTCGTCGACGACGACGGCCATGACGGGGCGTCCGTCCAGTACGGACCATCGCCGGGGGAGACCGGCGGCGGTCGGGCGGGCCGGCCGCAGACGTCGGCCCAGCCAGCATCGGGCGGCCTGGCCGGGCCGACGGGTCAGGCGGAACAGGGCAGTCTGCCGGTGGAAGGGGAGCAGCGTGTACCGCCGGTGCGTCGCGGCGGTCAGGTAGGCGAAGCAGCGGCTAGCTAGCATAACCAGCTAAACGATCAGCAATATGAATTGGTCGCGCCTAACGGGTGAAACGGGCATCATCCGATGTTTAGGGCGGCTGATGTCTCCGTCCGCAGCTGTGCCAACGCCCGATCGGCCCGTTCGCGGGCCGCAGCCGGATCGCTGCCCGGCACCGGCTGGACCACCTCCAGGTACGCCTTCAGCTTCGGCTCCGTCCCGGAAGGACGGACCACGACCCGGGCAGTGCCGGTACGCAGGATCACCACGTCGGCGTCGGGCAGCAGATCCTGCGTCGCGGTGACCGGCTCGCCGAGCAGCGTCGTCGGCAGGTTGGCCCGCAGGTACGCCATCGCGGTGGCGATCTCACTCAGCTCGTCGACCCGCACGGCGAGCTGGTCGGTCTGGTACACCCCGAACTCGCAGGCCAGTTCGTCGAGCCGGTCAGCCAGGCCCCGACCGGTTGCCTTGAGCTCGGCGGCCAACTCGGCGAGCAGCAGCGCGGCGGTGATGCCGTCCTTGTCGCGTACCCGGTCGGGTGCCACGCAGTAGCCGAGCGCCTCCTCGTAGCCGTAGACCAGCGGCACCTCGGCCCCGTCAGTGGTGTCACTGCCGGCCCGGACGATCCACTTGAAGCCGGTGAGGGTCTCGGCGTACGGCTCGCCGCGCGCCGCGCACAGCACGCCGAGCAGCGACGACGAGACGATGGTGGTGGCGTAGCGGCCGTGCCGGCCGCGCCGGATCAGCTGATCGGCGAGCAGCACCCCCAGCTCGTCGCCGCGCAGCATCCGCCACCCGTCGCCGCCGCGTGGCACCGCGACCGCGCACCGGTCGGCGTCCGGGTCGTTGGCGATCGCCAGGTCGGCTCCGTGTGCCCGGGCCAGCGCGACGACCCGGTCCATCGCGCCGGGCTCCTCCGGATTGGGAAACGCCACGGTCGGGAACTGCGGATCCGGCTCGGCCTGCTCGGCGACGACCAGCGGTGCCGGGAATCCGGCACCGACGAACGCCTCCCGCAGCACCGCCCCACCGACGCCGTGCAGCGGCGTGTACGCCACGGTCAGCGCCCGGGGGGTCGCCCGGTCCACCACCGCCACGGCGGTCCGCAGGTAGCCGGCGACGATCTCGTCGTCCAGCGTCTTGCCGGGGCCGCCGAGCGGCACGTCGACCAGCTTTCCGACCGCCCGGATCGCCGCCTCGATCTGTTGGTCGGCCGGCGGGGCGATCTGCGCGCCCGCACCGGCCGGTCCGCCGAGCTGAGCGCCGAGATAGACCTTGTAGCCGTTGTCCTGCGGCGGGTTGTGGCTGGCGGTGACCATCACTGCCGCCACCGCGTCGAGGGCGCGGACCGCGTACGCCAGCACCGGGGTGGGCAGCGGGCGGGGCAGCAGGTAGGCGTCCCGCCCGGCACCGGTGACCACTTCGGCGGTGCGCACCGCGAAGGCCCGTGACCCGTGCCGGGCGTCGTAGCCGATCACCACCGGTCCGGAGCCGCCCTGCTCGGCCAACCAGCTCACCAGCCCGGCGGCGGCCCTGGTGACGACCTGCAGGTTCATGCCGTTCGGGCCGGCCCGCAGCGGACCGCGCAGCCCGGCGGTGCCGAACGTCAACGGCCCGGCGAACCGGTCGGCCAGCTCGGCGGCGCTGCCCGGCAGCTGGTCCAGCAGGGTCAGCAGTTCGGCGCGGGCGGCCGGGTCCGGCTCGTCGCCGAGCCAGGCCACCACCCGGGTACGCAGAGTCTGGAGACCTGGACCGTCGTAGTCGGATGAGCTGCCGTCAATTGGCGAGGTTGCGGGCTGTGACATGAACCACTTCCGAGTTAGTGTATCCGTCTTGACACTTTGAGTAGTTGTTTTCAATGTTACATATTAATGGTAGTCAATCTTTTGGCGTGCTGTCCTGTTGTCTTGATGGCACTTCCTCGCCTGGTGTCGCCAGCGGGATCATCTTAGTAGGGAGTTTTGTCATGTCTCGAAGAGTTGCAGGTTTCAGGGCTTCCCGGATGCTGGGATATGCGGGATCGATCGCGGGGCTTGCCTCAGTAGGCCTTCTTCTCGCATCAGTCCTAGCTGTTCCTGCCTCTGCTGGGCAGGGTGCTGAGGTGGGGAAGCGTTCCTCCTCAACTTCTGCGGCATTGGCTACTTCCTGCGACACTACGAGTGAAACGCTGAATGGGGTTCCGTTCTATGCGAGTTGGTGTTGGATGACCGTGTCGGGCGACTATGGGTTCCAGCGTGCCCTTGCGAACTGCCGCTACCCAGGTGGCGGTGGTATCCCGGCATACAACTACCAAGATCAGGGGCAGGTCGTCTTTGACAGTTCGACCTCGTCGCCGACGTCAAGCGCCTTCTGTTCGCAGAACTCTGGAGACTACCTGGTGAGTGGTCAGGTGGAGATCTTGTAGATTGCGCTGCCCGAGGACCGGTACGCCCTGGGGAAGGGGTGCCGGTCCTCGGGCAGGAGGTCCATACTTAGCTGCTCGTCAGAGAGAAAGTTCGTACCATTTCGTCGAAGATCGGCTTACTTTCCTCGAATCGGGCGTCTGGGGTGGTCAGGAAGAACGAGTACGCCTTTCCGTTGGCGACCACGGCGTGCCAGATGCCGTGTCGTTGTTCCTGTCCTTCGCCGCAGGTGTACTCCAGTTCAGCTGATGGCTGGTCTGCGATCTTGGACTCATCCAGTCTGATCTCCTGATACGGCTCATCGCAACTGCCGCGATTTTTCGACAACCGGTCGCCTGCGGCTCTGAGGAAAGACAGCGGCTGAGTGGAGGAACCTGCGTTCTCGACAAGGAGTCGAACGCGACGCCCACTTTCCTCTGGGTCGGTGTAATCGACCCAGACCCCAGCTTCTGTCCTGGCCCAGCCGTCGGGTACCTCAACCGAAATGCCGCGCTCAACGTAGGTCTGCGTCTCGAATGATGGGCCTGGCGGTTCAGTGCTGACAGGCGCAACGATAGACGGGGTCTGCGACGCGTCGTCGTCGCCACTAAACAGCGTCACGGACAGCAGCAGGATCAGCAGCGTGGCACCGGCCGCCGCGCCGATCTGCACCTTCCGGTCCCAGCTCTTCACCTTCTCGACGGCGCTGCCGGTGCCCTGCCGGAGCCCGGCGATCGCCTTGTCCAGCATCGCCCCGGCGGTGGCGGCACCTCCCGGTGCCGGCCGACCGGCCGCCGGTTGATCCCAGCCCGGCTGCCCGTCGCTCCAGCTCGGCGCCGGCATCGCCCCGGTCGGGCTGAGCAGCGCACCGCCCTGGCCGCCCTGCTGGCCGTGGCCGCTCTGCGGGCCGTGGCCGTGCCGAACCGGCTGCTGCCCACGCGGACCGGGTACGCCGGCCTGGCTGATCGGCATCGCGGCGGTCGCTCCGGCCGCCGGCGAGGTCGGGTTTGCGTTGTCCAGCCCGGCGGCGGACCACTGCGCCGCGCTCGGCATCTGCCGGCCGGCCTTGCGCAGCTCGGCGAGGCGGTCGGTGAGCGACTCGTCCGGGCCGATCATCGCCCGGCCACCGATCTTGCCACTCGGCTGGGGCTGCGCCGGTGGCGCCGGTCGGGCCTGCTGCTGCCAACTGGGCGGTCGCTGCACCGAGACCACCGCGTACGGGTCGGTGACCAGGTTGGCCGGGGCCTTGCTGGCCAGCGGCCCGGCGAGCAGTTCGCGCAGCATGCTCCGGGCGGTCGGTACGTCGAAGCGTCGCGCCGGGTCCTTCTCCAGCAGGCCGAAGAGCACCTCGGTGAGCGGGCCGGAGCGCACCGGGGCGGCGGGCGGGTCCTCGACGACGGCGTGCATGGTCTCGATCGGGTCGCCCTTGTCGAAGGGCGGGCGCCCCTCGACGGCGGTGTAGAGCGTGACGCCGAGGGAGAACAGATCACTCGGCGGCCCGAAGTCCTGGCCCATGGCCCGCTCCGGGGAGATGAAGTGCGGCGAGCCGAGCACCATCCCGGGCGTGGTGAGCTGGACGTCGGTGGGCATCCGCGCGACACCGAAGTCGGTGAGTACGCAGCGACCGTCGGTGCAGATCAGCACGTTGGCCGGCTTGACGTCGCGGTGCAGGACGCCGATGGCGTGGGCGACCTCCAACGCGCCGAGCAGCGCGATGCCGATCTTGGCGACCGCGCGCTGGGCGACCGGGCCATCCTCGATGACCATGTCGGCGAGGCTGCGGGCGTCCAGCAGCTCCATCACGATCCACGGGCGGCCACCCTCGGTGACCACGTCGTAGACCTGGACCACGGCCGGGTGCTGCAGTGCGGCCGCCGCGCGGGCCTCCCGCAGGGTGCGTTCGTACATCGCGTCGCGGTCGCTGGGGGCCAGCCCCGGGGGGAGGACGACCTCCTTGACCGCCACGTCGCGTCGGAGCAGGGTGTCGGTGGCGCGCCAGACGGTGCCCATGCCACCGTGCCCGACCGCGGCACGCAGCGAGTACCGGCCACCGATGGTGGCGCCGGGTGCCGCTCGTGCGCTGGTAGAGCTGACTGGTCCGCCACTCCACGTCGGAATCTGAGTCACAGGAAATGCCGCCGAGAGAAATTGAGGGGCCGGGGAACCAACCCCTCTATCTTGCTGGGTCGCTCGGCGGAACGAAAGCTACGCGCCGAGGTTGGTGAGAAGTCCACTCTGTGTCGTTGTGTGGTAGCCCAATGTACACCGGATCGGACTCTAGGTGCGCAACCCGTCACGGTGTCGTTATCAGATGGCACGCCCGGACTGGGGGGTGTCGCGACAGTCAGATATCTGTCAGTTTTCGGTCGAACCGGCAGCCGGGTCGCTACGTGGCTCGTTACTCGGCGTAGGAGGTGTGGGACCCATGGCTGCCTACGATGGTGACATTCGGGGCGGACCGCAGCGGTCCGATCGCCTCTACCAGGCATTCCATGACAATACGCGATGCGGCCACTACCCGAATGACGTTGCGCAGCGTTACCGTCCCCGGTCTAGGCTGTCGGAGTCCCATCCCATCCACAGTGATCGAGAATCTGACGTGACGAGTGCGTTGACGTTGCCCACCGGCAGCGAGATGGCGTCGTCCTGGCCCGATCCACTGCCAGGTGCCCAACCCCTGCCGGCCGGGCTGGACCAGTTGCTCGATGCCCGCGGGCGGCAGTTGACCGCGATCCGGCGGCACCTGCACGCCCACCCGGAGCTGTCCGGCCACGAGTTCGAGACGGCCGCGTTCATCGCCAACCAGCTCACCAGGATGGGGCTCACCGCCCGGCTGCTGCCCAAGGGCAACGGCGTCATCTGCGACATCGACGCCGGCCCCGCTGACGGCCCGGTGGTCGCGCTGCGCGCCGACATCGACGCGCTGCCGCTGGCCGACGTCAAGGACGTGCCGTACCGGTCGACCGTGCCGGGCGTCTGCCACGCCTGCGGGCACGACGTGCACACGACCGTGCTGCTCGGCGTGGCGATGCTGCTCGCGCAGCTCGCCGACCGGGGCGAACTGCGCCAGCGGGTCCGGCTGATCTTCCAACCGGCGGAGGAGATCCTGCCCTGCGGCTCGCTGGAGGTCGTCGCGGCGGGCGGGCTCGAGGACGTCACCCAGATCTTCGCGCTGCACTGCGACCCGAACCTGCCGGTCGGCCGGGTCGGGCTGCGGGTCGGCCCGATCACCGCAGCGGCGGACAACATCAGCGTGCGGCTGTCCGGTCCGGGCGGTCACACCGCCCGCCCGCACCTGACCGTCGACCTGGTCAACGCCCTGGGCCGGCTGGTCACCGAGGTGCCCGCGCTGGTCAACCGGCGGGTGCCGGCCAACGCCGGCCTGCTGCTGGTCTTCGGTCAGGCGTCCGCCGGCACCCAGTACAACGTGATCCCCAACGAGGCCAGCGCCGCCGGCACCTTGCGGGTGCTGGACCGGCCGACCTGGGACGCCGCACCGGACATCGTCACCCAGATCATCCGGGAAGTGGTCGCCCCGACCGGCGCGACGGTCGACATCGAGTATCTGCGTGGTCGACCACCGGTGATCAACGATGCCGCCGCGATCGGCGCGCTCACCGCCGCCACCGCAGCGGCCCTCGGCCCCGCCGCCGTCGCAGACACCCCGCAGAGCATGGGTGGCGAGGACTTCTCCTGGTACCTGGAGTACGTGCCGGGTGCCCTGGCCCGGCTCGGAGTCGGCCGCGCCGAGGCCGGCAGCGACCTGCACCGCGCCTCGTTCGACGTGGACGAGCGGGCGATCGCCGTCGGCGTCCGCCTGCTCGTCCACACCGTGCTGCAGCTGGCCGCGGCCGACTGACCGGCGGATCAGCCGGCCGTCGCGTCGCCGGCGACCCGGTCGTCGTCCGTGCGGTCACCTTCCGTACCGTCGTGGTCACCTCGCGGTGTCGGCACCGGTGCGCCGCCGGCGGGTGCGGTGGCGGCCGGAACCGGCCGGGACCGGCCCCGCGACGTCCGCACCAGCCAGAACACCCCCAACGCGGGTACGCCGAGTGCGATCAGCCACGGCAGCAGCGCGCCGACCACGGTGACCAGCACCTGCATCGACCCGACGAACGCCCGCCAACCGGCCCCCAACCCGGCCAGGAAACCCAGCTCCGACTCGTCGTCGACCGGTGGCGTCGCGTCCGGGCCGATCAGCTCGACGGTGATCCGCGACAGCGTCACCAGGTCGTCCAGGCCACGTTTGCGGGCCTCCAACGACGCCAGGTCCGCCTCCCGCTTGGCCAGCTCCGACTCCAGCATCACCAGATCGGCCAGGGTCTCCGCCTCGGCCAGCAGCGCCCGGCCGCTGCGCACCCGGGCCTGCTGGGTGGTGATCCGGGCGTCCAGGTCCAGCACCTCCTCGGTGACGTCCTGGGTGGTCAACTCCCGGCTGACCTCCTCGCCGAGGCGGGACAGCCGGTCGACGACCTGGTCGAACTGCTCCGCCGGCACCCGCAGCTCCAGTGTGGCCCGGCCGTACGACTCGTACTCGGAGCGTTGGTCTCGCCCGACGAACCCGCCGACCGAGGTCGCGATCGTCGCCGCCTCGCCGGCCTTCGCCGGCACATCGGTCACCCGTACGGTGATCGACCCGGAGTAGATGATCGACCGGTTGCCCACCGCCAGGTCGACCGGTGAGGTCCCGTCCGGCCGGTCGGCCTGGCCGCCCCGCTCAGCGCCGCCGGCCGAGTCCGCACCGGCCGCCTCCTCGCCGCCCGCGTCGTCCCCGCCGGTCAGTCCGCCGTCGCCAGGCGCGCCACCCGCCGGGGCCGGTTCGGCCCGCTGCGGCATGTCGGCGGAGCTGCTGACACCGGAGTCCTCCGATCCTGAGCAGCCGGTCAGGATCAGCAGGGCGAGCAGGGCCGCCGTGCCGGTCGCCGCGCCGCGCCGGCCACCGGTGCGCCACCGGCCTCGTCTTGCGTTGTTCACAGTCAAGGGGTGCTCCTCGGAATCGTCATACGGGTTCGCCAGGTGTCGTTCAGACGCGCGGCGCGAGCCGGCCGGTTCCGGCAGACTGCGAGGCGGCAGATCACGATTCGGCTCACAGGGGGTCACGGTGCGACTGATGAAGTTCGGGCATTCCTGCGTACGGGTGGAACACGACGGCGCGGTGCTGGTGATCGACCCGGGCGCGTTCAGCGAGCCGGCCGCGCTCGACGGCGTCGACGCGGTCCTCGTCACCCACGAGCACTTCGACCACCTCGACGTCGGCCAGCTGACCGACGCGCTCGCTCGACGACCCTCGGTGACCATCCACACTCATCCATCGGTGGTGTCCAAGCTGGACGGGCTCGGCGAGGTGGCGACCGCGGTCGAGTCCGGGGAGCGCTTCGAGGCCGCCGGTATCCCGGTCCGGGCGTACGGGGGATGGCACGCTGAGATCCACCCCGACCTGCCCCGGGTGCCCAACCTCGGCTTCCTGATCGCCGACTCGGTCTACCATCCGGGTGACTCGTTCGACGTGCCGACCGACGCCGAGGTGGACACCCTGTTCGTGCCGGTCTCCGCGCCCTGGCTGAAGCTCTCCGAGGCGGTCGAGTTCGTCCGCGCAGTGGCCCCGCGCCGGGCGCTCGCCCTGCACGACGGGCTGCTCAACGACGCCGGGCACAAGGTCACCGACAGCAACATGACCAAGCTGGCCGGCTGCGACTACGCCCGGCTGCCGGCCGGCACCCCGGCCCGCTGAGCCGGGCCGCCGTGACCGGCAGCGTAGTACCCGCCGAGGTGGTGCGACGGCTGTACGCCGTACCGCCGGCGCGGTTCGTCGCGGCCCGTACCGAGGCCGTCTCGGCCGCCCGGGGCAGCGACCCGGACACCGCCCGGGCCATCAGCAAGCTCCGCAAACCGACAGTGGCCGCCTGGCTGGTCAACCTGCTCGCGCTGCGCCGCGCCGACCTGCTCGACGGCCTGGTGGAGCTCTCCGGTCAGTTGCGCGCCGCCCAGCGGGACCTGCGGGGTCCCGCCCTGCGCGAGCTGTCGACCCGGCGGCGGGCGCTGGTCGACGGGCTGGTGGCCGAGTGCCGGGAGCTGGCCGTCGCCGAGGACCCGGCGCTGGCGTCGACGAAGCTGCCGTTGGGCGAGGTCGAGGCGACCCTGTCCGCTGCCCTCGCCGACGAGGAGATCGCCGCCCAGGTGCGATCCGGCCGGCTGGTCCGTGCGGTCGACTACGCCGGTTTCGGCGAGGTCCCGCGGCCCCGGTTGCGGCTGGTCGGCCCGGACGACGGGGTGGCCGCCGCCGATGAGCCGACCCGAGTGGCCGAGCCCGCTCGGGCGGCGGACAAGGCCGCTCGGGCGGCGGACAAGGCTGCTCGCGCGCGGGCCGCCCGCCGGCAGCGGTTGGTCGACGAGCTGGACAAAGCCGAGGCCGGCCAGCGGGCCGCCCGCACCGAACTCGACCGGGCCGTCGCCGCCGAGCAGGACGCGGCCGACGCCGTCGCCGAGGCGCAGCGTCAACTGGCCGAATGGGAACGGCGACGCTCAGCAGCCGAGCGGGAGCATGCCCGTCGTAAGGTGGCGCGCAAGACTGCGGAACGGGCAGCCGTCGCCGCCCGACGGTACGCCGGCGACGTGGCAGCCGCGCTGGAGGACCTGCCCGGGCCGCAGACCGACCGCTGACGGAAAGTCGGTGGCGGTGACCGGCCGGGCGGGTGGGCGAAAGGCGATGACGCGGTGATTCCCGATCAGGCGGCCGGCGCGTGCCGGCGCAGCCTGCACGAGTTGAGTACGGCGTACCAGGAGTGTCCGCGCACGTTGAGCCGGGCGCGCCAACTGGGGCTCAGCGGCTGGGCGTTCCACATCGCCGGCCGGGCCGGGGTGCTCGGCGGCGTACCGGCCGAAACGGTCGCGGCCGCGCTCGGGTTCATCGCCGCCGACGCGGTGGCCGACGGCTGGCAGGCTGCCAGCGCGGTGACCGACCCGACCGGGGTGGCGGCGGTGAGCATGGCCGAATGCTGCCGGTGGGGTGTCGAGCAGCTCGGCGACTGTCCGCAGGTGGACCGGCTGGTCGAGCTGGCCGAGGCGGTGGTGGGGGCGGCGGACGCGACCGCGATGCCGCTGTTCGCCGCCTGGCGGGCGATGCCCCGGCCGGACGACGCGGCCGGGGCGCGGGCCGCCGTCGCGGTACGACTGCTCGGCGAGCACCGCTCCGGGGCACACCTGATGGCGGTACGGGTGGCCGGGCTGACGCCGGTGGAGGCGCTGATGGGCGGCCCGGACGGGACGAAGGCCGCGGTCGCGGCCGGGTGGTCGCCGCCGTGGCCGCCGGTCGGCCCGCTGATCCGCCGCCGGTTGTGGGCGGACCGGGTTACCAACCGGATCACCGGTCAGGCGTTCGCCGCGCTGCGTGCCGAGCAGCGGCGGGAACTCGTCGAGTTGCTGCACGCTGCGCTGTCCCACGTACGGCCGGCGACCGGTCGGCCGGCCGACTGACGAGCGTACGGCCGGCGTCCTGCTGCTCGGCCGGCGGTAGGCAGGTCAGGCGGTGGCGGTACGGGTGGGTCGCTTTCGTAGCTCGGCGACGTAGTCGTCCGGCGCGCCGGCCTTCTCGGCGGCGTTGGCGATCTCCGACAGGTACCAGGCAGTGGGCAGCCCGCCCTCGTACCCGTCGAAGACGTAGACCCAGGCGGTGACCGCGCCGTCCAGGGTGACCGCCCGGACGGTCAGCCGCCGGTAGGTGCCGGACAACGCGCCCTCGACCTCGTCGAGCTGCGCGGCGTCCCACGGGTGTACGTCGTAGAGTGCGACGAAGACCCGGTCGCCGGGCGACTCCACGATGGTGGTGACCGCTCCCTCCCAGCCGATCACCCCCTCACCGGCGAAGGTGAGCCGCCAGCCTTCCAGCCAGCCGGTGCCCACCATCGGCGAATGCGGACAGTAAGCACGCATCCGAGCAGGGTCGAGGTTTGAGCCATACGCGGCGTAGTGACGCACGGCGATGACGATAGCCCGGCAGGGGGGTGGGGGAGAATACGAGTGAGCGTGTCGCGTGTCGGGCAACCGGTCGGCGGCCGTAGCCAGCCGGGTGTTTCGTCAGCATAAGTTCAAGTTTGGGGAGAGAGTCGTTTTGAAGCGGATAGTGATAATCGGCGGTGGCCCGGCCGGCTACGAGGCGGCGTTGGTCGCGGCACAGCTGCGGGCCGACGTCACGGTGGTCGAGGCGGACGGGGCCGGTGGCGCCTGCGTGCTGTCCGACTGCGTCCCGTCCAAGACCTTCATCGCAAGCTCAGAGGTGGTCACCGGGTACCGGGACACCGAGGAGTTCGGCATCGACTCCGATGGGCTGGAGGCGGTCACCGTCGACGCGACCGCAGTGCACGCCCGGGTGAAGCGGCTCGCGCTGGCCCAGTCGGCCGACGTGCACAGCAAACTCGTCAAAGCTGGTGTGACATTCGTCGCCGGCACCGCCCGGCTCGGTGAGGACACGCTCGGTCACACCCACCGGGTGCTCGTCAGGCCCGACTACGGTGACGCTGAGTACCCGATCGAGGCGTCGACCGTACTGGTCGCCACCGGCGCCACGCCCCGGCAGCTGCCCACCGCCGTGCCCGACGGCGAACGCATCCTGACCTGGCGGCAGGTGTACGACCTGCCGGCGCTGCCGGAGCACCTGGTGGTGGTCGGCTCCGGCGTGACCGGTGCCGAATTCGCCAGCGCGTACCTGGCGATGGGGGTGCCGGTGACCCTCGTCTCCAGCCGGGACCGGGTGATGCCGCACGAGGACGCCGACGCGGCGATGGCGATCGAGCAGGTGTTCCGGACCCGGGGCATGACGATTCTGAACAACTCGCGCGCCGACGCGGTCACCCGGGTCGGAGACGGGGTCGAGGTACGGCTCAGCGACGGCCGTACGGTGACCGCCTCGCACGCGCTGATCGCGGTCGGCTCGGTGCCGAACACGGCGGACCTGGGGCTCGCCGAGTACGGGGTGACGGTCGCGGACAGCGGGCATGTGCCGGTGGACCGGGTGTCGCGTACCAACGTGCCGGGCATCTACGCCGCCGGCGACTGCACCGGGGTACTGCCGCTGGCCAGCGTCGCGGCGATGCAGGGCCGGATCGCGATGTGGCACGCGCTGGGCGAGGCGGTGGTGCCGCTGCGGCTGCGTACCGTCGCGGCGAACGTCTTCACCGATCCGGAGTTGGCCACCGTCGGAGTGTCCCAGGATGAGGTGGACGACGGGCGGGTGCAGGCCCGGCAGGTGATGCTGCCGCTGGCCGGCAACGCCCGGGCGAAGATGGCCGACCTGCGGGACGGCTTTGTCAAGCTGTTCTGCCGCCCGGCCAGCGGGCAGATCATCGGCGGGGTGGTGGTGGCCCCCAAGGCCAGCGAGCTGATCATGCCGA
Source organism: Solwaraspora sp. WMMA2065 (assembly GCF_030345075.1). NCBI lineage: Bacteria > Bacillati > Actinomycetota > Actinomycetes > Micromonosporales > Micromonosporaceae > Solwaraspora > Solwaraspora sp. WMMA2065. Next base: position 6,088,433 of record NZ_CP128361.1, read on the forward strand.
TCACCGTCGCGGTGGAGAACCATATGACGGTGAGCCAGTTGGCGCACACAATCACAATTTATCCTTCGTTGTCCGGATCAGTCGCCGAAGCCGCACGTCAGCTCATGTGGCATGACGAAGAGTGATTGACTAGGAACTTTCGGGGGCGGCGCGGATCGGCCAGGAAGGCGTACGGTTGACACGGCAACATCTGCTACCCCCGGATCCCCCGTTCCCGGTGGTCGCGGACGACGCCCGGGCTGCCGGCAGGTCCCGTGCCGGCAGCCCGCCTCCGCCTCGCGGTGCTGGTCGAACTGGCGAGGGCGAGCCCGCGTCGCGTGGCGATACGCCGGGGGGGCCGATGTGCAGGCCGACCCCTGCCGAGCAGCATAGCCGTGGTGGCCGGTCCGGCGTACCGTCGCGATGAGGGCGCTGGCCGGTGCAGTGGCCAGCCGTCAACATCCGTGTGGGAGGGACTCTGTGCGCGTCGTCGACCCGCGTCTACCCGCGACACTGCGGGCGCTACGGGAGCAGGCAGGCCTGTCACTACGTGACCTCGCCCGGATCGTCTACTCCAGCCGGTCACATTTGCACGACATCGAGCAGAGCCGCCGAAAGCCACCGCCCGAGCTGCTTGCGCGTCTCGACGACGCGCTCAAGGCCGGAGGGCGGCTCACCGCGATGATCCACACACCGGCCACGGTGCTCGACGGCGACCAGGTCGCCCGGCTGCACCACGCGAGCCGCACCAACCAGATCAGCGCAGGCGGAACTGCGGCACTCGCCGATCTGCTCGCGGCCCAGCGGCGACTGGACGACGCGGTCGGCTCGGGCTCGGTGCTCCCGGCGGCCGCGATGCAGCTCGACGTCATCACGGGCCTCGTCCGCGACGCCGCCGACGCGAACCGGCGCGCCCTGGTCGACGTCGCGGGGCAGTGGGCGCAGTTCGTTGGCTGGTTGTACGCAGCAGTGGGCGACGCCGCCGGAGCTGAGCGGACGTGGGCTGCCGGGCTCGCGTGGACCGCCGAGACCGGAGACACCGACCTCGCCGCCACGATCCTGAGCTTCCGTGGCTACGCCGCCGAGCATCAGGGCCAGGTTGGCGCGATGATCTCGCTGTCGCAGGCCGCGCAGCGCCAGCCGGGTGTCCACCCTGGCCAGCTGGCGTACAGTGCCGGTCAGGAGGCGCGCGGTATGGCCTCCTGCGGGCATCGGCCCAGCGCAGTGCTCGGCGTCCTGGACCGGTCCGCCGAGCACGCTACCCGGCAGTTCGAGCGTCCGGTGCCGCCCTGGAACTACTTTCATACCGGCGCGTTCTTCCTGGTACAGAAGGGCGTCGTCCTCCTGCACCTCGCCGACGCCGGCCATCCGGGCTACGCCGAGAAGGCCGTCGAACTGCTTGCCACCGGCCTCGCGCCGGACCGGCGGCGGCCCGGTTGGTCCGGCGCACACCTGTGTGACCTCGGCGATGCCCACGCACACATCGGCGACCGTCGAGCGGCGGAGCAGGCGTACACCGAGGCTGCCTCGGTAGCGGCCACCACAGGGGACGACCGCCTCGCCGCCAGGGCGTCCGCAGGTGTCCGCGCTCTGTCCGCACCGTCCGCGTAACGGTGCGATCGGTAGACCGCCACGCGTCGTGGCCGGCACTCTACGTGCGGGTCGTGTAGCTGCGCTGGAGCGCCGCAGGGCGTGCGGCCCGTACGGCCCGGTCCTGCTCGGTACCCCGCGAATGCCCTCGCGTGGGATCCGCGGGGCCGGGCCCCAGATCGGCGGCGGTCTGGCCGGGTTCCCCCGTGCCCACCGGGCCGACCGGCGGGGCGGCAACGGCGGCCGGTACTACCTGTCGTGACCGGCGGGGTGGGGCGGTGACCGCGATGGACGACGGGCCGGTCACCGACCGGGACCTCGACGAAGCGGCGGCCGGCGCGGTGCAAGCGCATGACGCTGGCCGCCGCCGAGTACCGCCGCATCCGACGGTCGATCTGAGCCGCAGCGCACGATCTGATCGACTGCGACGGGGCTGCCGGACCTTTCGGTGCCGCCAGACCCATGGTGTTTTTATGCCTGATGCCACAGGTGCATCAAGATGCACCTGTGGCATCAGGCTCGGTCGGACAACTCGACCCAGCGAGGTGACGCTGCGTAGTTCGTCGCCCCCTGGAGAGGTCGGAAACTGTACAGAATTCGCGCCAGTTCTGCTAGGCTGACGACATGGCGATCATGCCGTTCACTGATGCCCGCAACAGGCTGTCGGAGCTGATCGAGGAAGTCGAACGTACCCACGAGCGCATCGAGATTACGCGCCATGGACGCCCGGTCGCGGTTCTCATCTCTCCGGACGATCTCGCCGCGCTGGAGGAGACTCTGGACGTACTTTCCAGCCCGGAGGCCATGCGCCAGCTCGCCGAGTCCCGGGCGGCCATCGCGGCCGGTGACGTACTGGATGCCAGCCAGGTGGCCGCGCTGATGGCCAGCCGGGCTCCGTCATCTCGTGACCAGTGAGTCAGCCCTCGGACCAGCGGCCCTATCAGATCCGTATCGCCGGACCGGCGGCCCGTGCCCTTGCCGGGCGGCTGCCGGAGAAGGTCGCGACAGCCGTCTACGAGTTCGTCACCACTGTGTTGATCAACAACCCACACCGGCTCGGTGAACCGCTGATGCTCCCGCCCTACGAAGGGACCTGGTCGGCCCGACGCGGCGCCTACCGGGTCCTCTACGAGATCGATGATGAGCGGTACGTGGTCACGGTCACCGCCGTCGAGCATCGTGGCGATGCCTACCGGTCGCGCTGACCGGCGCGACGGACACGTCCGGTCGCGTTACTCGTACGCAACGAGCAACGCGTACCGTGCGGGAACCGTGAAGATGCAGGCGGCCGCGCTCCGTGGTGTGATGCAGGCAGGTGTGATAACCATCGGGGACAGGGAGCAGACCGCAGTCGTCGGATGAAGGGCGGGGCTGGCCGATGGCCGATCTGTTCGAGGACTACCACCTCGGCCCCGGCTGGGACGAGATGTTCGGCGAGCCGGGCATGCCGCGACAGACCTACGAGGCCCTGCACGCCACTCTGCAGCCCCCGTCCAGCGCCGAGCTGGAGGTACGCGCCGACGTCCTCGCCCGGGCCTTTCTCGACCAGGGCATCACCTTCGCGCTCAGCGGGTACGCGCGTTGGAGGCGTTCCTCGCCGACATCCACGGTCCGGCCCGGGTGCTTGCCGACGGCGTGGTACCCCGCCGGCTGGTGGTGACCAGCGCCCACTTCCACCGCGAGGCGGCCGGCATCATGCCGCACAACGGGGTGCGCATCCATGTCGCCGGAGTCGACCTGATCCGCGACGAGCAGGGCACCTTCCGGGTCTTGGAGGACAACGTACGGGTGCCGTCCGGGGTCAGTTACGTGATGGAGAACCGGCGGGCGATGGCCCACGTACTGCCGGAGGTCTTCGCCTCGACCCGGATCCAGCCGGTGGAGTCCTATCCGGCGCAACTGCTGCGGGCGCTGCGGGCCGCCGCGCCGGCGGGCGTCGTCGACCCGACGGTGGTGGTGCTCACCCCCGGGGTGCACAACTCGGCCTACTTCGAGCACGCGCTGCTGGCCCGGGAGATGGGCGTCGAGCTGGTCGAAGGGCGCGACCTGGTCTGCGTCGGCAACGAGGTGGCGATGCGCACCACCGGCGGTAAGCAGCGGGTCGATGTGATCTACCGGCGGATCGACGACGACTTCCTCGACCCGGTGCACTTCCGGGCCGACTCGGTGCTCGGCGTCGCCGGGCTGCTCAACGCGGCCCGTGCCGGCCGGGTCACCATCGCCAACGCGGTCGGCAACGGTGTCGCCGACGACAAGCTGCTCTACACGTACGTGCCGGAGCTGATCCGCTACTACCTGGCCGAGGAACCGATCCTGCCGAACGTCGAGACGTACCGCCTCGACGACGGCCCGGACGTGCTCGACCACGTCCTCGACCGGCTCGATCAGCTGGTGCTCAAGCCGGTCGACGGCTCCGGCGGCGCCGGCATCGTGATCGGTTCCCAGGCCAGTGACGAGCAGCTGGCTCAGGTCCGGGAGCGGATCCTGATCGACCCCCGTGGCTGGATCGCCCAGCGCGAGGTGGCCCTGTCGATGGTGCCGACGCTGATCGGCAACCGGCTGCGGGCCCGGCACGTCGACCTGCGCCCGTTCGCGGTCAACGACGGCGACCGGGTCTGGGTACTGCCCGGCGGCCTGACCCGGGTGGCGTGGTGGTCAACTCCAGCCAGGGCGGTGGATCCAAGGACACCTCACGCACCCTCGACGTACACCTGCACCGGATCATCTCTGATCCGTGGGTGGCCGAGGAGACCGCCTGCCGGTCGCTGCTCGGCGTGATGGGCGTCGACGTCGACGACCAGCCGGTGTCATCGGCGCGGCTCGTCGGGCTGCTCGGCCTCGACGGACGCAGCGCCAGTTCGGTCGTCGGGTCACTGGCCGCCGCCCGGGAGAACGCCCGTGGCGCCCGGGAGACGATCTCGTCGGAGATGTGGGAGTGCTCTCCACGGTGGAGACCCTGCCGCCGGGGGACCTGCTCGACGGGCAGAGCCACGCCTGGGTGGAGTGGTGGGCCGGCCGGTGGACGGCGTTCGACCCGACCAACGGGATCCCGGTCGGCGAACGGCACGTGGCGGTCGGCCGGGGCCGGGAGTACGGCGACGTGCCACCACTCAAAGGGGTGTACGCCGGCCCGGCGAACACCGGCCAGGGCGTCGAGGTGGCGATCACCCGGCTGCGCTGAACCGCGACCTCGCGCACCGACCGACTGGACTTCGCGCACCGACCGGGCTTCGCTCACCAGCTGCCGGCCACCGGCAAGCCTTCGGTGTAGCCGGCGGTGCTCTGCAACCCGACGACCGCCCGGTCGTGGAACTCGGCCAGGGTCGCGGCCCCGACGTAGGTGCAGGCACTGCGTACCCCGGCGACGATCTCGTCGATCAGGTCCTCGACGCCGGGTCGGGCCGGGTCGAGGAACATCCGCGCCGACGAGATCCCTTCTTCGAAGACCGCCTTGCGGGCCCGCTCGAACGGGCTGTCGTCGGCGGTGCGGGCGCTGACCGCCCGGGCGGACGCCATGCCGAAGCTTTCCTTGTAGCGTCGGCCGTCCGGGTCGGTGTAGATGTCGCCGGGCGACTCGTAGGTGCCGGCGAACCAGGACCCGATCATCACGTTGGCCGCTCCGGCGGCTAGGGCGAGCGCCACGTCGCGGGGGTGGCGCACCCCGCCGTCGGCCCAGACGTGCCGCCCGCGTCGGCGGGCCGCCGACGCGCATTCCAGCACGGCGGAAAATTGCGGACGGCCGACCCCGGTCATCATCCGGGTGGTGCACATCGCGCCCGGCCCGACACCGACCTTGACGATGTCGGCACCGGCGTCGATCAGGTCGTCGACCCCGGTGGCGGTGACCACGTTGCCGGCCACCACCGGCACTGTCGGGTCCAGTTTGCGCACCGCGCGGACCGCGGCCAGCATCCGTTCCTGATGGCCGTGCGCGGTGTCCACCACGATGGTGTCCACCCCGGCGGAGAGCAGCGCGGTGGCCTTGCCGGTGACGTCGCCGTTGATGCCCACGGCGGCGGCCACCCGCAACCGGCCGGCGGCGTCGACTGCCGGCCGGTACAGGGTGGCGCGCAGCGCGCCGGCCCGGGTCAGCACCCCGACCAGCCGGCCGGCGTCGTCGACCACCGGCGCGGCCCGCCGTCGGCCCTGCGCCATCAGGTCGAATCCGGTACGCGGGTCGGTGGTCTCCGGCACGGTCAGCGGCTCGCGGGACATCACGTCCCGCAGTTGGGCGAAGCGGTCGACGCCGGCGCAGTCGGACTCGGTGACGATGCCGACCGGACGCCCGGCCTCGACCACGATCACCGCGCCGTGGGACCGCTTGGGCAGCAGATGGATCGCGTCGCCGACGGTGTCGGTGGGAGCCAGGGTCAACGCCGTGTCGTGCACCAGGTGCCGCCGCTTGACCCAGGCGACCACCTCGGCGATCACCTCGATCGGGATGTCCTGCGGGATCACCGCCAGGCCGCCCCGCCGGGCGACGGTCTCGGCCATCCGCCGGCCGGCCACCGCGGTCATGTTGGCGGCGACGATCGGGACGGTGGTGCCGGTGCCGTCCGTGGTGGCCAGGTCGACATCGAGGCGGGACGCCACGTCGGAACGGTTGGGCACCAGGAAGACGTCGTTGTAGGTGAGCTCGTGCCCGCCGGGCACGTCGGAAGTGAACCGCACCCGGCCATCATGCCCTCCCGGGCATCCCGGCGCGGCGGTTCCGGAGCCGATCGCGAGCGCAGCAGGTCCAGGTCATGCCCTGGCGATCAAGAGCCGGAGACGTTTCCTCAGAACTTCTGAAAGCGAACCCCCAGGCGATCCTCAGCATTCCCTCAAGTTCCGGCATCGTCCTCCGTAGATGATTCCTGACGGTCGACCGCTGTGCGACCGAATGTATCGAGGTGGGAAGAGGTAGCCGCTGATGTCTGCGAGTCGTGCTGTTCACCGTCGGCGTCGCTTGAGGACAGCGGGGACGTTCGTTCGGTGGCGGCGGTGGGCCGGTGGGGTCGCTGTGGTGGTCGCGGCGCTGGTGGGGTTGTCGTCGTCGGTGCCGCCGGGTGCGGTGCCGGCGGACGGTGAGTTCCCGGTGGGGTGGTTGTCGTCGTGGTTCACCGGTCGGTCGGGGTGGTTGCCGTGGGGTGGGCCGGCGGTGGAGTTGCCGGCGGCGCGGGTCGGTGACGGTGCGGGTGCGGGTGGGTACGTGGGGTCGGCGGCGACGCGGGCGTCGGGTGGGGCGGGTTCGGCGCAGCGGTTGGTGAACGGTCTGTCGGGGTACGCCGGGGAGCCGGTGGTGGGCGAGTCGGTGACGCCGGTGACGGTGGGCCGGTTCGATCCGCAGACGAGTGTGCGGGACGCGGTGGCGTCGGGGCCGAATGCCGATGTGTACGCCAACACGGATGGTTCGACGACGGCGGAGTTGAGTACGGGGCAGGTCAACTACGAGGCGGCGGATGGTTCGTGGCGGCCGGTGGACTCGACGTTGGTGCGTCGGGGTGACCGGTGGGTGGTGCGGGAGAACTCGCTGGGGGTGTCGCTGGCGGGCGCTGCTGCCGGTGAGTCGTTGGTGGAGTTGTCGCTGCCCGATGATGGGTCGGTGGGCTGGGGTCTGGCTGGTGCGGCGGCGGTGGTGCCGGCGGTCGACGGCAGGACGGCCACGTACCCGGAGGTGTTCGCGGACACCGACCTGGAGGTGGTGGCGCGGCCGGACGGGGTGCAGCAGGGGCTGGTGCTGGCGTCGCGCGAGGCCGGGTCGGAGTGGGTGTTTCCGCTGACGCTGGACGGGGTGTCGGTCCGGGCCGGTGAGGGTGGGTCGGTCGAAGTGGTCGACGGCGCCGGTTCGGTGGTGGGGTCGATCCCGCCAGCGGTCATGCAGGATTCGTCGGTCGACCCGGAGACGGGGTTGCCGGCGCGGTCGGCGGCGGTCGCGATGGAGCTGATCGAGGTCGACGGTGCCCCGGCTCTGAAGCTGGTGGCCGACCGGGAGTGGTTGACGGATCCGGCGCGGGTGTTCCCGGCGCGGGCGGACGTGGGCGCGCTGATCTCGACGAGTGGGGACGTGTTCGTCGACACCGATCCGGACACCGGCCCGGCCGTGCAGAACGGTGACCGTCTCGCGATCGGCAACCGGGACGGCGTCCTGTCCCGGACGTTTCTCAAGTTCACCATCCCAGCGGAGTTTGCGAAGGCGGGCTGGTTCATCTCCTCGGCGAACCTGCGGCTGTACCTGAACTACCGGGCGAGGTGTGACGTCCAGCGGGTCAAGGTCGGGCTGGTCGAGGAGGAGTGGACGGTCGGGGATCTGCGGACCGCCGCCCATCCGGGCCCGAAGATCGATCTGGGACCGAACCACTACAGGTACTACACCGACAACGGGCGGGCGTGTGAGAACCCGAACGCGAATCCGTCCGTCGGCCAGTGGGTCGAGGTCGATGTCCGGGACCTGATCTCGGGCTGGGCGATCGGTCAGCCGAATCTTGGTCTGGCGCTGTTGGACGAGGAGGACTTGTCTGCGGCGGCGGCGGCCCTGTTCGCCTCGGCGAACTATGCCGGCGGTGACTACGCGCCGCGGTTGCAGCTGACCTTGTCGAACAATCTGCCGCCGCAGGTGGACCAGCGGGCACCGGCCCACGGTGCGGTGGTGTCGACGTTGACACCCCGGTTGTATGTGCGGGGTCGCGATTTCGACGAGTCCGGCACCGTGCGCTACAAGGTCTGGATCTACGACAACGCCGGGACCCTCATCCACGTCAACGAGGGCACCAAGTCGTACTACGACGTCCCGGTCGGGTTGTTGGAGACGAACAAGCAGTACTCGTGGGCGGTGCAGCCGTTCGACGGGGCTGTCTACGGCGCGCGCTATCCGAAGTACGTGTTCTACACGAGGATGCCGCAGCCGGCGTTGGGGTCGCGGTTGGTGCAGAACCCGGGGGTGGGCTATCACCCGGAGATCGGCAACTACACGTCGGCGGTGACGGACGCGCGGGTGACGGGGGTGGGGCCGGCGCTGGAGATCACCCGGTCGTACAACACTCTGGACACCCGGCGGTCGGGGGCGTTCGGGCAGGGCTGGTCGAGTCTGTTGGACGCGCGGGTGACCGAGCGGACCAACTCGGCGGGTGCGGTGCTGGGTGTGGTGGTGCGGTATCCGGACGGGTCGGAGGCGGTGTTCGGGCCGGGGTCGGACGGGTCGTTCGTGGCGCCGCCGGGGCGGTACGAGGTGTTGACCGCGGTGAAGTCCGGTTCGTCGGTGACCGGGTACCGGTTGACCGTCAAGCACGGGACGACGTACGTGTTCTTGCGCGCGGCCGGGGGTGGCGCGTTCAAGGTCACGTCGGTGACGGACGCCAACGACCAGACCTTGACGTTGACGTACAACGGCAGTGGGCTGGTGTCGAAGTTGACCAGCGCGTCGGGGCGGTCGTTGACGCTGACCTGGGCGGGCACCACCAGCCCGTCGGTCGGGTCGCATGTGACGAAGGTGACGACGGACGCGCCGACCGCCGGTGGCGGTGGGTACGTGTGGCAGTACACGTACGGCAGCTATGACCGCCTGACGAAGGTGTGTCCGCCGACGGCGTCGTGTACCACGTACACCTGGGATAACAGCGCCAACCAGGGGGCGAACGCGGTGCTGAATCATGCGCCGTCGTCGTTCTGGCGGTTGAACGAACCTTCCGGATCGACCCTGGCGGCCAGCAGCGTGCTGGACAACGGCGGCACCGACGTGGCGTTCTACGAGGGTACGACGCCGGGCCCGACACCGGGGGTGTGGCCGGGATCGACGTCGACGTCGACCGCCTTCAACGGCACGTCGTCGCGGGTGCGGCTGCCCAGCGGGCTGGTCAACGACAGCGCGTACCAGTCGGTCAGTCTGTGGTTCCGGACGGGGACGGCGTCCCGGGCGGGGGTGTTGTTCTCGTACCAGCATGATCCGATTTCGGACGGGACGACGTCGAGGAACTACACGCCGTCGATCTATGTCGGGTCGAGTGGGAAGTTGCACGCGAAGTTCTATGACGGCAACTCGACGACGATGCAGTCGTCCGGTCGGGTGGACGACGGGCAGTGGCATCACGTCGTGCTGGCCGGGGCCGGCTCGAGTCAGTCGCTGTATGTGGACGGGATCCGGCACGCGGGCCGCACCGGCCTGATCGAGATGTTCGACGTGGGTGGGTCGGCGCATGAGTACGTGGGTGCGGGGTTCGTCGGGGGGAACTGGCCGGACCAGCCGCATCATGGTTCGCCGAATTACCACGGGCATGCGAACTTCTTCGACGGGCATATCGCCGATGTGGCGTTCTTCGACCGGACGCTGACCTCGGCCGAGGTCACTGAGATCAACGCGACGGCGCGGGGTCAGAGCCGGCAGTTGTCGAAGGTGACCAGCCAGGAAGGTCGGGTACTGGCGTCGCTGTCGATGGATTCGGTGACCGGGAAGCTGGCATCGGTGACCGACAGCAACGGTGGGACCTGGGCGTTGGGGACGCCGCGGGTGGCGGGGACGAGCGGGGTGTACGCGGCGGCGGTGCTGGGGTCCGCGCCGACGGACTACTGGCGGTTGCGGGACGCGGCCGGTGTTCAAGCGGTCAACGAGACCTGGCAGACCACAGCGACGTTCAGTTCGGTGACGTTGGGAGCGGCGGGTCCGTTCGCGGACGGCACGGCGGTGTCGTTCGACGGGTCATCGTCGCTGGTGTCGGTGCCGGGGGAGCGGCTGGCGCCGGCCGGGACGCGGTCCCAGGAGCTGTGGTTCAGGACCACTGGTACCGGCGATGTGCTGGCGGGGGCGCAGGACGCGGCGGTGGACGGGACGCTGTCGGTGGGGTCGCCGGTGTTGTGGATCGACTCCGACGGCCGGTTGCGGGGGTTGTCGGCGTCGGTGGATCCGACCGGGCCGTTGACGTCGGGGCTCGCCGGCAAGTGCGCCGAGTTGGCGGCCGACGGCACGAAGGTGCAACTGAGCACCTGCGACGGTGCGAACGCGCAGAGCTGGCGCTACGTCGGCAGCAGTCGGCAGCTGCGTCGGGGTGACAAGTGTCTGGGCCTGGCAGGTCAGGCGACCGGCAACGGCACCCCGGTCCAGGCGCAGACCTGTTCGAGCAGCGCGAACCAGAAGTGGGGAACGTCCGGGAACGGTTGGCGCAACTCGGGGGCGGGCCGGTGCCTGGAGGTGCCCGGCTCGTCGGCCACGGACGGTACCCAGTTGGCGATCCGCAACTGCAACGACCAGGCCAATCAGTGGTGGGCGTTGGCGTTGGTGTCGGCGGCGCCGGTCAACGACGGCAAGTGGCACCACGCGGTGCTGACCAAGACCGCCGCCGGCGACGACACCGTCCAGGCGTTGTACCTGGACGGGGTGCGGGTGCAGTCCAGCACCGGCGCCCTGGCCGGCGGGGTCGAGAGGCTCAGCCACGGGTATCTGGGTGCGGGGTACACGGGCAACGGTTGGTCGGGGCTGCCCTCGGACTCGACGGCGTACTACGAGGGTTCGTTGGCGGAGGTCGCGCTCTACGACCGGACGTTGAGCGCGGACGAGGTGGCGTCGCACTACCAGTCGGTGGGTCGGGCGGTGCCGTTGGTGGTGACCGCGGCTGGTGACGGAGCTGCCGAAGCCCGGTTGTCGGAGACGGCGGCGGGTGGGTTGCCGGTTGAGGTGTTGCCGCCGGGTGCGGTGCAGGTCGACGAGGCGGCGGAGCACGTGCAGACGACGACGGTCTCGAACCCGGTGAAGATCGTGTCGGTGACCGACCCGGGCGGCAACGAGGTGTCGTACTCGTACGACCTGGTGTCGGGGCGGAAGGTGTCGCAGATCGACGCGTTGGGTCAGACGACGTTGTACGGCTATGACACGGGTGGGTTCACGAGTCTGGTGTACGACCCGAACGGGATCGTCACCCGGTCGGTGCAGGACGAGCGCGGCAACACCATCCAGGAGGTGACCTGCCAGGACCAGGCCGCCGACAAGTGCTCCAGCAGCTACTACACCTACACCTTGTACAGCAGCGACCCGACGCACCCGAAGAGCGACCGGCTGACCCACGTGCGGGGGCCGGGCTCGCAGAGCGCCCAGGACGATACCTACCTGACGACGTACATATATGACAACTCCGGCAACCTGCGCAGTGTGACGGACCCGCTCGGCCGGGAGACGGAGATCGAATACACCGACGGAACGGATGTGCCTGCGGTCGACGGCGGGTACGCCCCGGCCGGTCTGCCGTGGAATGTGTTGGATCCGTCGAAGGGGTGGATGGCAGTCACGTACACCTCGGCGGGTGACGTGGCGACGGTGTCGGACGCGGCGGGGGCGGAGACGACGTTCACGTACGACCGGTTGGGTCGGACGTTGACGGAGACGGTGGTGACGTCGTCGTACCCGCAGGGGCGGACGACGTCGTACACGTACGACTCGGTGGGTCGGGTGGTCACGCGGACGGGTCCGGCGGTGACGGACCGGGTGTCGGGTGCGGTGCATCGGGCGGTGACGCGTTACTCGTACAGCGTGGACGGGTTCCTGGTGGAGGAGCAGGTCAGCGACGCGTCGGGTGGGGATGTGGCCCGGGTCAGTACCTGGTCGTACGACGGGCATGGTCGTCGGTCGGCGTCGGTGGACGCCGAGGGCGCGGTGACCGGCTACGGCTATGACGTGTACGGGCACCTGGTGGAGCAGACCGATCCGGACGGGGTGGTGAACGCCTACGAGGTGGACGTCAACGGCAATGTGTTGTCGCGGACGGTGAAGGGGTTCACCGGGGATCCGAATGATCCGACGGATCCGGTGGATCTGGTGGTGGAGTCGAACGTGTACGACCCGGCGGGTCGGTTGGCGTCGACCACGGACGCGATGGGCTATGTGACGCGGTACACGTACACCGATGACGGGCGGACCGCGACGGTGACCCGCTCCGACGGGGACAGTTCGTTCCTGCTGGAGGGCAACGGTTACGACGAGGCGGGGAACCTGGTCGAGCAGGTCACCGGCAACGGTGCCACGGTGACGGCGTACGAGTTCGACGCGGCGGGCCGGCAGGTGCGCAGCGTGCTGGATCCGGGCGGCCTGGAGCGGGTGACCGAGGTGACGCTGTCGCCGGCCGACCGGGTGTTGTCGCGGGTGGACCGGGGCGCTGCCGGGGAGGCGTTGTCGGTCGTCGATTATGCGTATGACGTGGTGGGCCGGCCGGTGTCGCAGACGGGCTACCTGTCGGCGGACCGGATGGTGACGCCGGTGGCGCGGTGGCGGTTGGACGAGGCGGGTGGGACGACGGCGGTCGACTCGGCGGGGAACAGTCCGGGTACGGCCACGGACGTGGTCTGGGCGTCGGATGCCGAGCGGGGTCGGGTCGCGTCGTTCGATGGTTCGTCGTCGTTGATCACGACCGATGCGCCGGTGGTGGACACCACCCGGCCGTACACGGTCGCCGTCTGGGTGCGGTTGGACGACCTGCGAGCGCCCGGCTCGGTGCTGGCGATGCCCGGCCGCGCCCGGACGAGCGTGTCCGGGTGGGGCGCACCGGCGTTCGCGCTCAACTACGACCACACCGACGACGCATGGCGGGCGCTGACGAACGAGCAACTCGTGTTCAAAGGCGGCGGCGTACTACAACGCCGCCGCACCTTCGGGCAGGGCTCGACACAGGCGGGCAAGTGGCAGCACCTGGCGGTGGGCGTGGACCCGCAGGCCGGCCGGTGGATTGTGTTCCTCGACGGCGAGAAGGTCGACGACTTCACCGGCAGCAGCTTCCACAGCGTGGCGGCTGGCGGGGTGCGGATCGGCTCGGGCCTCGAGGGGGCGATCTCTGATCTGCAGGTGTACCAGGGGGTGCCGGACGACGCCGGCTGGGTTGCCGGGGTGATGGCGGGCACGGTGCCGGTGGCGGACGCGGGGGTGTCGCGGACCAGTTATGTGGTTGATGAGGCGGGTCTGGCGACGTCGGTGGTGGATCCGTTGGGTCAGGCGACGTTCGTGGAGTACGACGAGGCGGACCGTCCGGTGGTGACGACGGGTCCGCAGGTGCAGGCGGAGTCGGGTGAGTTGGACGGTCCGGTGGTGACGGCCCGGCCGGTGGAGCGGGTTGGTTACAACACGTTCGGTGAGGTGGTTGCGGAGTCGGATCCGAACGGTGCGGTGACGACGTTCGGGGTGGATCGGGTGGGTCGGCCGGTGGAGGTCCGGTTGCCGGCGTACACGCCGCCGGATGGGTCGTCGTCGGTGACGCCGGTGGCGTCGGCGGTGTACGACAGCCTGGGTCAGGTGGTGTCGCAGACGGATCCGCTGGGCCGGGTCACGGAGTTCGACTATGACCAGTTGGGTCGGGTGGTGCGGCAGGTGGCGCCGGATGACGGCACGACGACGGCGCGCTACGACCTGATGGGCAACCTGTTGGCGACGACGGATCCGACGGGTGCGGTGGCCGGTAGTGGTTACGACTTCCTGGGTCGGGTCACGAGTGTGAGTGAGGCGGTGCGGCAGACCGGTCAGGTGCACACCAGCACGGTGGGCTATGACGCGGCGGGTCGGTTGTCGTCGGTGCGGTCGCCGGCGGGGGTGACGGTCGGGTACGGGTACAACGCGGCCGGTGAGGTGACGGGTGTGGTCGACGGCGCGGGGCAGACCCGCGGTGTCGTCTACGACGGGCTGGGTCGGCCGGTGAAGGAAATCAATCCGGACGGTACGTACACGACGACGGGTTACGACATGTTGTCGCGGCCGGTGTCGGCGGCGGCGCACCGGGCGTCCGGTGGGGCGGCGTTGGCGACGGCGGCCTGGTCGTATGACCTGGCGGGGAATGTGGTGTCGGCGACGGACGCGCGGGGCACCGTGACCCGGTTCGGCTACGACGCGACGGGCCTGCTGCGGACGCAGCGGGAGCCGGTGGACGGTGACACGGTCATCGAGTCGTCGTTCGGCTACGACCTGGCGGGGAATCCGACCCGGTTCACCGATGGGGAGGGGCGGGCGTTCCGGTCGACGTACAACATGTGGGGGTTGCCGCAGTCGCGGATCGAGCCGGCGACGGCGGCGTACCCAAGTGCGGCGGACCGGACGTTCACGACGGTGTACGACGTGGCCGGACAGCCGGTGTCGCAGCGGGCGCCGGGTGGGGTGGTGCGGACCCTGGTCTACGACGACGCCGGCCGGCTGGTCCGCCAGTCCGGCTCCGGTGCGGAGGCCACGACGAAGGACCGGACGTACGGCTACGACGCCGCGGGTCGGCTGGTGGAGTTCTCCGCGCCGGGGGGAACCAATCAGGTCGTGTACGACGACCGGGGGTTGCCGTTGTCGGTGACGGGTCCGTCGGGGGACGCGGCGTTCACCTATACGGGGGACGGGTTGATGGAGTCGCGCGACGACGCGGCGGGGTCGACGCAGTACGGGTATGACGGTGCGGGCCGCCTTGTGTCGGTGAATAACGCCGACATGGGCACCGCCATCGGCTACACGTACGACCAGATGTCGGCGGTGTCGTCGATGACGTTCGGGACGTCGGGGAACCGGCGGGTGTTCGCCTACGACGATCTGCACCGGTTGACCAGCGACCGGCTGGTGTCGTCGGGTGGGTCGACGATCGCGTCGATCACGTACGGCTGGGACGCCAACGGTAACGAGACCAGCAGGACCGTCACCCGTGGCTCGTCCACGACGGTCAACACCTACACCTACGACCTGGCGGACCGGTTGACGTCGTGGGATGACGGGAACACGACCGTCGGCTACCGCTACGACAGGGCGGGGAACCGGACCGGGGTCGGTGATGTCGACTACGTCTACGACGCCCGTAACCGGCTGATCTCGGACAGTACCGGTGTCGGCTACCAGTACACGGCGCGGGGCACCCGCAGCGCGGCCGGTGCGGCGACGACGGTGTCGGACGCGTTCGACCAGGCGGTCGAGCACACCCCGGCGGGTGGTAACGCGCGGGTGTTCGACTACGACGGGTTGGGTCGGGCGTTTCGGGACGGCTGGGAGTACACCGGTCTCGGTAACCACCTCGCCCGGGACAGTTCCAACGCGTTCTTCACCCGGGACCCGGGTGGTGGTGTGGTCGGGGCGCGGCACAACACCACGCGCCGGTTGGTGTGGACGGATCTGCACGGTGACGTGGTCGCCCAGATGAACCCGGCCGGGGCGACGGTGACCGGCAGCCGTACGTACTCACCGTTGGGTGAGGTGACCGCGGACAGCGGCATGCTCGGTGACCTCGGCTACCAGTCGGAGTGGACCGACGTGCGTAGCGGGCAGGTCAACATGCATGCCCGCTGGTACGACCCGGTGACGGCACAGTTCGGTGCCCGGGACAGCCTGACCGTCGGTCCGGTGCCGGACTCGGTCCGGGCCAACCGGTACCAGTACGGCGACGGGAACCCGTTGACGGTGGTCGACCCCACCGGCCACGTCGGAGAACCGTACGCGAGGTCGTGGGACGACTTCACCGACTGGGTCGGCGACCGGTACGAAGACATCGAGGACGCCTACCACGGCGCCGTAGACTGGTTCGGCGACCGGTTCGGAGACTTCACCGACTGGGTCGGCGACGGCCTGGGGGCGGCCACCAGGTGGACGCAGGAGCAGCTCGTCGAGGCGGGCAACGTCATCAGGCAGACGGTGGAGCAGAACTATCAGGATCTGATCAAGGCCGGTGAGGCGCTGATAGCCGCCGCCGAACAGGTGGGCCAGTGGGCCCGTACGGCCAGGGACTGGATCGTCGAACACAAGGCCGAGATCGTCGGCGCGATCGTCGGCATGGTCGTCGAGGCCGGCTGCCTGGTCGCGATCGGCTGGACCGGTGTCGGCGTGGTCGCCTGCGGCATGGTCGGCGGTATCACCGGTGCCCTGGTCACCGGCGGGATGCAGGGCAAGACCGGCATGGATCTGCTGCAGGACGCGGTGATCGGCGGTCTTGCCGGTGGTCTCGGTGCCGCCCTGCCGATGATGGGCCCGGTCGCCGGCAAGGCGTTGAGCAAGGCCGCGTCCAGCGGCATCAAGAAGGTCGCCGGCACGAGCCTCGGCAAGGCCGGCGCACGGGTCGGCGCGAAGGCCGCCGCCGGGGCCCGGTCGTTCAGCCGGGCGGTCAGCCGCAAGGCCGACGACGCGTCCCGGGCGGTGTCGCGCGGCACCAACCGGTCGACCCGGGAAGCCGCCGCCCGCGCCGACGACGCCGCCCGGGCTGGTGGCAGTCGGGCCGACGGGGCGGCCAGCTGTGTGCGGCACAGTTTCGCGCCGGACACCCGGGTACGGATGGCCGACGGCACCACCAGGCCGATCGGCGAGGTCGAGCTCGGTGACGAGGTGCTGGCCACCGACCCGGCCACCGGGCAGAGCACGACCCGGCCGGTGCGGCTGCTGCACCGTCACGCCGACCGGGAGTTGACCGATGTCACGGTCACCGACACCACGACCGGCGAGAGCACGGTCGTCGAGACGACCGCGCAGCATCCGTTCTGGAACGCCACCACCGACCGGTGGACCGACGCCGCCGACCTGCGCCCCGGTGACCGGTTGCGCAGCCCGGACGGCGAATCCACCCAGCGGGTCGCCGCGGTCCGGGTCTGGACCGGCCTGAAATGGATGAACGACCTCACCGTCGACGGCGACCACACCTACTACGTGGTGGCAGCCGATCGGCCGGTGCTGGTGCACAACTGCGGCGGTTACACGGACCTGTACCACGGGACCAGCCGGCAGGCGGCGGACAACATCCGGAACAACGGCGTGGACCCGAACTTCTCCACCCGCTCAAGAATGGACTTCGGCAAGGGCTTCTACACCACCCGTTCCCAGCAGCAGGCACAGAATTGGGCCAGCAATCCCCGATTCGGAGGCGACGGAGCAGTTCTCCACTTCAAGGTGCCCAACGCGAAACTCAACGCCATGCCCACGAAGACGTTCACCAGGAACAGCCCGGACCTGACCGACATCGTACGGCAGTACCGCACCGGTGCCGGAGGAAACCTGTCGAATAACTACAATGTGGTCGAGGGGCCCATGCTCATGAACGTCGACGGTTTCCTGAGGTCGGGGGCTCCGCCCCGCTGGTCCGGCAACCAGGTCGTCTTCTACGGCAGGGACGCCGGCCAGGTACTCGCCGACGCTTTGCAGCCATAGAAGAGGAATCCGTGGACGACTACCAGATGGACCTGTCGGCCGAGGTCCGGGAGTTGCTGGACGCGACGGCGGCCGAGATGGTCGAGCTGTTCGGCATTTCCCGTGCCGAAGCCGTCGCCCGGATCAACGAGCAGTGGCACGGGCAGGACTTCTCCGGTGACGACGAGATAGTCCTGCACGAGGACCGGCATTACTGGGCGATGATCATCTACTTCGGTGAGGTACCGGACTGGAGCGACGACGCGGACCGGTCCGGCTGGGTTGCCCGGCCGGCGCCGGCCCGCGACTCCGGGCACTGGACCGTCCCGGGGTGATCAGGTCGGGCCCGGTCAGGTGATCACACAGATCGTGGCGTAGGCGCCGAACGCGGCGGTCAGGCAGCTGACCGTGCCGGCCTTGGGCCGTGTTGATCAGCTGCTCCAGCTTCATCGCCGCCGGCACCACGCACTCTGTCCATCATGCCTGGCCGGCTGCTGGCGCGCGCGCTCAGCGCTTCCCTGGTATTCCCCAACGGCTTCCTCAGATTTCCCTCATTACTCGGCGGCCCCGAGCCGGCACGATCTGTTCTTGGTCCTAACTGGGCGAACGGCGTACCGCAGCGAGAAAGGCCGCCACCGATGGGAACGAGCCAGGAGACACACCGCCGTCGTCGAACAGGGACCACCCGGACGTTCGCCCGGTGGCGGCGGTGCGCCGGTGGGGTCGCGGTGGTGGCCGCGGCGCTGGTGGGGTTGTCGTCGTCGGTGCCGCCGGGGGCGGTGCCCGCCGACGGTGAGTTTCCGGTGGGGTGGCTGACGTCGTGGATCACCGATCGGCCGGGCTGGTTGCCATGGGGCGGCCCGGCGACGGCTGAGCTCCCGGTGTCGCCGGGCGGCGACGGCGCCGGCCCGGGCGGGTACACCTCGGCGGCGGCGACCCGGGCCAGCGGTGGCGCCGGCGCCGCGCAGCGGCTGGTCGACGGGTTGCCGGGGTACGCCGGTCAGCCGGCGGTGGACGAGTCGGTGACGCCGGTGACGGCGGCGCGCCACGATCCGGCGACGAGCCGCCGCGACGCCCGGTCGTCACGGTCGACCATGACGGTGTACGACAACGCCGACGGTTCGACGACGGCGCAGCTGAGCACCGGTCAGGTCAACTACCGGGCGGCGGACGGGTCGTGGCGGCCGATCGATCCGACCCTGGTGCGTCGGGGTGACCGGTGGGGGGTCACCGACAACCCGATGGGGGTGTCGCTGGGGTCGACATCCAACACCACGGCGGCCGGGGCAGCGGCGACGTCCGGCGCGGCGGCGGGGGAGCCGCTGGTCGAGATGCCGCTGCCCGGCGGCGGCGTGTTCGGGTGGAGTCTGGCCGGTGCGGCGACGGTGACCCCGGTGGTCGACGGCGCGACGGCGACGTACCGGCAGGTGCTGCCCGGCACCGACCTGGAGCTGGTGGCCCGGCCGGACGGGGTGAAGGAGACGCTGATCCTGGCGTCGCCGCAGGCCGCGTCGGCGTGGGTGTTCCCGCTGACCCTGCGGGGGGTGACGGCCCGCATCTCCTCGGCCGGGTCGGTCGAGCTGGTCGACGACGCCGGGGCGGTGGTGGCGTCGATCCCGCCGGCGTACATGGAAGACTCGTCGGTGGACGCGGAGACCGGTCTGCCGGCGCGGTCGGCGGCCGTCGCGATGGAGCTGACCGAGGTCGACGGCGGGCCAGCGCTGCGGCTGGTCGCCGACCGTGCCTGGCTCGCCGACCCGGCGCGGGTGTTCCCGGTACGGGTGGATCCGACGGTGACGACCGGCCCCGACGGGGACGTGTTCGTCGACTCCGATCCGGCCACCGGCGCGACCGTGCAGAACGGCAACCACCTGCAGGTGGGCTACAACGGGGGAGTCGGTTCCCGGACGTTCCTCAACTTCGACATCTCGTCCGCGGTGACCGACGCCAAGCCGATCATCGCCTCGGCGTACCTGCGGCTGTTTCTGAACCACCGGGTGCGCTGCGACGTCAAGGACCTGCAGGTCGGCCTGGTCGAGCAGGAGTGGACGGTCGGTGAGTTGGCGACCGCCGCGCTGCCCGGGCCGGACCTCGAACCGGGCTCGGTGCGGTACCGCTACTACACCGACAACGGGCAGGCGTGCGCCAACCCGTCGGCGGGGCCGACGTCCGGCCAGTGGGTGCAGGTCGACGTCCGTGAGCTGGTCTCGGGGTGGGCGATCGGGCAGCGCAACCTCGGTCTCGCGCTGATCGACGACGAGCAGGTCCTGGCCGCCGGAGCGAGGTTCACCTCGGCGAACTACGGCAACGGGGCGTACGCGCCCCGGCTGGAACTGACCATGACGGCAAACCTGCCGCCGCAGGTGAGTCAGCGGTCCCCGGTGCACGGCGCGGTCGTGTCGACCCTGACCCCCCGGTTGTACGTGCGCGGTCACGACCCGGACAACTCCGGGACGGTGAGCTACAAGCTCTGGCTGCACGACGACGCCGGGACCGTCATCCGGGTCACCGAGGGCACCGGCTCCTACTACGACGTCCCTGCCGGGCTGCTGCGGTCGAACAAGCAGTACTCGTGGGTCGTGCAGCCGTTCGACGGTGCCGTTTACGGGGCCCGGTATCCGAGGTACACGTTCTACACCCGGGTGCCGCAGCCGGCGTTGGGATCCCGGCTGGCGCAGAACCCGGGGGTGGGCTACCACCCGGAGATTGGCAACTACACGACCACGGCGACCGACGCACAGGTGGCCGGGGTGGGCCCGGAACTGGCGATCACCCGGTCGTACAACACGCTGGACACCCGGCGGTCGGGGGCGTTCGGGCAGGGCTGGTCGAGTCTGCTGGACGCCCAGGTGACCGGGCGGACCAGCACGAACGACGCGCTGCGTAGTGCCGTGGTGACGTACCCGGACGGTTCGGAGGCCGGGTTCGGCCCCACCTCGGACGGATCGTTCGTGCCGCCACCGGGGCGGTACGAGGTGCTGACCGAGGTGCGGTCCGGTACGACGGTCACCGGGTACCGGCTGACCGTCAAACACGGCACGACGTACGTGTTCGGCCGGTCCGCCGGCGGTGGGGTCTTCCGGCTCACGGCGGTGACCGACGCCAACGACCGGACCCTGACGGCGACCTACAACGGCAGCGGACTGATCTCGAAGCTGACCAACGCCTCAGGTCGGTCGCTGACGCTGACCTGGGCGGGCACCGCGAGCCCGTCGGTCGGGTCGCACGTGACCAAGGTGACGACGGACGCACCGACCGCCGGCGGCAGCGGCTACGTGTGGCAGTACACCTACGGCAGCCACGACCGCCTGACGAAGGCGTGTACGCCGACGGCGTCGTGTACCACGTACACCTGGGGCAACAACGCCAACCAGGGGGCGAACGCGGTGCGCAACCACGCGCCGTCGTCGTACTGGCGGCTGAACGAACCCGCCGGGTCCACCTGGGCCGCCAGTGACGTGCTGGAACGCGGCGGCACCGACGTGGCGTTCTACGAGCACACGACGCCGGGCGCGACGCCGACGGTGTGGCCGGGGTCGACCTCGACGTCGACCGCGTTCAACGGCACCTCGTCGCGGGTGCGGCTGCCCAGCGGGCTGGTCAACGACAGCGCGTACCAGTCGGTCAGCATGTGGTTCCGCACCGGCGCGACGTCGCGGGCCGGGGTGTTGTTCTCCTACCAGCACGACCCGATCTCGGCTGGCACGACGTCGCGCAACTACACGCCGTCGATCTACGTCGGGACGAGCGGGAAGCTGCACGCGAAGTTCTACGACGGCAACTCGACGACGATGCAGTCGTCCGGTCGGGTGGACGACGGCCAGTGGCATCACGTGGTGCTGGCCGGGGCGGGCGCCAGCCAGGCCCTGTACCTGGACGGCACCCGGCAGGCGACCCGCGACGGCCTGATCGAGATGTTCGACATCGGCGGGTCGGCCCACGAGTACGTGGGTGCCGGGTTCGTCGGTGGGAACTGGCCGGACCAGCCGCATCAGGGCTCCGCCGGCCACACCGGGCACGCGAACTTCTTCACCGGCCAGATCGCCGACGTGGCGTTCTTCGACCGGACGTTGACCGCCGTCGACGTCACCGAGATCAACGGTACGGCGCGGGCGCAGAGCTGGCAGCTGTCCACAATTACCAGCGCCGAAGGGCGGACCCTGGCGTCGCTGTCGACGGACCCGGTCACCGGCAAGCTGTCGGAGCTGACCGACAGCAACGGTGGGACCTGGACGATGGGCACGCCGCGGGTGGCCGGCACCAGTGCCCTGTACGCGGCGGCCGTGCTGGGTTCGGCACCCACCGACTACTGGCGGCTGCGCGACGCCGCCGGGGTCGACGCCGTCAACGAGACGTGGCAGGAGACCGCGACGTTCAGCGCGGTGACACTTGGCGCGGCGGGTCCGTTCGCCGACGGCACCGCGGTGTCGTTCGACGGGGCGTCGTCGCTGGCGGCGGTCCCGGGCGGCCGGGTCGCGCCGACCGGCGCGAAGTCGCAGGAGCTGTGGTTCAAGACCACCGCGACCGCCGGGGTGCTGCTGGGCACGCAGGACGCGGCGGTGGGCGGTACGCCGTCGGCGGGCTCGCCGGTGTTGTGGATCGACGCCGACGGTCGGCTGCGCGGCCTGGCCCCGTCGACCGAGCCGACCGGGCCGCTGACGTCAGGGCTCGCCGGAAAGTGCGCGGAGCTGGCCACCAACGGCACCAAGGTGCAGGTCGGCACCTGCGCCGCCACGTCCGCCCAGAGCTGGCGGCACGTCGGCGGCAGTGGACAGCTGCGTCGGGGTGACAAGTGTCTGGGCCTGACCGGTCAGGCCACCGGCAACGGCACCCTGGTCCAGGCGCAGACCTGCTCGACCAGCGCCAACCAGAAGTGGACGCCGCACCAGGGCGGCTGGCGCAACACCGGGTCGGGCCGCTGCCTGGAGGTGCCGGGTTCGTCCACCACGGACGGCACCGCGCTGGCCATCCGCAGCTGCGCCACCAGCCAGGCCAACCAGCGGTGGGCGTTGGCGCTGACGTCGCCGGCACCGGTCAACGACGGCGCGTGGCACCACGCCGTACTGACCACGACGAACGCCGCCGACGCCACGACCCAGGTGCTGTATCTCGACGGGGTGCCGGTGCAGTCGAGCACCGGGGCGCTGCCGGCGGCCGGACCGCAGAGCCAGGGGTACCTGGGCGCGGGGTACACCGGCAACGGCTGGTCGGGGCTGCCCGCCGGGGCGACGGCGTACTACGCGGGGTCGCTGGCGGAGGTGGCGTTCTACAGCCGGGCGTTGGGCGCCGACGAGGTGACGTTGCACCACGGGTCGGTCGGGCAGACGGTGCCGCTGGTGGTCACCGCCGCGACCGGCGGCGGTACGGACGCACCCACGCTGTCGGAGACGGCGGCCGGCCAGCTGCCGGCGGACACCCTGCCGCCCGGTGCGACGCAGACCGACGCGGCGGCGCGCGACGCGCTGACCACGACGGTGGCCAACCCGGTGACGATCGTGTCGGTGACCGACCCGGGTGGGCATCAGGTGTCGTACTCCTACGACCTGGTGTCCGGGCGGAAGGTGTCGCAGACCGACGCGCTGGGCCGCACCACCCTGTACGGGTACGACACCGGCGGGTTCACCAGCCTGGAGTACGACCCGAACGGGATCGTCACCCGGTCGGTGCAGGACGAGCGGGGCAACACGATCCAGGAGGTGACCTGTCAGGACCAGGCCGCCGAGAAGTGTTCCAGCAGCTACTCCACCTACACCTTCTACAGCAGCGACCCGACGCATCCGAAGAGCGACCGGCTGACGGCGGTACGCGGGCCGGGCTCGCTCAGCGCGCAGGACGACACCTACCGGACGCAGTACTTCTACGACAACTTCAACGGCAACCTGCGCAGCACGGTGGATCCGCTCGGCCGGCGTACGGAGATCGCCTACACCACCGGCGGGAGCGTTCCGGCCGGGCTGCCCGCACAGGTGCTGGACCCGTCGAAGGGCTGGCAGCTGCTCACGTACACCTCGGCGGGTGACCTGGCGACGGTGGTCGACCCGGCGGGCGCGACGACCACGTACACCTACGACCGGTTGGGTCGGGAACTGACCGAGACGGTGGTGACGCCGTCGTTCCCGCAGGGGCGGACCACCACGTACACGTACGACGCGATGGGCCGGGTGGCGACCCGGACCGATCCGGCGGTGACGGACCGGGTGACCGGCGCGGTGCACACGGCGGTGACGCAGCACTCGTACAGCCCGGACGGGTTCCTGACCGAGCAGCGGGTCAGCGACGCCACCGGTGGGGATGTGGCCCGGGTCAGCGAATGGTCCTACGACGGCCACGGCCGCCGGTCGCAGGCCGTTGACCCGATGGGCACCACCACCGGCTACCGCTACGACGTCTACGGGCACGTGGTGGAGCAGACCGATCCGGACGGGACGGTCAACGCCTACCAGGTGGACGCCAACGGCGACCTGCTGTCGCGGACGCTGAAGGGCTACACCGGGGACCCGAACGATCCGACTCCTGCCGTGGACCTGGTGGTGGAGTCGAACGTCTACGACCCGGCGGGCCGGCTGGCGTCGACCACCGACGCGATGGGGCACGTCACGGAGTACACGTACACCGACGACGGGCGGCCCGCGACGGTGACCCGCACCGACGGGGACAGTTCGTTCCTGCTGGAGGCCAACAGCTACGACGCGGCCGGGAACCTGGTCGAGCAGCAGACCGACAACGGGCAGACCGTCACGACGTACGCCTACGACGCGGCGGGCCGGCAGACCCGCAGCGTGCTCGACCCCGACGGGTTGCACCGGGTCACCGAGACCACGCTGTCGCCGGGTGACCAGGTGCTGTCCAGCGTCGCCCGGGACGGATCCGGCGCGACGCTGGCCGTCACCGACCACGCGTACGACATCCTCGGCCGGGAGGTCTCGCAGACCCGGTACCGGGAGACGGACCGGACGACGACGCCGGTGGCCCGCTGGCAGCTGGACGAGACCAGCGGTACGGCGGCCGCCGACTCGGCCGGCAACAGCCCCGGTACGGCCACCGACGTGACCTGGGAGAACGACGCCCAGCGGGGGCGGGTCGCGGCGTTCACCGGTGCGTCGACGTCGCAGATCACCACGGCCGCGCCGGCGGTGGACACCACCCGGCCGTACACCGTGGCCGCCTGGGTGCGGGTCGACAACGACGGCAAGTCCGGCGCGGTGCTGACCGTGCCCGGTGCCGCGCGGGTGAGTACGTCCCCCACGAACCGCGACTTCGCCTTCCAGCTCCGGTTCGACCACACCATCGACGGCTGGCGGGTGGCCACGAACGAGCAGCAGACGGGCTCGATCATCCGGTGCGACTGTCCCTTCGGGGAAGGCACGGTGTATGAGGAGCAGTGGCAGCACCTGGCCGTCGGCGTCGACCCGCAGGCTGACAAGTTCACCGTGTTCATCGACGGCGACAAGGTCGACGAATTCACCGGCGCCCGCTTCCACAGCGTGGCGAGGGGCGGGCTGCGGATCGGCTCCGGGCTCGACGGGGCCATCTCCGACCTGCAGCTGTACCAGGGCGTGTCGGCGGACGCCGGCTGGGCCGACCGGGTGGTCGCCGGCACCGTACCGGCGGCCGACGCCACGGTGTCGCGCACCAGCTACGTGCTCGACGACGGTGGTCTGGCCACGGCGGTGCTGGATCCGCTGGGCAACACCACGAACGTGGCCTACGACGAGGCCGACCGGCCAGCGGTGTCGACCGGCCCGCAGGTGCAGGCCGAGAGCGGGGAACTCGACGGTCCGGTGGTCACGGCGCGGCCGGTGGAGCGGATCGGCTACAACGCGTTCGGCGAGGTCACTGCGGAGTCCGACCCGAACGGCAACGTGACCCGGTACGCGTTCGACCGGGCCGGCCGGCCCTACGAGACCCGGCTGCCCGCGTACACCCCGCCGGGCGGGTCGACCCCGGTCGTCCCGGTCTTCACGGCGGCGTACGACATCCTCGGCCAGGTCGTGTCGCAGACCGACCCGCTGGGCCGAGAGACCGGGTTCACCTACGACCAGCTGGGCCGGGTGGTGACCCAGGTGGCGCCGGACGGTGCCACCACGACCGCCCGCTACGACCTGGCCGGCAACCTGCTCGCCGTGACCGACCCCACCGGGGCGGTGACCGGCAGCAGCTACGACCTGCTGGGGCGGACCACCAGCGTCAGCGAGGCGGTCCGCCAGACCGGTCAGACGCACACCACCACGATGGGCCACGACACCGCCGGTCGCCTGTCGACGGTGACCACGCCGGCCGGGGTGACCACCAAGTACGGCTACACCGCCGCCGGGGAGCTGGCCAGCGTCGTCGACGGTGCCGGGCAGACCAGCCGGGTCGACCACGACGCCCTGGGCCGCCCGGTGAAGCAGACCAACCCGGACGGCACCTCCACCACCACCACGTACGACCCGCTGTCCCAGCCGACCGCGACGGCGGCGTACCGGGCGACCGGCGGGGCCGCGCTGACCACGTCGGCCTGGACCTACGACGCCGCCGGCAACATGGTGTCGGCGACGGACGCGCGGGGCAGCACGACCCGGTTGAGCTACGACGCGACCGGGCTGCCGCGCACCCAGTCCGAGCCGGTGGCTGCCGGCACCACCATCGAGTCGTCGTACGGCTACGACCTGGCCGGCAACCCGACCCGGTTCACCGACGGGCGGGGGCAGGCGTTCCGGACGACGTACAACGTCTGGGGGTTGCCGCAGTCGCGAATCGAGCCGGCGACGGCGGCGTACCCGAACGCGGCGGACCGCACGTACACCACTGTGTACGACGTGGCCGGTCAGCCAGTGTCGCAGCGTGCCCCGGGCGGGGTGACCCGGACCCTGGTCTACGACGACGCCGGTCGGCTGGAGCGCCAGTCCGGCTCCGGTGCCGAGGCCGCGACCCAGGACCGGACGTACGGCTACGACCCGGCCGGTCGGCTGGTGGAGTTCTCCGGGTCCGGCGGCACCAACCGGGTCGCCTATGACGACCGGGGGCTGCCGCTGTCGGTGACCGGCCCGTCGGGCGACGCGGCGTTCACCTACACGCCGGACGGGTCGATGGCCTCGCGCGACGACGCGGCCGGGTTGACCCAGTACGGCTACGACAGCGCCGGCCGGTTGGCGTCGGTGAGCAACAGCAGCGCCGGGGTGTCGGTCGGGTACTCCTACGACGAGATGTCGGCGGTGTCGTCGATGTCCTACGGCGGCACCAACAACCGGCGGGTGTTCGACTATGACGACCTGCACCGGTTGACCAGAGACCGGCTGGTGCGGTCCAACGGGCAGGTCCTCGGGACGATCACCTACGGGTGGGACGCCAACGGCAACGAGACCAGCAAGACCGTCACCCGTGGCTCGACGACGGCCAGCAACACCTACACCTACGACCTGGCCGACCGGCTCACCTCGTGGAACGACGGCAACACCACGGTCGGCTACCGGTACGACGCGGCCGGCAACCGGACCGGGGTCGGCGACGTCGACTACGTCCACGACGCCCGCAACCGGCTCGTCTCCGACAGCACCGGCACCAGCTACCAGTACACGGCCCGGGGCACCCGTAAGCAGACCGTCACCGGCGGCACCACCTCGGTCGGGGTCGCGGACGCGTTCGACCAGATCGTCAGCCAGCAGCCGACCGGTGGCGGCAACGCCCGGGAGTACACCTACGACGCGTTGGGCCGGGCGCTGCGCAGCGACTTCCGGTACACCGGGCTCGGCAACGACCTCGCCATGGACGGCGCGGCGAAGTACCTGCGGGATCCGGACGGCGGTGCCGTCGCGGTCCGGGACGGCGGCACCAGCCGGATGCTCTGGACCGATCTGCACGACGACATCGTCGCCCAGTTCAACACCGCCGGGACGTCGGTGACCGGTCACCGTACCTACTCGCCGCTGGGTGAGGTGACCGCCGCCAGCGGCATGGAGGGCAACCTCGGCTACCAGTCGGAGTGGACCGATCCCCGGTCGGGTCGGGTCAACATGCACGCCCGCTGGTACGACCCGGCCGTCGGCCAGTTCGACAGCCGCGACAGCGTCACCGTCAGCCCGGTGCCCGACTCGATCCGGGCCAACCGCTACCAGTACGGCGACGGCAACTCGCTGACCGTCACCGACCCGACCGGGCACTTCGGCAAGCGGCTGCGCAACGCCTGGAAGAAGGTCTCCTCCGGCGTGCAGAAGGCCTGGAACACGGTCAAGGCCGGGGTGCGGCAGGCGTGGGAGCAGGTCTTCGAGTGGGCGCAGGCGGCCCGCGAACAGATCGCCGAGAAGATCAACGACGTCAAGCAGGCCGTGTCGAAGGCCTATCAGAAGATGGCCGAGGCGGTCAGAGGGGCCGTCGACCAGGTCGGCCAGTGGGCCCGGACGGCCAGGGACTGGATCGTCGAACACAAGGCCGACATCGTCGGCGCGCTGGTCGGGTTCTTCGTCGAAGCCGCCTGTATGGTCGCGATCGGCTGGACCGGGGTCGGCGCGGTCGCCTGCGGGGTGGCTTCCGGCGTGACCGGTGCCCTGGTCACCGGTGCCATGCAGGGCCAGACCGGCGTCGAGCTGCTGCGCACCGCCGTACTGGGTGGTGCCGCCGGTGGTCTGGGCGCGGCGCTGCCGATGATGGGCCCGGCAGCGGGCAAGGCGTTGAGCAAGGCTGGGTCCGCCGGGGCGAAGAAGGTCGCCGGCACCAGTGTCGGCAAGGCTGCGGCGTCGGCCGGCAAGGCGGTCGGGCGCAAGGTCGACGACCTGTCGCGGGCGGTGTCGCGCGGCACCAGCCGGGCCACCCGGGAGGCGGCCGACTACGCCGACGACGCCGCCCGCGTCGGCGGTAGCCGGGTCGACGACCTCGCCGACGGGGCGGCCAGCTGTGTGCGGCACAGTTTCGCGCCGGACACCCGGGTACGGATGGCCGACGGCACCACCAGGCCGATCGGCGAGGTCGAGCTCGGTGACGAGGTGCTGGCCACCGACCCGGCCACCGGGCAGAGCACGGCCCGGCCGGTGCGGCTGCTGCACCGTCACGCCGACCGGGAGTTGACCGATGTCACGGTCACCGACACCACGACCGGCGAGAGCACGGTCGTCGAGACGACCGCGCAGCATCCGTTCTGGAACGCCACCACCGACCGGTGGACCGACGCCGCCGACCTGCGCCCCGGTGACCGGTTGCGCAGCCCGGACGGCGAATCCACCCAGCGGGTCGCCGCGGTCCGGGTCTGGACCGGCCTGAAATGGATGAACGACCTCACCGTCGACGGCGACCACACCTACTACGTGGTGGCAGCCGATCGGCCCGTGCTGGTGCACAACTGCGGCGGTTACACGGACCTGTACCACGGGACCAGCCGGCAGGCGGCGGAGAACATCCGGGCCGACGGCGTGGACACCGGATTCTCGTCACGGTCGAAGATGGACTTCGGGAAGGGTTTCTACACCACCCGGTCGCGGCAGCAGGCGGCCGACTGGGCGGGGAGTCCGCGGTTCGGTGGGGACGGCGTGGTGCTGCACTTCAAGGTGCCGAACGCGAAGCTCGACGCCCTGGCGACGAAGAAGTTCACCGCGACCAGTCCCGATCTGGCCGACGTCGTGAAGCACTACCGCACCGGTGCCCGGGGCAACCCACTCGGCCGGCATCAGGTGGTGGAAGGGCCGATGCTGATGAACGTCGACAAGTTCGTCAACAAGGGACTCCCCGCGCACTGGAAGGGCAACCAGGTCGTCTTCTACGGCAAGGACGCCGGTCGGATACTGACCGCGGCCCTGCAGCCGTAGGAGCGTGACGTGGACGTGCACTACTGGGCGCTGTTCGTCTACTACGACGGCAAGAGGCTCCGGGCACTGGACCGTCCCGGGGTGATCGCACCGGGACGGTCAGCTGATCACGCAGATCGTCGCGCCGGCGGTGACCACCGCGCCGACCTCGGCGGCCAGGCCGCTGACCGTGCCGGCCTTGGTCGCGTTGATCGGCTGTTCCATCTTCATCGCCTCCAGCACCACGACCAGATCGCCCTCGGCGACCTGGTCGCCGTCGGCGACCGCGATCTTGATGATGGTGCCCTGCATCGGCGAGACCAGGGCGTCGCCGCTGGCGGCCGCCGCCGTGCTGGTGCCACCCCGGCGGCGGGCCGGCTGGCGGGCGGCGGTCGGCGCGGCGGCCGTACCGCTGCCGAAGCCGGCGGGGAGGCTGACCTCGAGCCGCTTGCCGCCGACCTCGACCACAACGGTCTCGCGGGGTTCGGGGGCGTCGGGGGCCGCCGCCGGTGCGGTGAACGCCGGCACGGTGTTGTCGAACTCGGTCTCGATCCACCTGGTGTGCACGGTGAACGGTTCGCTGGTGAACGCCGGGTCGCGGACCACCAGGCGGTGGAACGGCAGGGCGGTGGCCATCCCGTCGACGACCATCTCGTCCAGTGCCCGCCGGGCGCGTTCCAGCGCCTCGGCGCGGGTCTCGCCGGTGACGATCAGCTTGGCCAGCAGCGAGTCGAAGTTGCCGCTGACGACGTCGCCGGCGGTGACGCCGGTGTCCACCCGTACGCCGGGGCCGGTGGGCAGGCGCAGTGCGGTGATGACACCGGGCGCGGGCAGGAAGTTGCGGCCCGGGTCCTCGCCGTTGATCCGGAACTCGATGGAGTGCCCGCGCGGGGGCGGGTCGTCGGTGAACCGCAGCGGCTCGCCGACGGCGATCCGGAACTGCTCGCGGACCAGGTCGATGCCGGCGGTCTCCTCGGTGACCGGGTGCTCGACCTGCAGTCGGGTGTTGACCTCCAGGAAGGAGGTGGTGCCGTCGACGCCGACCAGGTACTCGACGGTGCCGGCACCGTGGTAGCCGGTCTCCCGGCAGATCGCCTTGGCACTGGTGTGGATCTCGGCGCGCTGGGCGTCGGTGAGGAACGGCGCCGGTGCCTCCTCGACGAGCTTCTGGTGGCGGCGTTGCAGCGAACAGTCCCGGGTGCCGACCACGATCACGTTGCCGTGCTGGTCGGCGAGCACCTGCGCCTCGACGTGCCGGGGCCGGTCCAGGTAGCGCTCGACGAAGCACTCGCCGCGACCGAACGCGGCGACCGCCTCGCGGGTGGCCGACTCGAACAGGTCGGCGATCTCGGCCATCTCGCGGGCGACCTTCAGCCCGCGCCCACCGCCACCGAACGCGGCCTTGATCGCGACCGGTAGGCCGTACTGCTCGGCGAAGGCGACCACCTCGTCCGGGCCGGCGACCGGGTCGGCGGTGCCGGGAACGAGTGGTGCGCCGGCCCGCTGGGCGATGTGCCGGGCGGTGACCTTGTCGCCGAGGTCGCGGATCGCCTGCGGGCTGGGCCCGATCCAGGTCAGCCCGGCGTCGATGACCGCGGCGGCGAAGTCGGCGTTCTCGGACAGGAACCCGTAGCCGGGGTGGACGGCGTCGGCGCCGGACCGGGTGGCGGCGTCGAGCAGTTTGTCGATCCGCAGGTACGTGTCGGCGGCGGTCTCCCCGCCGAGGGCGTACGCCTCGTCGGCCAGCCCGGCGTGCACCGCCGAGCGGTCCGGGTCGGCGTACACGGCGACGCTGGCCAGCCCGGCGTCCCGGCAGGCACGGATCACCCGGACCGCGATTTCGCCCCGGTTTGCGACGAGAACTTTGCGCACGCCCTGTTCTCCTTTGCTCACGGATCAAGCCGGAGTCTATCGGCCTGCTTGATCAACTAAACCGGCGCTCAGTGTGGGATGGCACACTGGCGATTAGGCTCCGGATGTGTCTGCCACCCGGATGATGATTCTCGGTCTGGTCAACTGGATGCAACCGGTGCACGGCTACGACGTGCGCCGTGAGCTGCTCAGTTGGCGGGCGGACAGCTGGGCCAACGTCGCACCGGGGTCGATCTACCACGCGCTGCGCAAGCTCGCCGAGGAAGGGCTGCTCCGCCAGGTCGGCACCGCCCAGGTCGGTACCCGGCCGGCGCGGACCAGTTTCGAGATCACCGCCGCCGGGGTCGATGAATTCGACTCGTTGGTGCGGCAGCACTGGCGCGACTGCCGACCGCCGACCGACCCGTTTCTCAGCGCGTTCGCCTTTCTGCCGGCGATGCCCCGGGTGGAGGCGGTCGCCATGTTGCGGGGCCGGGCCGCGATGCTGCGGGCCGGCAACGCGGCTACCCGCGACGACCTGACCGCCGGGTGGTTGCGGCAGAAACCGTCGTACGTCGGCTGGATGCTGGAGCTGACCATCGCCCGGGTCGACGGGGAGATCGCGTGGTGTGACCGAATCGCCGCGCTGATCGAGTCCGGGGCGTCGTATCACCCGGCGGAGGAGTCGGCTGACGGCACCTGGGCGGGGTGGCAGGCTGACCTGGACGCCGCCGGCCGGGAGTCGGCCAGATCACCCAGCAATAATCAACGTTGACTAGCCCGATCGCCGGGGTCTAGCGTGCCAGACGCAGCGTGGGGAGCTGGGCGGCCCGGCCTGCCCACGGGGGAGAGCGGCCGGCGGCCGGCCGGCTCGGCAAGCCAGGAGACACTTCATGATCGAGACCAAAGGGCTGCGGAAGTCGTTTCGCTCCCGGCAGGGTCGTGGCGCCAAGACCGTCGACGCGGTCCGTGGCGTCGACATGCTGGTCGAGGAGGGGGAGATCTTTGGCTTCCTCGGGCCGAACGGTGCCGGTAAGACGACCACGCTGCGGATGCTCGCCACGCTGATCGAGCCCGACGGCGGGGAGGCCGTCATCGCTGGGGCCGACCTGCTGCGCAACCCCGGCGAGGTCCGTCGGCGGATCGGCTACGTGGCCCAGGGCGGCAGTACCTGGGACGAGGTCACCGGTCGCGAGGAACTGGTGATGCACGCCCGGATGTACGGCATCGGCAAGGCCGAGGCGCAACGTCGGGCCACCCGGGCGCTCGCCGCGTTCCAGTTGACCGAGTACGCCGACCGCAAGTGCAAGACCTACTCCGGCGGCCAGCGACGGCGGGTCGAGATCGCGCTGGGCATCATCCACGAGCCGAAGGTGGTCTTTCTCGACGAGCCGACCACCGGGCTGGACCCGCAGAGCCGGGCGCACATGTGGGACGAGATCCGCCGGTTGCGTGCCGAAGGCATGACCGTCTTCATCACCACCCACTACCTCGACGAGGCGGACGCGCTCTGCGACCGGATCGCGATCATGGACCACGGCGAGATCGTCACCGAGGGCACCCCGGCGGCGCTCAAGCGGGAGGTCGCCGGCGAGGTGGTCACCGTCGGGCTGCGTCCGGACGAGTCGGCCGCCGCCGCGCAACTGCTCGACAGCCAGCCGTACGTCAGCAAGCTGGAGACTCCCGACGACGGCGGCGTCCGGCTCTTCGTCGACGACGGCGCCACCGCCATCCCCCAGATCCTGCGCACCATCGACGGCGCCGGTCTCGAACTCGGCTCGATCGAGCTGCACCGGCCCAGCCTCGACGACGTGTTCCTCACCAAGACCGGCCGTTCGCTGCGTGAGAGCTGACCAGGGAGACCGCACGATGAAATTCGCCCGCGACACCTGGCTGATCTTCCAACGGCAGGCGTTGCTGCTGCTGCGCAACCCCGTCTGGATCTTCGTCGGGGTGTTCCAGCCGATCATGTACCTGGTGCTGTTCGCCCCGCTGCTCAAGCCGGCGCTGGCCCCGATGGGGGCGACCACCAACGCAGAGGTCTACCGCCTCTTCGTCCCCGGCCTGCTGGTGCTGCTGGCCATCTTCGGCGGGTTGTTCCAGGGCTTCGGCCTGATCGCCGAGCTGCGCGCCGGCGTGATCGAGCGCTCCCGGGTCACCCCGGTCAGCCGGCTCGCCCTGCTGCTCGGCCGCAGCCTGCGCGACGTGGTGTCCCTGCTGCTGCAGGCCGTCATCATCACGGTGCTGGCGATCCCGTTCGGGCTCACCGTGCAGTTGGGCAACCTGCTGCTGGCGTACCTGCTGCTCGCCCTGATCGCGCTGATGACCTCGGCGGTGTCGTACGGCGTGGCGTTGCTGGTCCGCAGCGAGGACGCGCTGGCCCCGCTGATGAACACGGTGGCCCAGCCGGTACTGCTGCTCTCCGGCATCCTGCTGCCGCTGGCCTTCGCGCCGCTGTGGCTGCAGCGGGTGGCGCAGTGGAACCCGTTCTCCTGGGCGGTCGACGGCACCCGGGCGCTGTTCGCCGGCAACCTCGGCGACGACGCGGTCTGGCAGGGCCTGCTGATCACCCTGGCGCTGGCCAGTCTCGCGGTCACCTGGGCGGCCCGAGCCTTCGCCCGCAGCGTTCGGTAGGCCGTCCGTCAGCCGGCACGGGACACGCCCGCAGCGCCTGCGGCGGTCGGCCCGGCCAACAGGGCTGCCCTCTGCGCACGGCAACGGCACAGAGGGCAGCCGTTCCAGGCTACCGCCGGCCGGGCCGGCCCGCTGTCACCTGCGCCGGGCCGCTGTCACCTGCGCCGGGCCAGGGTCAGCCCGTCGGCGATCGCCAGCATCACCACGTCCACCCGGTCGTCGGCGGCCACCTGCTGGTTGAAGGCGACCATCGCCTCGTCCTCTTCGCTCTGCGGGTCCAGCACCCGACCGTGCCGCAGCACGTTGTCAATCACGATCAGCCCGCCGGGCCGCATCCGGGGCACCAGCTCACCCCAGTAGACCGGGTAGCTGATCTTGTCGGCGTCGATGAATGCCAGGTCGAGGTGCGGTTCGCCCGGCAACGCCCGCAGCGAGTCGGCCGCCGGGCCGATCCGCAGGTCGATCCGGCCGTCGACCCCGGCCCGCTGCCAGTAGCGCCGGGCCACCGCGGTGAACTCCTCCGACACGTCCAGACAGATCAACTGCCCGTCCGCCGGCAGACCACGGGCGATGGCCAGCGCGGACAGCCCGGTGAAAGTGCCGACCTCCACCGCTCGGCGGGCGTTCACCAGCCGGGTCAGCAGGGTCATCAGCGCCGCCTGCTCCGGCGCGACCTGCATCTGCGCGTTCTCCGGCAGCGTGCTGGCGGTCTCGGCGATGAGGTCACTGACGATCTCGTCCGGCGGGGTGCCGTGGGCGACGACGTACGCCTGCAGGGCATCGGTCATCGGCAAGGTCTTGGTGGTCATGGGCATGACGCTAGTCCGGCTAACGTCCGGTGTCGGGCTCGCCCCACAGATCCGTGATCCGGTAGCCGACCTCGCTGACCAGCCGGCGCAGCAACGGCAGTGACAACCCCACCACCGTGCCGTGGTCACCTTCGATTCGTTCCAGGAACGGCCCGCCCAACCCGTCGATGGTGAACGACCCGGCCACCTGCAGCGGCTCGCCAGTCGCCACGTACGCCGCGACCTCGTCCTCGGTGACCTCGGCGAAGTGCACCACGGTCGCGGCGGCGGCGCAGGCCCACCCGCCGGTGGCCAGACTGGTCAGCGCGTGGCCGGTATACAGCACCCCGGACCGCCCGCGCATCCGCCGCCACCGCGCGGTCGCGTCGGCGGCGTCGGCGGGCTTGCCGAGGATCTCCCCGTCGAAGTCGAGCACCGAGTCGCAGCCGAGGACCAGCAGGTCGGTGCCGTCGTCGGCGAGGTCCGTCCGGAGCCGATCGGCGACGGCGGCCATCTTGCGCCGGGCCAGCTCCAGACACAACTCGTCGGCCCGGTCCAGCGTCACCGACTCCTCGTCGACGCCGCTCACCAGCACCTGAGGGGTGATTCCGGCGGCCTGCAGCAGTTTGTGCCGGGCCGGGCTCGCCGAGGCGAGCACCAGACGCGGACGCAGGGAGGTAGCCACGGGTGGTCAGGCTACCGGGCCCGGGCCTGCGGTACCGATGATCAGTGGGGTAGGGCGGCGGCCCGCCAGGCGTCCGGACCGAGCCGGCCGGGGAATCCCGGCGTGGGTCGGGCGGTGCGGGCCCACCGCGACGGCACCGGCCGATCGGTGCCACTGTCGGAAACCGGACGGGTACGGGCGACGATCACGCCCACCAGCGCCGCCAGTTCCTCGGCGGTCGGGGTGCCCCGGACGATCCGCCAGGCCGGGTCAGCGTCACTCATCGGCCGAGCGTACGCGGCGGGCCAGCCGGCCGGCGACCGGCCGGCGAGTGGTGATCATTACTGGCGCGCTACCGTCGGCGTCAGGTTGCCACCCCGGTACCATATGACGCGCGGCTCACACCGGCCGCGTGCCGATCGTGTGGCACCCAAACCTTCCGGGTACGGTCATTTGGATGTCCGCTGTGCCCCCGCAACTAGTTGCAGACCGTTACCGGCTGGTCGAGCCGCTCGGTCAGGGCGGCATGGGCCGGGTCTGGAAGGCCCGCGACGAGGTGCTGCACCGGGACGTGGCGATCAAGGAGCTGGTGCCGCCACCGGGCCTCACCGACCAGGAACGCCGCGAGATGCGGGAGCGCTCGCTGCGCGAGGCGCGGGCGATCGCCCGACTCAACCACATCAACGTGGTACGCGTCTTCGACGTGCTGCGCACCGACGGCGACCCGTGGATCGTGATGGAGTACGTGCCGTCCCGGTCGCTGCAGGACGTGCTCGCCCAGAACGGCCCGGTCCCGGCGACCCGGGCCGCGGAGATCGGCCTCGGCGTGCTCGGCGCGCTCCGGTCCGCCCACCTGTCCGGGGTGATGCACCGGGACGTCAAGCCCGGCAACGTACTGCTCGGCCACGACGGCCGGGTGGTGCTCACCGACTTCGGCCTGGCCACCGTGCCGGGCGACCCCAACGTCACCCGTACCGGGCTGGTGCTGGGCTCACCGGCGTACATCGCCCCGGAGCGGGCCCGGACCGGCAGCGCCGGCCCGGAAGGCGACCTGTGGTCGCTCGGCGCGACGCTGTACGCGGCCGTCGAGGGGCAGTCGCCGTACGCCCGGCAGACCGCCATCGCGACGCTGTCCGCGCTGGCCACCGAGCCGCCGCCGCCCGCCCGCCGGGCCGGCCCACTCAAGCCGGTGCTGGCCGGGCTGCTGCGCAAGGACCCGTACACCCGGATGAAGGCCGACGAGGCGGAGCGGCTACTGACCCGCGCCGCAGGTCGCGGTCCGCGGCGCGGTCGCTCACTGCTCGACGGGGTACGCCGACCCAGCCCGTACGGCAGCCGGGAGGTCCGCCCCGGCGAGTCCCGGTCGGGGATCGTGCCGGGTCCGCGCGGCGGGGCGCCACGCACCCCGGTCCCGTCGGAGCCGGTGTCGCCGCCGGTGGCCCCGTTGCCGTCCGCGTTGCCGGTCGTCCCCGGCCCGGCCAAGTACGGCCCGCCGGTCACCCGCCCGACCAACTCGGCGGACCCGACCAGGGTGGTGCCGTCGACCGACCAACCTGCCGGCGCGGCGACCGCAGCCGCAGCCGCAGCCGCAGCCGAGACGAGTGTGTTGCCGACCAAAGCCGGTGAGCCACCGTCGGAGACCACCGTGCTGCCCCAGGCGGAGCGTACCCAGGTGGTGCCGGGCCGCAAGGAGACTGCGCCGGACGGCAAGACGGCCGAGCGGTCCCCGGCCGCCGAGCCTGCCAAGGCGGCTGAGCAGCCGACGGCGGCGAAGGCGACAGAGCAGCCAGTGGCTGCCAAGGCGGCTGAGCAGCCAGTGGCTGCCAAGGCGGCTGAGCAGCCGACGGCGACGGAGCAGCCGACGGTCGTCGAGCCCGCCGAGCGGCCGCCGGTCGAGGAACAACCCGGGTCGGCGGCTGCTGCCGCCAGCGCGTCGGACCGGCGAAACTGGTCCGCGCCGGCCCTGCTGTTCGACCGCGCCGCGCAGGCCGTCCGGTCCATGACCGAGCTGCCGCGTACCTGGCTGATCAGCGGTGTGGCAGCTGTCGTCGTACTGGCGTTGCTGGTGACCGGCGCGCTGCTGGCCGCCGGCGACGAGGACGAGCCCGACGGCCAGCTCGGCACCGGTCCAGCCGCCTCGGCCACGCCGTCGGCCCCGGCCCCCACCTCCGGGGCGCCGAGTGCCGAACCGAGTGTCGAGCCGAGCTCGCCGGCGGCCGAGACGTCGCCCGAGGTGCCGGCGGTGCCGCCGCAGAGCGATGAGTCGCCCCAGCCGCCGGACCCGCAGTCGCCGTTGCCCGACGGCTGGCGGTTGCACGAGGACCAGACCGGGTTCTCGGTGCCGGTGCCGGAAGGCTGGTCGGTCAGCCGCGAACGAACCCGGGTGGAGTTTCGGGAGAACGGTCAGCTCGGCCGGCTGATCATCATCGACCAGACCGACAACCCGAAGCCGGATCCGGTCGCCGACTGGCAGAACCAGGAGCAGGCGCGGCGGGGCACCTACAACAACTACGAGCGGGTACGGATCGAGGCCGTTGACTACTTCCTCGACGCCGCCGACTGGGAGTTCCGCTACACCAGCAACCAGGGCAACCGACTGCAGGTGCGCAACCGGGGGTTCGTCACCGCGCCGGACAAGGCGTACTCCATCTACTGGTCCACCACGGCCGAACGCTGGCAGCAGGACCTGGTCTACTTCGAGCTGATGGCGAGCAGGTTCCAGCCCGCCGCAAGCTGAGCCTCGAACTACCCGCATGAACTTCCGATCTTCCGGGTACAACCGGAGCGCGACGGAAGGAGGGGTGCGACATGGTCAACCGTCGACGGATCGCCAAGCCGAGCGTTGCACTGTGGATGCTGGTGGCCCTGGCCGATGCGGCCCTGCTGGTCGCCAGCGTCGGTCTGGTACCCGTACTGCTGGTGCTGTCCGGCGGCACAGCCGTGACGCTCGCCGCTGTGGCCGCGTACCGCATGACCGTCAGTGAGCGGGCCGGTGGCGAACCTACGGTCGTGCCTGCCGGCGGACGGTGGTCTGGTGGGCGTGGCGAGCGGTGAGTAGGCTCGCTGGCTGTGTCGATCACCGGGCTGACGGAAATGTGGGACCGCCTCTTCACGGCCCAGACCGACCCGCCGCCACTGCTCGTGCTCATCACCGCCGCCGTCGCGCTGGCCGCGGTGCTCACCCGGCTGCCCTGGCGGATCGGCCGCAACGCGATCACCATCGCCCACGAAGGCGGGCACGCGCTGATCGCCCTGCTCACCGGCCGCAAGCTCAAGGGGATCCGGTTGCACTCGGACACCTCCGGGCTGACCCTGTCGGCCGGCCGACCGACCGGGCTGGGCATGATCCTCACCCTGCTGGCGGGCTACGTCGCGCCGTCGTTGGTCGGGCTGGCCGGTGCCCTGCTGCTCGGCGGCAACCGGATCACCCTGCTGCTCTGGATCGCCGTGGCGCTGCTGCTCGCCATGCTGGTGATGATCCGCAACCTCTTCGGGATCGTGTCCATCCTGGCCACCGGCGGTGTGGTCTTCGCCGTCTCGTGGTTCGCCGGCCCGGAGGTGCAGGCCGCGTTCGCGTACACCGGGGTGTGGTTCCTGCTGATCGGCGGGATGCGGCCGGTCGGTGAGCTGCAGCGGCTGCGTGCCCAGGGCCGCTCGCCGGAGTCGGACGCCGACCAGCTCGCCTGGCTGACCCGGGTGCCCGGCCTGGTCTGGGTGGGATTCTTCGGACTGGTCAACCTCGCGGCGCTGTTCATCGGAGCGCTGCTGCTGGCCAGCCCGTGGCTGGCCGACCTGGACCTGCCGACGCCACCGGGCGGGTGACCCGTACCGCTGCGACCCGAACCGGTCAGAGCGGGATGTTGCCGTGCTTCTTCGGCGGCAGGGTCTCCCGCTTGCCACGCAGCATCCGCAGCCCGCGCGCCACCTGCAACCGGGTCTGCGACGGTGCGATGACCGAGTCGACGTAGCCGCGCTCGGCGGCCACGTACGGGTTGGCCAGCCGCTCCTCGTACTCGGCGATCCGCTGCGCCCGCACCGCCGCCGGGTCGTCGGCGGCGGCCAGCTCAGCGCGGTAGAGGATGTTCACCGCGCCCTGCGCGCCCATCACCGCGATCTGCGCGGTCGGCCAGGCGAAGTTCAGGTCCGCGCCGAGATGCTTCGACCCCATCACGTCGTACGCGCCGCCGTACGCCTTGCGGGTGATGACGGTGACCTTCGGGACGGTCGCCTCGGCGTACGCGTAGATCAGCTTCGCGCCGCGCCGGATGATCCCGTCCCACTCCTGGTCGGTGCCGGGCAGGAAGCCGGGCACGTCGACGAAGGTCAGCACCGGGATGTTGAACGCGTCGCAGGTGCGCACGAACCGGGCGGCCTTCTCCGAGGCCTTGATGTCCAGGCAGCCGGCGAAGTGCATCGGCTGGTTGGCGACCACCCCGACCGGCCGGCCCTCGATGCGGCCGAAGCCGATCACGATGTTCTGCGCGTACAGCGGCTGGACCTCCAGGAACTCGCCGTCGTCCAGGACGTGTTCGATCACCCGGTGCATGTCGTACGGGTGGTTGGCCGAGTCGGGGATGATGGTGTCCAGCTCACGGTCTGTCTCGGTGTCGGCCGGCGCCACGTCGGCCGACAGCGTCGGCGGTTCGTCGAGGTTGTTGCTCGGCAGGTACGCCAGCAGCGCCTTGACGTAGTCGACGGCATCCTCCTCATCGGTGGCCAGATAGTGGGCGTTTCCGCTGGTGGCGTTGTGGGTGCGGGCGCCACCGAGCTCCTCCATGCCGACGTCCTCGCCGGTGACCGTCTTGATCACGTCCGGGCCGGTGATGAACATGTGCGATGTCTGGTCGACCATCACGGTGAAGTCGGTGACCGCCGGGGAGTACACCGCGCCCCCCGCGCAGGGCCCCATCACCAGGGAGATCTGCGGGATGACGCCCGAGGCGCGGACGTTGCGGAAGAAGATGTCGCCGTAGAGGCCGAGGCTGACCACGCCCTCCTGGATGCGCGCGCCGCCGGAGTCGTTGATCCCGATGACCGGGCAGCCGATCTTCATCGCGAGGTCCATCACCTTGACGATCTTTTCGCCGAAGACCTCGCCGAGCGAGCCGCCGAAGACGGTGAAGTCCTGCGCGAAGACGCACACCTGCCGGCCGTCGACGGTGCCGTAGCCGGTGACCACCCCGTCGCCGTACGGGCGGGTGCGCTCCAACCCGAAGTTGGTCGACCGGTGCCGGGCCAGCTCGTCCAACTCGACGAAGGAACCCTCGTCGAGCAGCATCGCGATCCGTTCCCGGGCGGTCTTCTTGCCCCGGGCATGCTGTTTCTCGACCGCGCGGGCCGAGCCGGCATGCACCGCCTCGTCGACCCGGCGTTCCAGGTCCGCCAGCTTGCCGGCGGTGCTGTGGAGGTCGGTTCCGGTCCCGGACTGCTCACTCGTCACGCCCACACCGCGGATGCTATCGACGTCGCGACCGCCGGTCAGGGGCCGACGGTGTGCGGTTTCCCTCAGTACGCCGCCGTCGGGCCGGCCCCAGCCTGGGTCGATCGACCCCGGGACGACGTTTCCTGCCTGTTGCCCGATTCGTTACCACCACGTGACAGTGTTGGGAGTCGCGCTGATCGCGTCCGGTCTGACGGTGCTGCTGGTGATGCGGCGGACGCTCTGGCCGGCGCGGGCGGCCACCGTCGGCAGCCGCAGGGCCGGAAGTCTGGACGCCGCGCCGCATCGGCGCCGTCGAGGGCGGGGGCGACGTCGGGCCACCCGTACCGGGCTGTTCCGTCGCCGGGCGACGCCCGGTGGACGCCACACGGTCGGCGTGACCGTGCCGCGCCAACGTCGGGGTGGTCGGCCCGCCGTCGTGCTGCCGGAGCCGTCGGTGGCCGCTGTGCCGCCCGTCGTTGTGCCGTCGGTTGCTGCTGTGCCGCCGGCTGCCGCGCCGCCGGCTGCTGCGCCGCCGGCTGCTGCTGACGAGGATTTTGACTGGTTCGACCGGCCTACGGACGCGTACGCACAACCCGTACGAGCGTCGGACCGGGCCGTTCCCGCGTCGGACTCGGCCGTCCCCGCGATGGACCCGCCGGTAGCAGTGCCGGTGGTCGGTACGACCGTCACCGGGCATCCGTTCCGCGGCGTGGCACCGGTGCCGCAGCGGCGCGACCACTGGTAGCGCGACGGAGCGACACCGGCCCAACCTGAAAGACTGCTCCGCTGCGGAGGGAGGCGGCGGAGCAGCCACGATTCCGGGACCCGCGTCTCGGTGAGAGGGCCTGGGTCAGGGTTGCGGTGGCCCGGATGGCTGG
Organism: Solwaraspora sp. WMMA2065; assembly: GCF_030345075.1. Taxonomy (NCBI): domain Bacteria; kingdom Bacillati; phylum Actinomycetota; class Actinomycetes; order Micromonosporales; family Micromonosporaceae; genus Solwaraspora; species Solwaraspora sp. WMMA2065. The sequence continues at coordinate 6,130,067 of NZ_CP128361.1, forward strand.
GTGGTGGTGAGGAAGGCGGCGGGCACGCCCGAGTCGATGAGACGACCGCGCATCCGGTCAAGCGCGTCAGGTGTCCAGTCTGGATAGGCGGACAGGAACAACAACCGCTGGGCGGCGCGGCGATCGGTCCGGGC